>JAPKXX010000096.1 GCA_026394595.1 Methanoregula sp. | reverse complement strand
CAAAAATCTACGCCCATCCCCAAACGCATGAACAGTGCAGCGACCATCTGGAGCAGTGGGGAATTCCGGTCATCCACACCAGCAGCAATGCAGCGAGTGCTGTCGAGGTGCAGAAGGACAAGACTTCAGGGGCGATTGTCTAATCCTTTGCGGTATCGGTGTACCACCTTCCCATCATTATTGAGCATATTGAGAACAATTCAGAGAACATTACCCGGTTTGTCAGGATTTCCTGTACTCCGGACAGAGAGGAAAAACCCGAGAAATGCAGCATCATCATTGATCCAAGTGCCGACCGCGCCGGGCTGCTCCATGACCTGCTGGCAGTATTTGCGGTCAAGAAAATCAACCTGACACGGATCGAATCCCGCCCGTCAAAACGGGGGATGGGAAATTATGTCTTTTTTATTGATTACTCGACCTCCCCGGGATACCGTGATGCCATTATATACTTAAAGACAATGACGATTGTAAAAGAGCTTGGGTGTTATAAAAAAACCGGGATACCGCAATGATCAAATCACTCTCACGTGCACATGGTGTTGAAAGTCGCTTTTGCGCCCCGCCATCCAAAAGCTACACGCACCGGGCAATGATCATCGCAGCACTTGCAAATGGTATGTCCTTCCTCCATAATCCGCTCATCGCAGAGGATACCGATCTGACAAGATATGCACTGGAATCGCTCGGGGTCAAAATTCATGCCGATCCCGCCCTTATCCGTATCAGGGGTCTGGACGGGCATTTTACCTGCGGCCAGGAAAAAACACTCGACCTGAAAAACTCAGGCACAAGCCTACGTCTGCTTACCTCCCTTGCCCTGCTCTGCGACCAGCCAATCATCCTGACCGGCAGCAGCCGTATGCAGGAGCGGCCGGTAGGGCCACTCACAGATGCACTCAGTTCACTTGGCGGGACGGTCGAATTCTTAAAAAAAACCGGTTACCCGCCACTACGGGTGCGGGGAACTCTGAAAGGGGGAACAGCGAAGATCGATGGGACCATGAGCAGCCAGTTTATATCGTCTGTGCTCATCGCCTCGCCGTATGCACAACAGCCGGTGGAACTAGAGATCCCTTCTCTGCCAGTCTCCGGTTCCTATCTTGATGTAACGGTAAAGATCATGCGTGCGTTTGGTGCACGGGTGATGATGGATGATCAGCACCGCTCGTTCAGCGTCAGCAACCGTCACCATTACCAGGCAAGGAGCTATGATATTGAGGGGGATTTCTCATCCGCATCCTACTTCTTTGCCATCGCTGCCATATGCAGCGGCAGGGTAACGGTAGAAAATCTTAATCCCCACTCGGTCCAGGGAGACCGGCAGTTCCTTGAGCTGCTTGCCTCGATGGGTTGCACCGTCCAGGAAGGGTCTGAAACCATGACTGTTGAACGGACGGGCGAACTCGTTGGTATCGAGTGTGATATGTCATCATCCCCTGACACAGTTCAGACCCTCTGCATGGTGGCAGCGGTGGCATCAACCCCCACTACCATCCGTGGCATCAGCCATTTAAAGTTCAAAGAGAGCGACCGTATCATGGGTACAGCAGAGCGGCTGAACCATCTCGGAGGGGACGTTCACGTAGACCCGGACTCAATAACGATCCATCCTCTCCCGCTGCACGGTGGCACCATCAATCCGGCTGATGATCACCGCACGGCAATGAGTTTTGCCGTGCTCGGGCTTGGCATCGGAGAAATCACCATCGAAAATGCAGAGTGCGTGAATAAATCGTTCCCAGGTTTCTGGGAGGCGCTGGCAGGGGCAGGACTATGAGACGGATCGTGTTGTGCGGTTTCCGGGGGACCGGAAAAACTGAGATCGGAAAAATTCTCGCAGGGCAGCTCAACTTCCCCTTTATCGATACTGATAATCTTATCGAGCAAAAGACAGGGCGTTCTATACCGAGTATCTTCCATGATGAGGGTGAAGAACGGTTCCGTGCGGTTGAGCGCGAGGTAATTGCACAACTCCCTCAAAAGGACGTGGTGGTCAGCACCGGGGGTGGTGTGGTGATTGATCCTTCGAATATGGAGCGCCTGCGAAAGGAAAGCGTTCTGGTTCTTCTGGTTGCAGATATCGATACCATCGAACAACGGCTGAAAAGAAAACCACGTCCCCCGCTCACCGGTCTTCCGTTGCGTGAGGAAATCGCGGAGATGATGGAACGACGTCGGCAACACTACCATGCAGCGGCGGATTTCTGTATTGATACGAGTGAGACCACGGTGGAGGTGGCAACCGGGAACCTGATGCACATCCTTCATAATGGCATGGTTATGGAAAAACAGAGGGAGACCGGGATGGCATTTTTTAAAACAGGCCGCATTCCAACCCCAAAATTACATGCTCTTGAAGCAATACTGACAGATCCGGCGCGAGACCCGTTGACTCGTCTTCTGGGGGTCGCAGGTTATCCCTGCGCTCACAGCAAAAGTCCTGCCCTATTCAATACACTCTTTGCCAATTATGGACTCAATTATTCCTACACCTGGTTCGAGGACCCGGAGATCGATGAGATAATGAACGTCGCCCGGGAACTGGATGTGAAAGGACTTTCAGTGACGATTCCTTTCAAGCAGGATATAATTGAATATCTGGATGAAATTGATGAGCATGCTGCCCAGCACATTGGCGCGGTGAATACCGTGGTCTTTGCCTGTGGGTCAGCGATCGGGTATAACACCGACTGGATTGGTATACGTAAACCGCTGATCTCATTAAAAGGCGTAAACGCGGTACTTCTCGGAGCCGGCGGCGCGGCAGCAGGGGCGGCGTACGCCCTCACTGACCTTGATATGCAAGTGACAATTCTGAACAGGACCCCAAAGAACGCTCAGACGCTTGCAGAACGGTTCGGGTGCCGTTGGGGGGATTTGCAGGAAATCGACCGGATAAAACCCGACCTTGTGGTGAACGCAACCCCGCTTGGCATGCATCCTGATGACCATAGCCCGCTGCGTGATGACCAGTTGAACAAGGAGATGACGGTTTTTGATCTTGTATATACACCACCGGAAACGCCGCTCATCGAGCAGGCACGCCGGATAGGATGCAGGACCATTACCGGTACCGAAATGTTCATCGAGCAGGCACGCGAGCAGTTCTACCTCTTCTTCGGGATCGATGCGCCTATCGAACGAATCCGGGAGATGGTTCTATGAACACATTTGGCAAAAATTTTAAAATCACCACATTCGGCGAAAGCCATGGCAAGGCACTCGGCGTGGTAATTGACGGATGCCCGCCACGGATTGAATTGAGGGAGGCGGATGTGCAACCCCTTCTCGACCGCAGGCGTCCGGGCAAGAGTACACTTGAATCCGCACGACGGGAATACGACACGGTTGAAATCCTTTCCGGAACATTTGAAGGAAAAACCACAGGGGCACCAATCGCACTGCTCGTGAGAAACACGGACGTCAGGTCTGAAGACTACGAAGCCCTCCGGAACGTCTTCCGGCCCGGCCACGCAGACTACACGTACCAGGAAAAGTACGGGATCCGCGACCACCGGGGCGGGGGGAGAAGTTCCGGGCGCGAAACAGTTGCACGGGTGGCAGCGGGGGCTGTGGCCATGAAGATCCTGAAAGAGAAGGGGATCACGGTTGCCGGCCGGATTTTTGAGGTGCACGGGAAAATATCTCCCAAAGAGATCGAGAAGGAGATCCTTTCTGCTAAAGAAGCAGGGGATTCAGTCGGTGGTATTGCAGAAATTACCGCGAACGGATGCCCGGCCGGCCTTGGCGACCCGGTCTTTGGAAAACTGGACGCGCTCATTGCCGGCACCATGATGGGCATCGGTGCGGTCAAGGGTGTCGAGATCGGTGACGGTTTTGCGGCAGCAAAAAGGTACGGCAGCGAGAATAACGACCAGATGACTAGGGACGGGTTTTACAGCAACCATGCCGGCGGCATCCTCGGCGGCATCTCCACGGGGCAGGATATTGTCGTGCGCATCGCGGTGAAACCGACACCGTCCATTGCAAAGACCCAGCGGACACAAGACATCCATGGCAATGAGGTCGAAATCTCGGTCAAGGGACGTCATGACCCCTGCATCGTCCCCCGCATACTCCACGTTGCCGAAGCGATGCTGGCGTTAGTGCTCCTAGACTGCCTGCTGGAGCAGGCGAAGTACCAGTAATTTTTTTTCCGGGCTTGCGGGCGGGTAGCTTGTCCTGCACTTCTGGATCCGGCGGCAGAACCCGGCGCTGTTCCGGGAGTATAAATAACGACTCATATTCAGCTGAACAAAAAAACAAGAAAAAAGACTAATTCCCCAGCATTCGTAAGAGTGTCCTAAACTCCTCAACCGTATACTGACCTTCTGCAGTCGGCGTCCCGACACTGCAGTACACCAGCTCCGACCCGAACAGCGGCAGGATGGCGCGGGCGTACCGGAACCGGTCACCCAGCACTCCGGTGCAGATCGGTTTGCTGGCAGCCCGGGTGAACGCGATTAGGTCGATCACATCGTCCTCGTTCTGTGGAGTGATGATGATCTTGGGTATATCCCCGTAAGCGCGGAGCTCGCGCTCCATAACAAACAGGATATGGAGCGGCACCATCTGGCCTGAATGGTGCGAGGCAATGATCTTCTTTCCGGAAGCCCGCACCATCCCAACATGCCGGGCAAACCGCTGCTCTACATCCACGTAGTCCACGAGTGGGACGACCGGTTTTATGGCCTCCGCCCACTCGTCAGCGTTCCCGAAGTACCTGCCCCCTTCGTCGGCAGAACGGAATGTTGCGATAACGGGAAGCGTGCAGCGCGCCCTGCACTGCTGCACCTGCTGTACCGGATCACCGGGGATGAGATCCAGCCTAAGCTCGACGATATCTGCACCCTGCTTCTGTGCAAGGGCCGCGTGGTCCGGATCGGTCAGGGCAGCGACAATTTTCATGGCTGTCTCTCTGTTGGCTGTAGAGGGTAAAAAAGGTGACATCCCCCGGTTTTTCTCATATTCCGGTTGTTTGCCGGGACAGCCTTTTTTTGCTGATTGAAAGAAACCCGTTTATCCCATCCCCGCCATATCCTGATACCAGACATATGGAGGACGTATCCTTCACCCATTATCTTGAACACATGGCCGGCGCGATTGCCAAATTTGTACTGCTTGCCATCGTACTGCCCCTTCTTCCTGTTGTTATTTTCACCCTCTCCCTCCCCGCAACCATTGCCCTGATAACCAGCACCTTTGTGATCGAGTATGGCGCAGCACCTATAGGAATCGGGCTGGGATTGCCCCCCGTCTTTGTTTTCTATGTGCTTGTCTGCATTGCAGCCGGCGTTATTTTCCTGCTGTATGATATCTTTGATACACTGGGTGAACATTCCGAACGAATCGCAAAGTTTCTGAAGAAATCAGGCGACAGGGCACAACAGTCGGGGATGTTATCAAAATACGGGATCTATGGTCTCATACCCTGCGTCATGACACTGGGGTTCTACGTATGTCCTCCAATCGCATGGGTACTTGGCTGGCGCCGTGATCTCTCCATTCTCATGACCATGACAGGATACATCACCATCTTGCTCATCACCCTGCTTCTCTCGATGGGTATCTTCGATTTGTTAGTACGGTAGGAAGGACATTTCATGTTGCATTCCGGCCCACAAAAAAATAAACACAGGATTCCTGAACTCCTTGCACCGGCAGGTTCGATAGAGGCATTCCGCGCAGGTGTCGCTGCAGGGGCGGATGCTATGTACCTTGGCGGGAAACAGTTCGGTGCACGGAAGTATGCAAAAAATTTCAGTCGGGAAGAGATCGCAGAGGCGGTGACATATGCACATGCCCATGGGGTCAGGGTGTATGTAACCGTAAATACTCTCATCCATGACCGCGAGCTTGCCAAAGCAGGGGATTACCTCATCTGGCTTTACACAACCGGTGTTGATGCCGTGCTGGTACAGGACATCGGTATTGCAGCGCTCGCAAAAAAGGTCGTCCCTGATCTCCCGCTCCATGCCTCCACCCAGCTGACCATCCATAATAGCGAGGGCGTTCTCTGGGCGGCTGAGCATGGTTTTTCCAGGGTTGTACTTGCCCGGGAACTTTCCCTTGAAGAGATACAGGAGATCGCTCGCGAAACGGTGCATGCCGATATCGGCCTTGAAGTGTTTGCCCACGGGGCACTCTGTTACTGCTACTCGGGCCAGTGCCTCCTTTCCTCAGTCATTGGCGGGAGGAGCGGAAACCGCGGGATGTGCGCCCAGCCATGCCGGAAGCCGTATACAATGGTGACGGGTGAGATGGATATATACGGGCGTCCTCTCACTGTGCAGGACATTTCATACCCTGAACACTATCTCCTCTCTCCAAAAGACCTGTGCACGTATCCCCATCTGCAAAAGCTGGTTCAGTCGCCCATTGTTTCGCTCAAGATCGAAGGGAGGATGAAAGCCCCTGAATATGTCGCTGTCGTTGTATCAATATACAGGAAGGCACTCGACGCGATAGCTTCTGGGACCTGGTCACCACAGGAACCTGAAATCCGGGATCTTGCTCTCGCATTCAACCGGGGTTTTACCGGGGGTTACCTTTTTGGAGAACGCAACGCGGCTCTCATGGGCAGGAAACAGCCGGACAACCGCGGGCTTATGATCGGCATAGTGACCAAATACAACACCAGTACCGGCATGGTGACATTGCGATCCCAGACACCAATCGAACTCACTAAAGGTGACGGGTTGTTCTTTTCTATACCAAATCATTCTGATCAGGATTTCGGGTTTTCCCTCAACACCCAGCCCTGTATTGAACCTGCCGGGACATCTTTTATAATACCTCGTCCGGTAGAACGTGGATCTTTTGTCTTTCTTACCTCCAGTAAGAAACTTGCGGCGCAGGCGCACCGGATTATTGCCAGGGCAATTCCCCCACCTCTTCAACGGATTCCCATCGATCTTGCGGTGCAGGTAGATGACGAGGGCAGGCTGTTGCTTGACGGGATTATCTATACCAGGGAAGCGGGGCAGGTTACTATTTCCTATGCACCCGTTCTCAGGCTTTCACATGCCAGAACCAGCCCCCTTACTGCAGGACAGTTCAAAATGCAGTTGACAAAGACCGGCGGCACCCCCTTTACCATCCACAGGTTCACAACCAATTATAACGGCGGTATGTTTGCACCGGTCTCAGGACTGAACCAGATACGCCGGGAGTTCCTTATACAGGCAGAAAAGGCTCTCGTGAATGCTGAACGACCATCTGAAAAGGCGGTAAAAAAAGTACACGACGATTGGGATTCGGAGGTGCAGGTTTTATTATCACCTGCTGGCCACTCCAGAAATTATCCGGACGATTCCCCGGAATTAGCAGTCTACACAGACCATCTTGAGGGGGTCAGGGCAGCCGTAACCGCGGGATGCAACATACTATACTTTGAACCAAAACTCGCGGAATGTACATCCTCATACAGTACAAAAGTCAGCCCCGGTTTGATCCAATCTCAGCTCAGGTCTGCGCTCGCTATCTGTAAAGAAGGGGATGTCGCGCTGGTCTGGAAACTCCAGAAGATCACCCACAAACCTGAGATTGAAATGATCCGGGCACTTCTCCCTACGCTCCACACCGATGGGATTGCCTCCTGCATGGTGGATAGCACCGGGGCAGCATGTGCTGTCAGAGATACGATGCCAAATATCGAGATATTTGGCTCCACAGGGCTGAATGTCTTCAACCACAGGACAGCGTGTAACCTTGCCCCGCAGTTCTCAAGGCTTACTATCTCACCAGAGCTTTCAGGTTCAGAAATTGAGGATTTGATCCGGCTCACCCATGCCCGGGGGTGTGATATCCGGTTTGAACTGATCGTGCAGGGCACGGCAGAGGCAATGGTCTCTGAGGATTGTCTGATCGAACCGCTGCTCCAATCCAAAATAAATTTGGATAAAACCGATACATCATGCAGATTCCTTGGTATCCGTGACAGTACCCGCCGCATCTTCCCCATTCGGATTGACCCGGCGTGCCGGACTCATGTCTTCAATGCGGTTGAGACCTGTCTCATCGATCATATTCCGGCTCTTTTGCATATGGGCGTGAGTTCCTTTGCAATAGATGCACGGGGAAGGCCTGCACCT
>JAPKXX010000042.1 GCA_026394595.1 Methanoregula sp. | reverse complement strand
TTGAAAAACTCGATCGCTGCTGTCACCATGTCATCGTTCACACAGGTCAGAACTTCGAGAAAAATTTAAGTGATATCTTTTTTCAGGAACTGGGGGTTCGCAAACCCGATCATTATCTTCATGTCAAGGGAACAACTACTGGTGAACAGATTGCCCGGATCATACAGGCTTCGGAAAAGGTCATTCTTGCGGAAAATCCAGACAAAATATTACTTCTTGGAGATACCAACAGCAGCCTCTCGGCAATCGTTGCAAAAAGACGGGGTATTCCGGTCTATCATATGGAGGCTGGAAACCGGTGTTATGACGACCGTGTTCCCGAGGAAGTGAACCGGCGGATCATTGACCACTGCAGCGATGTGCTGCTTCCCTATACTGAACGCAGCCGTGCAAACCTGATACGGGAAGGGATACCGGGAGAACGTATCCATGTCATCGGAAACCCGATTTTTGAAGTGATAGAACATTATAAAAAGCAGATAAATAAATCAGATATTCTTCAGCGTTTGAAATTGAAACAGAAAAACTATTTTTGTGTTACCATGCACCGGGCTGAAAACGTTGACACTCCCGACAGGTTCTGCCAGTTGATCGATTCGATGGAATCATTGCAACAAAAATATCAAATCCCGGTCATCTGCAGTCTGCATCCCAGAACAAAAGATAAGCTGGATCAGTTCGACATCGATACGAAAGAGTCAAACATTCAATTCCACAGCCCGTTTGGGTTCTTTGACTTTATTAAACTCGAACAGAATGCACGGTGTGTATTGAGTGACAGCGGAACCGTACAGGAGGAGTGCTGTATTTTCCACATTCCCAACGTAACTATCCGCGATGTCACCGAACGACCTGAGACCATTGAATGCGGGAGCAATGTCCTTTCGGGAGCAGACAAAGATACTCTCCTCCAGTGCGTTGATTTCGTTCTGTCACAGAAACCCACCTGGAGAATCCCCCAGGAATATTTAATGGATCAGGTAAGCATAACGGTAGTAAAGATTATCCTTGGATTCCATCGATTTCCGACATATACCACATGAAAGGCTATCATTACTCAATGACATATGAAAAAATTTGCACTCATTTCTCTGGGGCTGCCTCCGTCACAATCCGGACAGTCCATGGTACTTTACCATCTGCTCAAGAACACGGATACCAAGGAATACTGCCTGATCACCCTGAAAAATATCCATCTCTATGGCAGTCTGGGGAACTGCTCCACAGCCCTTAAAGCACCTACCTATTTCATTCAGCCGGAATACCAAATCGTCCGTGGGCTTGTCCGGTGTGCCTGTGTTCTCCACCTTTCTTTTATTTTTAATTTGTTACTGTCATTGCGTGTTTACCAATTTAAAAAAATCCTTAAAAAAGAGAAGTGTGATGCCGTTGTTGTCTGTACAGGTGAGCTTTTCGATCCACCAGCTGCATTTCTTGCCAGCCAGTCACTGGGACTGCCGTTCTTTTTCTATATATTCGATTATTATTCCCGGCAATGGACACATCCCGTCCAGCGGGCATTCGCTGAAAAATACGAGAGAATTATATTAAAAAGCTCGTCGGGAATTATTGTTCCTAACGAATGCTTGTATGAAGAATATCGTACAAGATATGGCATTGCATCGACCATAATCCACAACCCGGTTGACCTTGCCGAATACGAGTCGTGTATCACCGCAGATGCAACAACTCATGATAATAAAAACATTATCTATACAGGTGCCATTTACGATGCCCATTACACCGCATTTAAAAACCTTCTTTTTGCACTGACCCTACTGAAGAGACCTGACATCAAACTGCATATTTATACACCTCAATCCTCGATTCGATTATCGATGAACGATATCTCCGGTGCGGTAATCATACACAAACATCAACCTGCACATATAATACCTGATATCCAGCGAAATGCAGATCTCTTGTTCTTACCCCTTGCCTTCAATTCTCCCTTCCCAGAAATCATAAAAACGTCCGCACCCGGAAAGATTGGTGAATATCTGGCATCAAAACGACCGATCCTTGTTCATGCCCCAAAAAATTCATTTATTTCATGGTATTTTAAAAAACATCAGTGTGGTCTGGTAGTAGATGACAACGATCCGACAAAACTGGCACAGGGCATTGAACATTTACTAGCTGATACAAAATTACAGAAAAAACTGGCAGATAATGCATATGTACGCGCTGAGGTCGATTTTAGTGTTGAAAACGCGTATCGGATTTTCGGTGAAGTAATATGCAAGACTAAACCAGAGTAACCCGCTGAAATTTTTTTTTAGGGATTTTTTTTTCGTTGCAGAAGGATGCGATGTACGGTAATCAATTTCTCGATCATTTTGTTGTGATCAAATCTTTCTATTACAGTCATCCGCCCTTGTTTTCCCATCTCCCTGCGCTGATCCGGGTTATGATGCATCCACATAACGGCATCCTTCAAAGCTTTGACGTCCCGTACGGGAACAATAAGTCCGTTTTTCTGATGTTCAACAATCTCCGGACATCCCCCAACATCCGTTGTGATTGCAGGAAGACCGCATGCAAAGGCCTCCATCACCGATGTGGGAACTGCTTCCGTATGGGTAGGCAGCACGAGACAATCAGATGCATTCAGCCATTCCCTTACCTCACGTGGAGTTTTTGTACCAACAAACATGCAGTTCGCAGTATGTATCGGAACAGGCCCGGGACCGACAAAAACAAACCCGAGATCTGGGCACATCTTTGCGACTTCAAGAAGTTCCCCAATTCCCTTCCATATATGCAGCCTGCCCACGAACAAAAAAAGTGTTGATTCAAAAGTAAGTCCCAGCTTTTTCCGCGATTCCTCTTTTGATGCCGGCGAGAGAAATACTGTATCAACACCAGTATGGATAGCAGAGATCCGATCTGGATTAGCGCCAATGCCCATCAAAACCTGCCGCATCTCTTCGCTTGTTGTGATCACATAATCCGCACGTTTTAGCATGGAACGGGTGAGTATCAGGTTAAAACGGTTTTTGAAAGGATAGATCCTAGCATCATCCCCGTGGAATTTCATAATAAGCGGGACATCCCACCGCTTGAAAAAAGCGGGGATAAGGCTGCTGTGGGGAATGTATTCGGCCTGAAGGAGATCAAGATCCCGATCACGGGAAAGAAGAAGCGACTGGTAGTAGAAAGGGAAATAACCGGAAATAGATGACGATGTCTTGACCGCTTTTTTTACCGCAACACCACGCAATTCAAGATCTCTAACCATCTGCCTGATAAAGTTCGCACGGTAATCGCCATCAAACGCCGGATACATATTTGCAAAGAGCGCAAGAGTATAATCGACCACCTATTCACCCCCAACAATTTCAGAGTGGTTCCCTTGCAGAAGAGATGAAGTCCGCATTTCACTTCACCAGTACCAGGAGTGAATATCCTCCAAATACTCTCACCGTCAAATCCCTGCTAAGCCGGAAAAAAAGTCGCCGCGGCATTTTCAGGAGCCGATCCTTCACTCCATAGTTCCTCGGTAGTGAATATCCCGCAGTGTAGGAATAATCAAGGATTTCATACCCCAAATCCCTCAGCATCTGGAGTGCGGTCTCTTTTGAGAAATAATGGAGATGCCCCACTTTTTTTCTTTGTCCGAGCAGAAATTGGGGATAAAGAGCCGATAGTGCAAACATCTCAATCGGAATGTGCAGAATTTTATATTGACTTTTACCCTTAATTTCACGGAGAAACTGGAAATAATCCTCCAGATGTTCAATAAGATCAATAAGCAGAATGAGATCGCAGGTGGCATCGCTCTCTTCGATGAAATTTTTCAGCTTGAAACACATCCGCTCATTCGCACGCTGCATGCATAATTTATATGCCTGGGGAGATATTTCATAGCCAGCAAACGTGCATGTCGGGGACATCCGTTGCTGTAGCTGGTGAAGGATTTCCCCGGAGCCGCACCCCACTTCGCAGATGGTCTTTGGTTCGAACCGGTGCTTCTGTATCATATCAAAGATCAGGTCCGCCTTCCATGGGGCATCCTCCACATCCCACGTGGGATTGTGTTTTTGATATTCACCATCAAGGTACATGTCACCGATGTTCATTCTGCCTCCCTGAAATCTTTACTAAATTATCCCCATCTCACTCAGCCGCGCCGGCAAATACTTCTTGGTCACAAAGTCCAGCCCCCGCGCAGCAAACGCCTGCTGTTCTGACTTCAGTCCCATCTCAAGCTGCAAATTAATCTGCTTTTTCCAGTAATCGGTTGCAAATCTCGGATCAGTAAGCTCTGCATTGAGAGCTTCTACATCTTTTTCTGACAGTTTATCCGATGGAAGATTGTAATCCCGTATGTCACTGGGCTGCAACCCTAAAAACTGTGCCTTGGGCGTTGCGAGCAGCTCCGACATGTGTGCGCTCTTGATCGCACCGTAGGCAACGGATGCAAAGATCCGGTACGACCACGGGTCGCCATCCGTGAAGACAAGGACGGGAATACCCCAGGTAGAATTAATTTTATTCAGCATCCTCCTCGTGGAGCGCGCCGGCTGCCCTTTCAAATGTATCAAAATTGCGCCATATTCTTCGTCAAACCCGTTCTCGATCAGCCGGTCGTACATACCGCCGGTTTCTAAGGCTATGACAAACTTCGCGTCATGGTCGACAAACTCGATGTTCTCCACGTTGTTGGGGATGGAGTATCCCGCGGCGCCGACATCGTCCTGGCAGTGGATGGTTTTCAAGCCACGCCGTGTCATCTCCTTGATTCGCATCGGGCCGTAGATGCTCGCCCCGTCCTCCTCTGGTCGCAGGTGGAATCCTTCGCGTGGGACTTCGGTTAAGATCTCGAGGTCCTCGACAAGGAAGTTACTCTCATCCTGCGCCCCGAACTTGGCGCGCTTCCAGCCTTCTGAGATATAGTACATTTCCCTCAGTGTGGAGGAACGGTTCTCGATCAGCTGCTGACGGACAAACCCGATCACGTACGCCATCTTCAAAAGATGGGTTGCGCTCTTTGCCGTTGCCGCGGTGCGCAGGCTCTCCTTGTCCCCGTACTTCCAGACCTCGCTTGTGTCATCGTACTCGATGTTATACTTCGTGCGTGTCGGAAGCGAGATCGATGGGATATCCCCGGCCTTCATCTGGTCATACCATGCATTGGCAATTGAGAGCAGGGAAGACATCGTCTGCCGTTCCAGTTCTTCCTTAGACATCGAGATCCACCACCATCTTCTTCCCGTCCTCTATGCCCCGGACGTCGAGCATCCCCCCGCCCTTACCGGAGTAGCTGACTCGCCAGACCTTCTGCGGTGCGACAACTACTTTCCAGACCTTGGTGAACTGGCCTTCCACTTCTGTGACGAAACCGGCTTTCGGTACCGCGTCCGCTGCATTGTCTTGGGAGATGTCGTACACCGAAATCTCGCCATCGTAGCCGGTATAGTTGCTGATCTCGATTGTGATCTTCCCGTCTTTTGTCCATTTCTTGGCGATCAGCTTACGCATCAGCTTCCCTTCGATGGGAGATGTATCGACCAGCGGTTTTTCAACGATCTCGGATACTTTCTGGGCAAGCTCGGGGATGATAGCGCAGACTGCCCGCGCCCGGTCCTCGGCTACCTTGTTCTTGTCCCGCCGGGAGACAAAGAGTTTGAGATCCCGTCCCAGATCCTGCAGAGCGAGAACAATCTCCTTTTCTATCTCCGGGATACTCGCAATCGCATCCTTACTTTCGCTGGTGAAGGGCACGTTTGTGGATGCGACATGGACAAGTATAAGGACCGGTCCCATCGGGAGTCCCTGCTGTGAGAGGTTGTATATTTTCCAGTTCACATTTGCAACACACTGGGTGATCGCGCATGCGCCCTGCTGGTACATGAGCGGGACGCGGTTGGCAAAGCGGAGAATGATCGCATTTCCTTCGGCGGGCAGCTTCCCCCCATACCCGATTGCAGCTTCAACTACGAACGAGTGCCCGGAGAAGACTGAAGCCGGCCCGCGCCGGATCAGTTCCTCACCAATGGGCGATAGACACTGGGTGGTGAGCGGGGCTGGCACAGAAACTTCCTGCATTGCAGCAAGGAGCGCCTTGAGCTGATCTGCGGAAAGTCCCGACACTTTTGCCGTGGCCTTCAGGCCGGCTTTTTCACACATCTCCTGCGCGGTCTTCTTCCCGACACGGGAAAAGCCTTCGATAAGGAAATCTGCAAGTTTCTGCTCGCTTGCCGCCGCCATTCTTTTTAACTGCCCGAACTCGATCCCATGCGGGTGGGGCTGGATCGCTACCGGGCAGGCGATCACTTCCTGGCTGACTCGTTCGAACGTGAATGCCTCATCATCGAGTTCAACCCGGAACCTCGCATGCGGATTGACGATTGATGTGTACTTGAGGTACTCGAGCAGCTTCTTCTTTGCCGACATCGTGCTCTTGAACTCGATCTGTACCCGCGTCCCGTGGACCCGGTCCCACTCAAATGGTTTCTCTGAGATTATGTCGGGCTCGTTTGTCTCGATCTTTATCTGGATCTCAAACCTGTGGGCGGATTCCTTTGCGCCGGTCCGGGAGATTACGATGGAAGGAAGACCGGTTGTCAGCTGGGCATAGAGGACGGCTGCCGAGATCCCGATCCCCTGCTGCCCGCGCGTCTGCCGGATCTGGTGGAACCGCGAACCGTAGAGGAGCTTTCCGAAAACAAACGGGACCTGCGCCGGGACAATACCGGGACCGTTGTCCTCCACGATGATGCGGAAGATGTCAGTTCCGGTCTTTTTTATGCTGATGTAGATGTCAGGAAGAACCTGTGCCTCCTCGCAGGCATCCAGCGCGTTGTCCACTGCCTCCTTGATAGTTGTGATCACGCCCCGGGTGGGAGAGTCAAAGCCAAGGAGGTGCTTGTTCTTCTCGAAAAATTCCGCGACGCTGATGCTGCGCTGCTGTTTGGCAAGCTCGTCAGCGAGCACCATGCGATCCCACCCCGGCGATCGCCGCATCGAGCGTTACGGTCTTCTGCTCCCCGGATTGTAAGTTCTTAATCGTAACCTCTCCAGACTCTGACTCGCGTTTTCCGATGATGACGGCAAAATCCGCAGTCTTCGATGCGTGCGTGACCTGCGCACCGATCCCGCGCTCCATCAGGTCGGTCTCAGCCCGGTAGCCGGCGTCCCGGAATGCCCGGGCAACGGCAAGCGCGCGCCTGCGCCCCTCTTCTGTGCAGATGATGGCAACAACCGGCTCTTTCCTGCGCCCTATATCGCCGAGTGAAACGATGACCCGGTCAAACCCGATCGCAAACCCGCAGGACGCCGCATCGTCGCCACCGAATAGCTGCGCGAGCCGGTAGGTGCCGCCGCCGAGAATTTGGTTCTCAGCGCCGAGGTTTGCCGCAAAGGCCTCAAAGACCATACCGGTGTAGTAATCAAGGCCCCGGGCGATCCCGAAGTTGAAACTGTATTTCACACCAGCGGCATCCAATAGGCTGATCGTTTGGTCAAACCGTTCTTTGTCAGGGATATTGCCGGCAATCGCAAAAGCTCCATCAAGGTCCCGGCAGGCGACAAGATCCTTGAGCGCTGTACCAAGATCAGGTTTTTTCAGCTCCTCAAGTGTAACTGCAAGCCCTTCGAAGTCCTTCTTGTCAAGGTGGGCCATGACCTTCCGCTGCACTCCCGGTGAAAGTCCTGAGAGCAGGTTCTTCATGAACGAGAGGTGCCCTACCTTCAGTTCATAGGAGACGCCAATTGCGTCCAGCATGTCTGCTGCCAGCATGACTGCTTCCGCATCGGCAGGCGCCGTGTCTGCGCCGATCAGCTCCACTCCGAACTGCCAGAACTGCCGGTACCGTCCCTTCTGAGGGCGCTCGTACCGGAAACAGTCGGCAAAGTAGCACCAACGGATCGGCTTTGGAGCGACCTTTGCCTCGTTGACGTACATCCGGATTACAGCTGCGGTGACCTCCGGACGCAACGCGAGCTTCCTGCCGCCCTTGTCCTCAAAGACGTACATTTCCTCTATAATACCCGCGCCCGAACGCATAGTAAACAGTTCAAGGTCCTCGAATTCCGGGGTACAAACCTCACGGTACCCCCAGCGGCGCGCAACCTCCCGCAGGTTTGCCTCGACACTGCGGCGCGCTTCCATCTCTTCCGGCAAAAAATCCCGTGTCCCACGGGGTTTCTGGAGCATCCTATTCATCCCTATCTCTCTACAGGCTTTTCATTATTTCTTATTCGCTCTCCGAATCGAGGCACTGCCAAGGACGCGTTCGAATGAAGTCTCACCCCTCCACACCTTCTCGCGCTCGATTCTTCCCTGCAGGTAGAGCGCAGCAAGGATCAGTCCCAAGCCAAGGAGTTCCAGCATGAATACCCCACACGCCACCCCGAACATCGCAAGCGCACCATATACAACTCCCTGGTATGCTGCCGTCCGATATCCGGGAAGCCCGGTCCGGTAATAAATCCTTGCATCGCGCAACCAGAGGAATATGACTGCAGCGGCTCCGAAAAAGGCTACATAGACGAGATACGTCATGGCAATGAACTAACTTATTATACGCCACTCCATATCTGTATTATTACTAATATGCCGCCGAATTCGAACCTCAATGATGTGCTCGAGCGCTATAAAAGAGGCGAGATCTCGATTGATGATGCTGCGGAAGAGATCGATGGCCTCCGTCTCGAACGCATCGGCGACTTCGCATGCATCGATCTCGGGCGGGCAGTGCGCTGCGGCATGCCTGAAGTTATGCTTGCGGAAGGAAAGACTCCTGATCAACTGGCTGAGATTGCTGTTCGCCATGCAGAATCTGCGGGGCGGTGTGTCATTACTCGTATCAGCGGGGAGCAAAGCAGCCGGGTGCAGGAACTTGCGGTGAACAAAGGGCTGACGGTTGAACACCGGAAAGAGGGACGTGCGCTTATCGTCTCAAAAGGAGGAAGGCCCCACCCAACCGGAGGCATTATCGCTATCATCACTGCAGGGACATCCGACATCCACGTTGCTGAGGAAGCAAAGGTGATTGCTGAGGAGATGGGGTGTACCGTCCGGACCGCGTACGATGTCGGAGCAGCGGGCATCCACCGGCTCTTTCCAGCGTTAAAACCCATGCTCGATGCGCACACATTCATCGTCTGCGCCGGGCGCGAGGGGACACTTCCCGCAGTTGTTGCCGGGCTTGTCGATAAACCGGTCATCGGAGTGCCTGTCAGTACCGGGTACGGGTACATGGGGCAGGGAAGGGCAGCACTTGCAAGCATGCTCCAGTCCTGTTCGGTAATTGCGGTGGTCAATATCGATGCGGGGTTTACCGCGGGCGCATTCGCCGCAAGAATCGCAAATATGAGGGGGAAGCCATGAAACGGGGGTTTTATATCGGCAGGTTTCAGCCGTACCACAACGGGCACCAGTCGGTGCTCGAACATATCGCAGATGAAGTCGATGAGATTATTATAGGCGTAGGGAGCGCCCAGCTTTCCCATACCATTGATAATCCCTTTACAGCAGGAGAGCGCGTTCTGATGATTACTCGCTCCCTCGTATCGCTCGGCTGCGCGTTCTATGTCATCCCTATTGAGGATATCAAACGCAATGCCCTCTGGGTCGCCCATATTCAGTCCATGACACCGCCTTTCGACCTTTGCTACTCATCAAATCCGCTTGTTGTGCAACTGTTCCATGAGGCAGGTGTTCAGGTGCAGTCACCGTCTATGTATGAGCGCGATACCCACAGCGGCACTGAAATCCGCCGTCGCATGCTCAATAATAAACCATGGAAAAACCTTGTCCCGCCTGCTGTTTACCAGGTGATCAAAGAGATTGACGGGGTCGCACGGCTCCGCCAGATCGCACAGGATGACTAGAGCCGATTGCCACATCACCGATTGTGATGCATCAGGCGTATTTGTGATCACGTATGTTTAAATTATTAAAAAATCTCATCAAATCGGTAAAACCGGCACCTCTGCTCCTCATGTACGATGCTATACCTGCATGGCTCGAAAACCGTGAGGGGATGCAATACCGTTTGCTTTCAAGTAATACCGCTTCTCCGATAGGTGTTGTACGTGAAGCAGTAAACAATCTTGGCGAGATTGTCGAGACACTGCGTGCTGCTGAATATAATGAAGAGATACATCCGAAACTAAAAAGCATCGCGAAAAATACGCTGCCACAGTTTGCAAAAGCGATGGAGACCGCACTGTCAAAACCCTTGCCGGATGATGTCGAGGGATTCTATTCGACCGCAACCGAGATACTCAAAGGGTGCATCAACAGTTCACGAGGCCAGGGGAAATACCTCCAGACCGTTTTCCCCAAGGAAATGAAAACCGTACGGACCGGCATTGATACAATAGGGCGTGAGATCAACGCGATGAACGAAGCCCTCGCTCCCTATCGAATAGAGATGGAAAAGATAACGGAAGCAAGAAAAATACACGAAGCGCTTTCTGATATTAAAAATGATACCGTAAAATCATACACGAAAGAGAGCAGGATCGAGCAGCGGATCCATGATACCAGAACCCGAATCGGGGAATGTGAACAGGAACTTGCATCACTGGAACGCGATGAAGCACAAGGCCAACTTGCAGAAAAACATCGTGCTCTCAGTAGTATGATAGAAGAACGTGACGGAGTCATAAGGAGATACGCCGCTTTGTCGATGACCGCATCCCACGTGCTTCGCAAAGCTGAAAAGCTGGCTCATAAACAACACAGGAAATCTGATGAAGCGGTGCTCATTCATGCAATGGACATTCTTTCCGACCATACAGTTCCGGATGCAGCTTATCTGGCGCAGACACTTACTGCGGCATGCACTATCACCGTTACAATGATCCAAAGCGGTGATGTTTCCCTTAAAAACAAGGAAGAACGGACACTGTTTTCCGATACCGGCGAGTTTATCAGCGAGATCAGGCAACTCTCAGAAAAATATACCGACCTAGCAAAGATGTGCGATGAAGCGGAACATTCGTTCCGCTCACACCCTGTAGTTGCCCGAACCGAGAACGTGGCACGGGAAAAAAACCAGCTTGAGGTAATCCTCGAAAAAGAGCACCAGTCCCTTAAAGATCTTATCACATGGAGAAAAGACCTGCAGCAGAGCATCACCTCACTTCAGGAAAAACTAAAGAAAACGTTGGGGGAGATATCAGGGAATGACGTGCAGATTCTATATTCCGATTTTTTCAGCCCATTACAGTGAGGGTAATACCTGCAATTGGCTTGAATACTCTTCCTTCCCAAGCTCATCCGACATGGTAAGTTCCTCATCCATGCGTTGGATCAACCTGTTCAGGGAATCACGTGTGAGATCTTCTTCAAAGACCATCGGAGTTATGATATACCACCTGTGTTCGGTTCTCAGCGCTGCGGTGGAACCGTGCCCACCACCGCAGGATATGGATATCGTGCCCGTTATTTCTCTGTGAAATCTTCGAGCTCACGTTGATCGTCGGGGAATTCCGAATGCCAGCCATAGCAGTCATGCAGCATGTGAGCAATGACATCGCTTATGGTCATCCGCCCGTGTTTCAGCGCGAGCAACGCCTCATACACTTCGGGGTCGATCTTGATCGACCGCCCCTCACCTGTACGAGGCATGATTACCACTGGGTGGTTATGGCATATAAACATTCTGTCAAAATATCTGAAAAATCAACCCGATAAAAAAATAATCCCGATTATCCCCAGATTAACATCACTCCGCTATTCAGCTCATCCTGATAAAGGTGAATGTTTTAAAGTCCGTGAAGGCAAATTCAGGATGTTTACCGTAACATGCACCGACACGCATGATTGTCGGCATATCAAGCGGTACATGTACTATATCCAGCGAACCGATCATTCCCCCCGCCATTTTAATTGGAGAATAATCCAGATCAAAGGTTTTAACACCCTGTGGTGTGTTTCTGCAGCAGACAGCGGTGTGCTGGTGACCGCAACACAGGTGGGAGAGCCCGCGGGATCTCAGAGCAACAAACGCCATTTCGGGGGTGTAATGGTATCCGGTGAAGAACTCCCCTGCTTCTCTTCCCAGCCGCTGCCAGCTTTTGAGATGAAGCGTCGATCTTCCCAGCTCCAGAGGTCCGCCATGTACAAAGAGCATATCATCATGCACCCATTCCATGGGCATTCCATCAAAGATTGAGAGCAACGGTGAACCCCGCAACTGTTCATGGCGGTATATACTCATCTCATCGCTGCCACTCACCGTAAGACTGTTGAGAAAAGCATGGTCGTGGTTACCCATAATAGAGACGAGCCGGTATTCTTTTGCCAGCGAGAGGACGTGCTCGAGCACTTCCTTCGGATGGTTGCCCCGGTGGAGCATGTCCCCGAGGTTCACTATGAAATCAATGGTACCGAATTGATCGACAAACGCCGGTTTTTTTATGCAGGATAAAAACGCGGCAAGTGCGGCAGCATCAGCGTGCACGTCAGAAAATATTACTGCGCCCATAGCGGTTGATAGCTGATTGGCATTGCATCCTCATATACACTCGTGATTGGACCAGCTGACAAAAGGTACCTGCCATTATATCAATGAAAAATAGTGGAAATACGGATATGTTCTTGGCTTAACGGAGCCAATATTTTCCGGGAACGCCCGATGAACAAAGAAAAAAACGGGAGGACACGCAATCTCTGGAACGCTGGCTTACCTATGCCATCCCAATGGTTTCGTTTGGAGGAATCCTTACCGCTGTCCTGCTCCAGCAGACTGGTGTCATCACTGATGCCGGTACCTTTTTCTGGGGGAGTCTTGCGGGTTCTTTCATGCTCGGCTATCTTGCTTATATCAAACCCCGGAAGGATGTGGTTGCGCTTTGCGCACCTCTCTACGGAGTTATCATCTTTCTGGTGCCACTGGAGTACACCCCCACCCTGCTGTTGCAGTTGCTCTTTACTGCAAGCATCACCGTCCTTCTGGTGCGGCTGAATAAAAATTTGGTTCATCGGCGGATGCCAGAGGAGGATCTGAACCCATGGAACAATTTCTGCGCGATTATATTGAGAGAATTAAATCGGAATTTACAAACGTCCAAAAAAAGACTGCCCATGAGATTGCATCTGCTTTCTTAAGCTTCAAGTTTGGGCTCTACACAAATACAATAGAAGAGTCCAGGCTTGCCCTTGCCATGCTCCCTGATGATGGTACTGCCCTTGCGCTTAAAAAAGCCCTGCGGATTGTACAGCTCAATGCCGAAGATCTGGAAAACTCACAGGTAACGGCAGACACCAGAATGGCCTTTTCAGATAGCGAGCGAACCCTTGTGGCAATAAAACTTCCCCAAGACAAAATCGAAGACCCCGCTTCGCTGGAACTGGACAACGCGCTCATCCTGCTCTATGCAGTGGCAAAAAACACTTCATCGGATGACGAGCAGGCTCTGGATGAGCACCAGAAATTCGTACTCAAGATCCTTACATCCTACAAAGCCGCCCTTGGCATTGTATAATTCCGGAACCTGGGCGTGAACAGGACCCGGTTTTTATTTTTATCGCATGCTCTGTTCCACTAACACGACGGTTGATTTCACTTGGAAAAACCAAACGAACTGACGGACTTGGGACGGGCAAGCCTGAGCGGGCTGCCCGGGGCGTGCTCCTCTACCTGATCCTGTACGGCGCACTGATGCTCGTGATCTCCTGCATCTACGTTGTGTTCGCGCCGCAGCTGATCAGCTTTTTTGACCCGAGCATGGAGAGCGAGGCGGCCGGCGTCTCGTTCTTCCGGTCTGTCCTGCTGTTCTACATCATCATGGGCTCTGCACTTGTGCTCTCGTTCGCGCTCAATGGGGCAGGGGACACGCGAAAGCCGATGTTCACGACGCTCTTTTCCATGGTGCTCCTCCAGATCCCGCTCGCGTATTTCCTGCCCGGCCTGCTCGTCATCGGGATTACGGGCGTCTGGCTCGCCGCGATCATCGGCATTGTCGTGCAGGCAGGACTGCTCGCGTGGATGTACCGGGCTGGCGGATGGAAGAAGGTTGTGCTGGGATGAAAAGACGGCACATAAGAACGCGGAATTCCGGTTTTTTCAGAAAAGAGCAGTTATTACAAATTATGTATCCATGAGCCGGAGAGATCAATAATCCATACCGGTCTTTTTTCTCCGGATCGATATCACTTCAATGATAAGCCGGTTGTGGTGGATGAAGAACGTGACCCGGTAATTGCCGGAGCGCATCCGGTAGCGCGGAACGTCTTTTGGCGAATCTTTGACTTTCCGGACATCGTACCGTTTGTAGTCAAGATTTTTTGCGAACCCTTCAAGGTCGTCCAAAACGCGGGCGATGAGTTCTTTTGGGATAGCAGCGATCTGCTTCTCTACGCGGTGCGGGATCCAGATCTCGTACAGCATCAGATTCCCAGCTCGTCCCTGACAGCCTTCAGCGACTTTACCCGCCCGGCCCTGATATCTTCTAGGCTTGCCTTCATGTCCTCGATCTCCTCATCGGACAGCGGCTCGTCGTCATACGCCATCGTTGCCAGTCGCCCGATCACGTCCTCGTAGCTCTCCTTTTTGTGATGCTTCAGGTCATCGAGGAGTTCCTTGGTCTGGTGCGAGATCCTGATCGTGGTCATGGTGGACATATACATATGTATACACAGATATACAAGATATACATTTGCGCCCTTATATGATCCCATTAGGATCCGGTACTGGGGTTGACAACCCTGTGAAGAGTCGGGGGCAGCTGAAGAACCGGAGCATCATCCCATTCCCGGGCATCCATGATCTCTCCGACGGTGACACCATTATGGGTTCACCTATTCCGGAGGATCGGGTTGGGATTTTTAGGACTAATTCGCGAAAAAGCATGACAATTATTTTTCGATATCCTCATGTTGCGCCCCTCTTTGAGCCGGATGTCGTCTATGACAAAACCTTTGATCAGATATTCGCTTAGCCGTTCGGTGGCCCACTTCTAGAACTGGGTTCCCCGGTGCGAGCGAACGCGGTAGCCGATGGCGAGGATCATGTCGAGATTGTAAAATTTCGTGTTGTAATTCTTGCCATCAGCGGCAGTTGTCAAGTATTCCTTGACTACTGATCTTTCCGCCAGTTCTCTGTCATCGAAGATGTTCCTGATATGGAAGCTTACATTTTGTTTTGAAGTCTGGTAGAGTTCGGCGATGAGTGCCTGCGTGAGCCAGACCGTCCCCTTTTCCCGCCGAACTTCGATGCGGCTACTCCCGTCTTCTGACTGGTAAAAGAGGATCTGCGACCGGGCTACAGGTTCCAAAACAAGATTGTTACTCATCGTTCACTCATCAAATTTTGTATTTTTTTGCTCATTTAAAACCGGAAACCCGGCCTTTTAAACTATCATCCTGTGATGCGAAAATGATCATGTACAAAGTCGCTACTTTCCATGATGTGTGATCTCTGATTGGGTGTGTTTATTTGGGTAAGGTACCATTCCTGCCCCTAACTTTTCTGTATGATTTATCAAAAATACCAGTTGATGACGCTCCTGGGGGCTTCGGCATTTGCCTCCGCCCTTGCCGCTGTGGCGATCCCCAAGATGCGATAGAACCGATTAATCGTAATAAAATCCGAAAATCCATTCGTTAAAAAATGAAGCACTTTTTCTGTCTTGTATTGAGTAAATTATATTTTTCATTTTTTCACTTCTTAAATCATTGTTGAATTCAGGGGATATAATGACACCTTACCCTTTATTTATACATCATTTTATAGACTATTGGATTCACAAAGCCCGAACGCAGTCTGCACGGCGTTCATCTCCAGCTGAACTGCGACATCACGGGCCGAGTCTGGGATACCGGCCGGGATTGTTCTGTTCATCTGATATTTTCAGGATCTGCCCGGATAACGATACCCTCTTTTCTTCCCGAGCACTATTCATGGATACGTATGGATATCCGGTACTCGAAGGACACGATCACATTCAGCGAAAAACATCTCACCCTGTTGGATCAGTTTGTCCTCGGATTCATCCGTGTGCTGGAACCGCACACCCCATATGTCATCGTGAGCGGATACGTCGCCATCCTGTTCGGGCGGTCCCGGGGTACGGAAGCTATCGACATCCTTATCCCCCGTGTCAAAAAGGAAGCTTTCAGGAACCTTCATGCGGCTCTCCTTGCCGGAGGGTATGAATTCCTGAACGCGGAAGGTACTGACGGGCTGTATGATATGCTCATGAACCGGATGGGCATCCGGATAGCGAGAATAGATCAGTTTATCCCGAACATCGAACTGAAATTTCTCAAGGACGATGTTGACCAGCGTGTCTTCCGCGACAGGGTGGAAGTGAACCTTTCGGATGCAACGGTCTATATTTCACCGATCGAGATCCAGATCGCGTACAAACTGTATCTTGGCTCCGAAAAGGATATCGAGGATGCGCTCTATCTCTTCGAAATATTCAAGAAAGACCTAGATCAACAAAACCTCAAAGCGTGGATGAAAAAATTCGATGTCCGGGGGGACGAGTATGGAATTGGCATTTGACAAAAAAGCGAACCGGCAAGAACGTCTCGCGTTTGTCAGGAACTATGCTGCATGGGTGAAGCGGACACCGGATGCCGAGTGGAGCCGACAGCAAGCCGAGCTGATCGACAGCTTCTTTGAAAACGCCCGGAACATGCCTCTATCGTCCCGCGAATATCTTGAGCGGGTGGCAGGGCGCGGGAGATCACGAAAGACCTTCCGCGGATAATGAAATATTTAGGTAATTTATCGATTTGAATATTAAAAGAAAAATCGAGAGGGCAGGAGTTTTTCAGAGCACTCACAGCGAATCGACGCTGATGCCCGAGAAGTCCTGTGCGAGTTCCCTGATATCTTTGACCCCGAATGCAGTCTGCACGGCGTTTATCTCCAGCTGAACCGCCACATCGCAGACATAGTCGAGGATATCGACCGAGAGCTCCTTTTTAATCTTGCTCTTCTTGATCTGGTCGAGCAGGTGTACCATCTTCTCCGGGCTTTCCATCCGGAGCTTGGCAAGGCTCATGACACACATGTAGATCCGGGTCAGGTTCCTGTCTGTCCCGGTAATAGTGTCAAAGAAATTCCTGATCACCTGCGCCTGATAGATCTCTGCAGCCATTACCCACCTCCTGCCTTGTTGAGGGTGATTTCTCTGTTATTAACCGTCTGCTTAAAAAGTTTCCGGTAAAACCGGGCTTATCGCGGGAAAATAACAGGTTAAAACAGGCTTTTTCATCAAAACGCGGCGTTTTTGTCTGACAAATGGATGACAAATGTCATACTGTTCCGCACCCCCCGCGCTCACTTCGCAGCACTTACGATCTTGATGATGTCGCCATCCTTGAGCTGATGGCTCTCTTTTATCCGCATCTTTGTCCGTGCATCGATTGCGTACAGGAACCCCTTGCCGATATCTGTGTGGACCTGGTTCGCGAGGTCGTGGGGCGTTGATCCTTTCTTCATCAGGAAAGCGTCCGGCAGCACCTCGCCCTGCTTATTACAGTAGTGGTTCTCGTCCTCTACAGGGTACACTACGATCCTTTCCAGCAGCTCAAAGACGGCACGGTTGATCGCCTGCTGGACACCGGTGCCACTGGTCTGTTTCATGACCGATGCAATCTTTGCCAAGCCGGCTTTCTGCGCAACTGAGAGCGCCGCTTCATTCGCGATGCTGAAGGTAGGATCCCCGGGGAGATATTTCACGAGATTTACCGCTGCGGCATTACGGAGCGCGAGCTCGGATGCCGCGCTGGCAAACGCAACCTTCTTTTCTGCCAGTTTTGCGCGCAGCGCTTCCGGTGCCTCATCGACCTTGTTCCCCACGACAAGCATCGGCTTTGAGATCTTCACGATCTCTGCACAGAACGGGACAAGATCTTCCATCTTTGCGTGGACCAGATCAATCCTGAGTGCGATCTCAATATCACGCACATCTTCCAGGGTGATACCGAGTCCGGTAAAAACTTCGGCAACCCCCTGCTGGATAGAGAAGCCTTTTCCCTGAGCTTGGCGGTTCAGCTTCGCCCAGTGCTTTTCAAGGATGCCATATACCCACATGGTCATCTCAAATCCGAGGAACGTGATGTCCCCTTCAGGATCGTGGCTGCCCACACCTACAGGGTTGCCCTCACTGTCGGTTCCACCACTTGCATCCACGATATGCAGGATCGCATCCGCCTGCCTCAGATGGTCAAGAAACTGGTTGCCAAGGCCTTTTCCTTTGTGCGCATCCGGGACGAGCCCGGCCACATCGATCAGGTTTACCGGTACAAACCGGTTCCCGTCCACACATTTCCCGCATGTGAGGTTGAGCTCTCTACAGGGGCATCTGGTGCGAACGTATGCAACCCCGAAGTTCGGGTTGATGGTCGTGAACGGGTAGTTGGCAATCTCGGCATTCGCCATGGTTGCGGCTTTAAAAAATGTCGATTTCCCGCAGTTGGGTTTTCCGGCAAGGGCAAGTGTAATCATCATATCTCCCTGACACTGGTGTATGCTATACAAGGATGGATGAGAGTAATGGCATCTGACAAAGCTTTTCTTGCCTGTTTATTAAAATGTAAGTATGGCGTTTGTTCGAAAAAATATCTATTACTTTGAAGCGCCGGGTCCGGCAAATACCGGAGATGCGATCCGGTTCGCTGTCGAACGGGCAAAAGAACTCAACATAAAAAAAATCGTCATTGCGAGCACATCGGGGGAGACCGCAAAAAAGTGTTATGAGGCAATGAAAGGAACAAGACTACAACTTATCGTAGTAACCCATGTCGTAGGATTTTCAAAAGCAGGCGAATGGGAGTTTGATGCAGCGACAGCACAATCCCTACGAAAGAGCGGCGTGACAATCGTCACCGGCACCCACGCCCTGTCCGGGCTTGAACGTGCGCTCTCACGCTCTCCAAAAGTCGGGGGGGGATCGCGCACCGAGGCGATTGCAGAAGCACTGCGCCGCGTAGTCGCAGTCGGGCTCAAGGTTGCGGTGGAATGTGTAATGATCGCTGCAGACAATGGTGTGGTGAGGATTGATGAGGAAGTCATTGCCCTCGGAGGCACGATGAGCGGTGCGGATACCGTCTCTGTAATCCGTCCGGCCCATACGGCAAACTTCTTCGACCTGCAGGTACGCGAAATTGTCGCGATGCCGAGGGTCCGCTGATCATGTCGCTTGCCGCATTCAAAGACACCATCGATCTCCTCACAAGACTTCCAGTTCTCTGGGTACCGGGGATTGCCTGCGGAATGCTTGCTGCCATGCTCTGGCTGGTATTAAACCGGTCCGGAACCTTTTTTACTGCCCGGCTGCTGCTCATATTCTCGCTGGTGGCGCTCTTTTTTATTTCCGGCATGCTCGTGGCCGTGAAAAAGAACAGTGGCTCGCTCAGGGGTATGATTTCGGACGGCACTTCTAACTTTTTCAGATTACTCGTGCCCACCCTCGTGATCGCATTCAGCATCCTCCTTGTGTTTGTGATGGTTGTGCTCACCCTCACGCTGATCGGTGCAAAACCTGATGCCGGGTTACTCACATTTCTGGTCTTTGGTGTCGTGCTCCCAACTGTTATGCTCACCTTCTTCTATGACACAGCCGTTATATTTGAGGGGAAAAAGATATTTGAGTCCCTGCAACGCAGCATCGAGGTTGTCACTGCCAACCTCATGGAAGTTATCCTCTTTTTTGCAGGTTGTCTGTTGATTTTTGTTACCACAAGTTTTGCTATGCTGGTCATCTGGACCGCATTTCTTGCTGACCGGCTTGAACCCATCACAGAATATAATACTACACAGATTCAGTCATTTACGTCTGATCAGATTACTACGATGATTGGGGCGGATGGTGTCTGGATCACTGCCTTCATTATTTTCTGCTGGATTGCCTTTCTTGTCCCGCTCCTCTATACGTACAAGGCGTGTTTCTACCGATTGATTTCGGGGAAACTCGCTCCAATCCAGCAGCAGACGGGGGAATATGACAGCAAAGGGCGCTGGTATAAGTATTGAAAAACGGATTCAAGGAATTTTTTTAAAATTTTAAGAGTAAAAAGAGCATAACCGCAAACACCCCTCCGCCAATCGTGGCAACCAGGTTTGTCCCGGCATTTCCGAGATATCCAGGGTTCTCAAGCGTTGCGCCAACAATGCTGTCAATGTTTGTACCGACAAAACCAGCGACTGTGCAGATCAGAACCATCTCGGGCGTTATCACGTTAAGCAACAGGGCACCCATGGATATGACAAAACCCCCCACCACCGCAATAAGTTCCCCGGTCAAGGTTACGCCACCGTTCGTGCCAATGG
The DNA here is from genome assembly GCA_026394595.1 of Methanoregula sp. Taxonomy (GTDB): domain Archaea; phylum Halobacteriota; class Methanomicrobia; order Methanomicrobiales; family Methanospirillaceae; genus MVRE01. The sequence continues at coordinate 21,545 of JAPKXX010000042.1, read as the reverse complement.
GAACTTTTTTCAGGTTAGTGATCATATACGGTGTCCCCCCGGTAACGCCGATCTCGCTCGCCATCGTATCCGCCGCTGCTGTGGCAACACAGCCAATATAAAGCACAATGAATTCGGGTCGAACGAAGACCCCGTACAGCACCGCTGCGGCCGAAGCTGCGATACCATTGGCAAAGACATTGCGATAGCCCCGTGCCCCGCCATGCCCCTGCTCGACACCAATTTTCTTCTTGTATTCATATTTGTATCGTGTTGAGACAGAGCCCAGGATAAAAAATATAAGCATAATCAAAAACCAGCGGGCATCAGCAAAAACGATAAGGATGATACCGACGAGCGCCACAGAAAAAAGCCCGGAGAGATCAGCAGTCTTGAACCTGAACGCAAAATAGCCAAACGTGAACGCGACTATTACCGCTATGACCACTATCTGCAGGTCTGCCTTGTAATTCAATTCATCAATCAGATACATTGTCATAGCGATACCAAGCGCCTCGATGACAAGTGAATCCTCATATTTGAGCAGGATCACCTTGAGGAGCACTGCGGCAATAAGCCCGAAGATGATAGTAAGCGGGACCATACGGTTGAGATACACCATGACAAGGACTGCCGCCCAGGCTGTTGAGATAATATAGTACAGATAGGTGTTCAGGTCGTCGGCACCTGAACCAAAAACGATCTCGCCCATAATAAGAATCGCAAGGGTGCAGGAAAAATAGAATAGCGGAAGGAGCGCGATGCTATAGAGCGCAGCCAGGACAACAAATGCATATGTGAGGTATTTGGTGTCAAAGAATCTGAAAAGCATAAGAGATGAGATGATAACAACAAGCCCCATGATCCATGCAGGATGAACAAGCGGAGCAAGCAGGATAGTAAATAGGGCAAGGACCGCTGCAAGCAACAATCCAGGATACTTATCCATTGCCATAGTATGGGTGTTCAGATGAAAAGAATTTGTTTGTGTATCCAAACTTGAGGAAGACTGCTCGCCCCTGCGTGCCCCCCAAAGCCGAAAAATTTTCGATTACTATATGTGATTTCACGACCAATGACCTGCGGAATGGAACTCTCTGATCAACTGCCAAAAACGTATGAATTTGCAAAGGTTGAGGAGCGCTGGCAAAACCGATGGCGGGACGAAGATTTTTATTTTGACCGTAACTCCAAGAAACCCCATTTCATCATTGATACACCACCGCCCTATCCCACGGGGAACTTCCATGTCGGAAATGCGCTGAACTGGTGCTATATCGACTTTTTCGCCCGCTATAAACGGATGCGGGGATTCAACGTGATGTTCCCGCAGGGCTGGGACTGCCACGGACTCCCGACAGAAGTCAAAGTCGAAGAGATCAATAATATCACAAAAAATGACGTTTCGCGTGAGGAGTTCCGGCGGATGTGCCGCGAGCTGACCATAAAAAACATCGGGCAGATGCGCCAGACATTGCGCAGGATGGCATTCTCGGTTGACTGGAGCAACGAGTATATCACGATGCAACCGGAGTATTTTAAAAAGACCCAGCTCTCTTTTTTGAGGATGCTGAAATCCGGCTACATCTACCAGAGCGAACACCCGGTTAATTTCTGTACTCGGTGCGAGACTGCAATCGCATTTGCTGAGGTCGCATATGATGAACGGGACACCCGGCTCAATTATTTTGATTTCGATAGTGTAGAAATTGCGACCACACGCCCCGAGCTCCTCGCTGCATGCGTCGCCGTTGCCGTTCATCCCGATGACACACGCTACCAGAAACTGAAAGGAAAAACGCTTAAGGTACCGATCTTCGGACATCTGGTGCCGGTCGTGCGGGACGAGGCTGTTGATCCCGCATTTGGTTCCGGTGCCGTTATGATCTGTACGTTCGGAGATAAACAGGATGTTCACTGGTGGAAACAGCACAACCTCGCGCTCAGGAAGGCGATTGATCGCCAGGGGAAAATGACCGCCCTCGCCCAGAAGTATGAGGGAATGACCGCTGCCAATTGCCGGAAGGCAATCCTTTCTGACATGGAGGAAAAAAAGATCCTGCGAAAACAGGAAGCCCTCGGACAGAGGGTTGGCACCTGCTGGCGCTGCAAGACCCCCATCGAGATCCTCTCCGAACGTCAGTGGTTCATCAAAATCAAGCCGGATGAAATTCTTGACGCGGCACACCAGATCACGTGGTACCCGGAACATATGCTGCGCCGTATGGAGAACTGGGTCGAACAGATGGAGTGGGACTGGTGTATCTCGCGCCAGCGAATTTTTGCGACCCCCATTCCGGTCTGGTTCTGCAAAAAGTGCAATGAGATGGTTGTACCGGATGAAAACGATCTTCCTGTGGACCCGACGCTTACAAAACCTGAACAAGCGTGCCCAAAGTGCGGGGGCAAGGAGTTTGCAGCAGAAAAGGATGTCCTCGATACATGGATGGACTCGTCGATCTCGGTGCTCTATGTCACCGGCTGGGACGGCCACAGTAGTCCTGAAATCTTCCCTGCACAAATCCGCCCGCAAGGGCATGATATTATCCGGACATGGGCGTTCTATACAATCCTGCGGTCGGTTGCACTCACTGGCAACCGCCCTTGGGACCAGATCCTGATAAATGGTATGGTACTAGGGCAGGACGGATTTAAAATGAGCAAGAGCCGGGGCAACATCATCGTACCCGAAGATATCCTTTGCAAGTACGGCGCCGACTCACTCCGTCAGTGGGCTGCAATGGGCGCCACCACGGGATCGGACATCATGTTCAACTGGAATGATGTGGTTGCGGCATCACGGTTCCAGACAAAGATGTGGAATATCGCAAGGTTCGTCTTATTACAGCTGGATAAAGAAGGGATAGAAAAGAACGTTCCGGTCACCTCACTCGCTGACCGATGGCTGCTTACCAGACTCTCCAACATAATCGGAAAGGTCACCGATGCGATGGAACAGTACCAGTTCGATGTGGCATTAAAGGCGATTAGAGAGTTTGCGTGGGACATACTTGCGGACAACTACATCGAACTGGTAAAAGGACGCCTGTATACAAAAGATGCATCACGCAGGAGTGCATGCCTTGTGCTTTATACTGCGTATGACGCAATATGTCGCATGCTCGCCCCGTTCACCCCCTATTTTGCTGAAGAATGTTATTTTTATATAAACAAAACAAGTGTCCATAAACAGCCTTGGGTCACGTTCACCTACGATGACCCGCAGGCGTACGTTGAAGGTGACCTCCTTGTAAAAATCGTTGGAGATGTGCGAAAATACAAACACGATTCGGGTCTTGCACTCAACGCACCTCTTGGCAGGGTGACGATATATGCACCACATACAATCGAGGATGCGGGAGATGCCGCCCGCACCCTGAACGCTGATGTATTCTGGCGTACTGACACCGCAAAACTTGACCGTATAGTCACTGATATCGAGTTCAACCGCTCAGTTGTGGGTCCCGCCTTCCGCAAAAAGGCACCAGCATTCATGAACGCAATCCGTGTACTTTCACCGCAGGAACTGGTCAATCCGCCGAAACTAATCACTCTCGAAGGGACCGAAGTTTTGGTGCCTGACCACGCATTCACCCCGAAGTTCTCATACATGGAGGGAGGGGCGAAGGTAGATGTGATTAGCGTCGGCGACGTGATCGTGACGATCCAGAAAACTGCCTGATCGCCTTTGCGACAAACTGGAGAATTTCTTCTTTTTCTAATGATGCATCGATGATAACAAACCGTGAGGGGTCTTTTCTGGCAAGTGCCAGATAGTTCTTCTGCACCTTTTCGAGAATTTCCTTTCGTTCGAAATGCTCCCTCCCGTTCTTTTCCTTCAGCCGTGACAGCGCTTCATCGACAGGCATAACGAGAAGAAACGTGTGGTCCGGAACAATCGTCCATCCGTTGTGGAGCGACTGAAGCCATCCAAGGGGTTCGGGCACGATGCCTTCCAGCGTGACGGACTGGTATGCATAACGGCTGTCAATGTACCGGTCAGAGATTACGATCCTTCCCTCATCAAGGGCAGGTCGAACAACGGTTGCGAGGTGTGCGGCATGGTCGGCAACAAAAAGAAGTGCCTCAGTAACCGGATCGGTCTGCTCCGCGATTGCGCGCCTCACCGAATCTCCCACCCATGTCGCGCCGGGTTCCCGAGTGAAGACCGGATGGAGGTCTGAAAGCAGTCCTGCGAGCGCTGCATGGAGTGTGCTTTTCCCGGTTCCATCGATCCCTTCGAGCGTGATCAACACATGCATCCCTCCTGTAACAATGCCAGCGGGACTGTGCCACTGTGGACTGCCGTGGCGATGATGGCCCCATCGAATCCGGCACGGGCAAGCTGTTGGAGATCGTCAATCGTTGAGACGCCCCCCCCGTACAGAAGCTTTCCAGTGTAGGCAGATCGCAGGATGCATAGACCGGTTGCATCGATCCCGCTTCGGGTGCCGACTGCACCAAGATTCAGGATGATGCATCCTTCAAATCCCAGCCGTTCCGCTTCCACAAGCACATCGATCGGTATACGACCAGACGGGATCACCTTTCCATGCTTGATGTCGATGGAGAGAAAACCATCACGGTACCGTGACAGATCATCACCACAGGTCTCTGTCCCGATCACGTTGACAATATGATCTCCTTTAAGATATTCATTCGGTGTCCTAATCCCACGGTCTACATAACAGCAGGCAACCCTCTGTGCGCATGCTCTGATAATATCATCATGGGATCCCGTCTTTTCAATCCGGTCAAGGTCGGCAATATAGAGATATTTTGGATTAATTTCAGCAATATAACGGAGAGGTTCCGCGGTGTGGGAAAGCCCCCAGTCAAGCGGCAGGTAGCCGGCACGGTTGCCCGCTTTTCCCTGCACGACTACCCCGTGCTGTAAATCCATGGCCAGAATCAGATCCATGCCAACGCAATCACTATTAGCAAAAACGATCATTAAAGTTTATGCAATTGTTGGTCAGCCCAAGCAGCATCGATGAAGCACGATGCTCTGTTGCCGCTGATATCATCGATGTTAAAAAACCATCGGAAGGTTCACTTGGTGCCAACTATCCATGGGTGATCAAGGAGATCAAATCATTTACAAAAAAACCGGTGAGTGCGGCAATCGGCGACTTTACCTTCAAACCAGGTGGCGCATCACTTGCCGCTTATGGTGCTGCCTGCGCCGGGGCTGACTATGTCAAGATCGGGCTAGCGTTCGATGGCAAAACAAGGGCACGGGACATGATCGCAGCGGTAGTAAAAGCAGTCAAAGGGGAATTCCCGGAAAAAAATGTCGTGATTGCCGCCTATTCTGACTACAGGAGGATGGGAACCATCTCTCCGTATGACATGGCACCGATTGCCGCAGATCTTGGCGCTGATGTTGCGATGGTGGATACGGGGATTAAGGACAGCAAAAGTACCTTTGAATTTATGAACGAGTCCGACCTTGCAGCCTTTATCGCAAGGAATACCGACCTCGGCTTAAAAACAGCTCTCGCGGGGTCGCTGAAGTTCCAAGACATTGGAACGTTAAAGAGGATAAATCCGGATATTATCGGAGTGCGGGGCATGGTTTGTGGCGGCGACCGGAACGCCACGATAAAAGAAGACCTTATCGCAACCGCACTCGCCATGATCAGGTGAATTATGTTTACTGAAAAACTAAAAATGCCCCTATCGCTCACATTCGATGACGTGCTGCTGGAACCGGCAGCCTCGGAACTCGAACCTGCAGACGTGGATGTCAGATCCCGGTTCTCCAAAAAGATTGCACTCCATATTCCGCTTGTCAGCGCTGCAATGGACACGGTGACGGAATCGACAATGGCAATCGCACTCGCACGAGAGGGTGGCATTGGTGTGATCCACCGGAACATGACACCAGAGAGTGAACTGCAGGAAGTAATCGCTGTTAAGCAGGCCGAGGAGTTGATCGAGCGCAAAGTACTTTTTGTCGAGAGAACAGCAACGGTTACAGATGCCGAACAGCTGATGAACCGGTACAGCATTGGCGGTGTTCCTGTAGTGGATAAATATAAGATCATAGGGATTGTGAGCAGACGCGATGTACGGGCAATCATCTCAAAACGGGGCAATGAGAAGATCACTGCGATTATGACAAAAAAGCCGATAACGGCATCCGAAGACATCACATCGGAAAAAGCGCTTGAAATTATGTATACCAACAAAATAGAGCGCCTTCCCGTCGTGGACAATAAAGGGAAGCTGGTCGGTATTATCACAATGCAGGATATCCTTGAGAAACGGCAATACCCTCTCGCAACCCGTGACACGAAAGGCAACCTTCGTGTTGCCGCAGCGGTTGGACCGTTTGATTTCTCCCGTGCGATGCTCCTTGATGATAAGGGTGTTGATGCTCTCGTAGTGGACTGTGCACACGGGCACAACCTGAAAGTAATCAAGGGGGTAAAGGAGATCAAGGCAAGCGCACGAGCAGAAGTAGTCGCGGGCAATATCGCAACAGTCGCTGCCGCGGAGGCACTGCTGGACACAAACGTCGACGGGTTTAAGGTCGGCATCGGACCCGGGTCGATCTGCACCACCCGCATTGTCGCCGGTGTCGGGGTCCCGCAGATCACCGCGGTTGCACAGGTGGCGGATGTGGCACGGAAAGCAGACATACCGATTATTGCCGATGGGGGGGTGCGCTTCTCCGGTGATGTAGCGAAGGCAATCGCTGCAGGGGCCGACAGTGTCATGATGGGCAGCATGTTCGCAGGCACAGACGAAGCTCCGGGCAAGGTCATTACGATCAAGGGCAGGAGATACAAACAGTACCGGGGCATGGGCTCACTGGGCGTGATGAGCGGAGGGCAATCGAGCGACCGTTACTTCCAGCGAAAGGATATAGGAAGCACGAAATTTGTCCCCGAAGGCGTTGAGGGCGTTACACCTTATGTAGGAAACGTCGGCGAGGTCATTTATCAGCTCGTGGGAGGTCTGAAATCCGCAATGGGCTACACGGGTTCGAGGACTGTTCCCGAAATGCACAAAAGAGCCCGCTTCGTACGGATAACAAATGCCGGAATGACCGAGAGTCACCCGCACAACATCCTGATCACGGACGAAGCGCCGAACTACCGGCTCTTCGAATAACTTTTTTACCAGCCTCGACATTCCAGAACCGGTCTTCCATAAAAAAGGTAATCGGCAGGAAACCGGATTAATACCGGAAACCGTTTGTTACTGGTGCGTCAACATGCGGAAGCATGGCCCGGCAGGGCGCATCGTACCGGCATGCATCCCTATCTCCATCGATGACTTTGACGAGGGGGGGCTTGATCTCTTTTCAGAAAGTTATGTACAGACCGATACGGTGCGGACGATTAAGAGGGGGGCGGTAATCGGGAAAAAAGGGCATGTATCTGGGGAGATGAAAGAGATGATTGAAAAACTAATCCTGCAGCATCTGAAAAGGACCGGATATACGTCATGAACTAAAAAAATTTCAAAGACCAAAAACCACCAATCAGTTTAATATCCTCTCACCCTAACCTAATGTAAAGACAATGTACGACGCTGTTGAGGTTGCCCGACTGCTTGACATTCTGGGGAACCGGAACCGGCGGCGAATCATCGACCTGCTCCGGCAGAAACCCTGTTTTGTCACCGAGATCTCCGAGACACTCACGCTTTCGCCCAAAGCCGTGATTGAGCACCTCCAGTTAATGGAGCGAGAGGCGATCCTTTCATATCAGACTGATGACCGGCGGCGCAAGTACTACTACCTTGCAAACGATATTTCAATCGATGTCAGCCTCAAACGGCTCGTGCGTGATGTTGCAGAGCAGATAGAAGAAGAAGCGGGAAATGAACAGCTTCAAAATTCTATCATGATGCTAGCACGCATGATCCGCTCTCACGATAAGCTTCTCGATAATCTCGAGCAAATCAACCATGACATCGAGATAAAACTCACCGACATTGCACACAACCATAAAGATATATTCAGGAATGAGAGAGAGCTCAGTGTAATTATTGCGCTCTCGCACGACAGCCTTGCAATTGCGGAGATCTTGGGAGTCACCGGGTCCGAAGGTGACGAACTCGCCCCGCTCTTAAGGAGGCTCGAACGGCGCGGGATTATCAGGCGGGAAAAAGGGCGCTATATGCTCCGAGGTGTCCATGCAGAATAACCCAAACAACCCCTATGATGACATCTTCTCCAACATCTCCCGGATCGTGGAGGAGATTGTAAAAAACATGCCCGAGCACCAGCATGCACGTATCGTAGGTTATACAATCATCACCCGCGGTTCCAATGAACCTCCTGCAGTGTTTCGGATCGGTGATGATGATGATGATGACGGGATCCCGTACGAAGTGGTTGAATCCGACTCCATGATCTACATCACTGCCGAGATGCCTTCGGATCCAAAGAATCTACCATTTGCTGACATTCAGGTAAACACTATCCGGATCTGCGTTGACAACCGTGAGACGACAATTGTGCTGGATCATCCCATTGATGTGATCCACAGTTACTACCGCGTGCACCGCGGTGTCCTCGATATCACATTACAGAAGATCCGAAACGCCTAGCTTTTTTTAAAAAAAGAATTGAGAGAGTTATCCAACTTTCCAGACTGCACGGTCCTGACCATTGAATACAATATCAACATAAGTTTTATCCAAGGTCAGTGATTCAGGCACTTCATAAATAAGATACCCGTCAATCGCATTACTTTCGCCCGGATAGACGAAGTCCGATTTCGTCCCATGCGAAAGCCCGTAATCCTGCACATATTCTGTATTGAACAGGTTATGGCGGTACTGCACCTCACCGATCTCAAGGGGGGTTGCCTCGGTATTGCCTCCAGATATTTCAGGTATATAATGCAAGGGGTCGGGGTTGTATAGCTGGTTGTTGTAGTGGACGACGATACTACTTGACTTTGGGTACCATACCCGGGTATCCCCGCGGTTCACGATATTGATAAAAACAAGGAGATACTTGTTCCCCTCTTGTGGATTCTGGATATACCATTTGTTGTCACTGTTTGTGCCAAAGGTATGTACCATTAACCCATGTGTCGTAGACAGTAGCCTGACCTGCGGTCTTACCACTACTGAAGTTATACCATGTCCTGATTGAGAGCGCACCCGGGAATAATTCGGGTATCGGTGTCGGGACAGGTGTCGGGGTGGGAATTGTTGTTGCCGGAGGGGCAGTTGTTATAGAAGGAGACGGGGTCGTAGAGCCAGATATTCCAGAACCAGCGACCTGAATGCTGGAAATTTTTGGTAAGACGAACACATATACACCGACTATGACAATAAGAATCGCGAAAATAGCGATAATAACCTTTTTGTTTTTAGATGACACTGGCACCGTTGCAGGAACATTAGATGACGGGGTTGGGGGTGGGGGTACAACAAGAGACTGAGGTATAGGTGAACGCGGGGTGTCTATAAATGGGGCGGGCTCGTAGTCAGGCTGCACAAGCGGAGGAATTGGGGGAGCGGCGGGGGTATTTATCGGGGCTTGTGGTGGAGAGGTGAGAGGAGGTGGTGAGGGTGGAGCCTGTGGGGGGACCTGAACAGGCGGCAGGGTTCCTGCATGATCGACTGGAGTCCCGCAATGTCCGCAGAACTTTGCGCGGCTAGAGATCTCTTTCCCACAGGATATACAGAACGGCATATATAGTCAGTTCAGTTGATCAAAATTAAAAAGATTGTTTTTTATGATTTTAATTCGAAAAAAGGAAAAGAATTATCCAAGTTTCCAGACTGCACTTGCTTGGGAGTTGAAACCGATCTCAACATAGGTCTTTTCCGGGGTCAGGGAAGCGGGAACTTCATAGACGATATAGCCATCTATAGCATTGCTTTCCCCTGGATTCAGATACGCCTGCTCCATTCCATGGGAATATCCAAAATCCTCCACATATTCAGAACCGTACAGTTTATGGAAGAACTCGATCTGGCCGATCCGAATAATCTCAGGTGGCGCGTCTTTATTCCGCTCAGTCATCGGGAGGAGATGAGTAGAATCTGGATAATAGTTTTGACCATCATAATGGAGGATAATATTCGATGACCTCGGTGGGAACGTACGGGTGGTGCCACGGTTCACCACATTAACAAAGATTATCAGGTATTTGTTTCCCGAAGCAGGATATTTTGTCACATAGCGTGTTTCCCGTGGATCAAAGAGCTGATAGGTGTCATTCATCCAGTACCGGTATACCGTTCCCTCACTTGCGCTCTTACCACTGCTGAAATTGAACGTCTGTTTCAATTTCAGCGCGTTCGGGAACGGATCCTGTGTCGGTTGAGGAGTTACTGTCGTTTCAACGGTAATCACGGTTGGCACTACAGGGGCAATTGTTGTCACCGTTTGCTGGACCGTCGTAGCCGCCTGTTCGTTCTGGGATTTTGCTTGGAAACCGAAGCAGCCGCAGGTAAGAACAAGGGCGATGATGAGAATGATAAAGGGGGCATAGTGTCGCTGCATACTTCATGCTCTCGTTTTTAATGTAAAAAAAGTAATGGTCGGGAATGTTAGGTTATAAGTCACTGTATGGTGCGAACCGTGCGGTTATGATGCCCCGACCAGAGTATTTGACGCTACCCCTTGGGGGATTGTCTTCTTCTCAGATCGGTACTCATGAAACTGACGGAGCGAAACAGTAAGGTCGCGGGTGAACGCAAAATATCCGATCTGGGTATTCTTGCATAACTTCATCGCCATGTCATACAAGCCCCGTGGATCAGGGCGCGCCTCACCCAGCCAGATATGGAATATGTTGCCGCCGTCGACGATTGGGAAGAAGACATGTTCGATTTCCATGCGCTTCGTGAGCGGGACATTTGCTCCTGGCGCCACGTGAGTTCCATTTGTGTAATACACTGGAAGGTCGGAGGTCTTTCCCAGCATCCCGAGCGTATAATCAAGGTCCCCCTTGATCACTTTCACTGCATAATCGTGGTACCGCTTGTTGAGCAGGTCAGCAACAGCAAAGCGCTGCCCGGTTGTCTCCGCCGGGGTGCGTGCGAGTGCTATCGTCATATTGTTTATCTGGGAAAGCTTCTTTGCATAGAGCTCCATTTCGGTCATTGCACGGATAGCGAGTTTAAATGCTTCTTTGGATTCATGGATCTGCTTGCCAGTGTGATGCTGCACCATTTCATTCACACCGACAACCCCGATAGTATAAACGAGCCCTTCAAGATCTACTGCAACCGCACCCCGCTCACCGGTATTGGGATCTTTGGGGCGCTGCATCGCAAACGGCATCCTGCTGTGCGCGCGGATAAGGTTCATCCAGCGCCGTTTGATCTTAAATATCTCGATAGATTCATCCATGAGTGCCTTGAGCTCACCAAACAGGCGTGTGTCATCACCTTCCGCATTGTACGCTGCCCGAGGGCAGTTCACGGATACTACCTGCCACGACCCCATGGAGAAGTGTCTGCCGTTTTCAAAGAAGAGTTTTTTATCGAAGTCGGAGTCCTTGTCCGCAACAGCCGAGAACTGGTACGCACAGCACTGATAACAGGAGATACCCTTTCCCGCACCGCGGTATTCAGGAAGCTGGTTGTCGTAGTAAGGGGTGCCGAATTTGCTTGCAAGTTCAAAGGTGAGCAGGTAGAGTTCTCGGTATGTGGGAAGATCGGGGTGTGCACGGTTGAACTCTTCGCGCTCGTTCATGAAGTCCGGCTCTATCGAGATCTCCGGTTTTGGGAAGCTGAAGGGTTTACCCCAGTAATCTCCCTCAAGCATCACTTCCATAATTGCCTTGAAGAGCAGGCGCACCTCTCGTTCGAATTCTCCATACGTGTGGCGGGGTGCTGATTTTCCGTCCCATATCTTACCTTTGTACACGCAGGGTTTGTCAAGCCAGAGAGACGGGACACCGGGTGAGAGCTGGATCGATGAGAAGACAAGCTGGCCTCCGCGGGCGACCATCATCTGGGTCATTTCATATACAAACATCTGCATCATCTGCTTGATCTCATCGTAGGGGAGTCCCTCAAAGAATGGCGCAAGGAATGTGAGAAAGTTATAGTATCCCTGTCCGCCGGCAAAGTTCGTCTGCGCGGATCCCAGCGCCTTGACCGCGTGGAGGATTGCCACCTCTGCACGTTTGGCTGGTCCTGCCACGGATGCCTTCGTCCCGTTCCCATCGGGCATCAAACCGTAATAGAAGAAATATCGGAGGTCCCAGTCCTGGCAGAACGGGCGGGTGCCAAAGTACTCGAGATCATGGATGTGCAAGTCGCCGGAAAGGTGGTGATCTGCAAGATCGGGTGGGAGTTGGAGGAGATATTGTTCTTTGCTGATCTTGTCAGCTTTTTTCTTATGTGAAGTTTCAGCATTCTCCTGGAGGTTTGCATTGTCATGCGCCTCAAAACCCCTCCCAACATCGATCAGGTGGGCATCAAATACCGGTGTACCCACACGGGTACAGACATTCCGGTACTGCACGAGCCCCTTCTCAAGCAGAGCCATGTTTACAATCTCGCGGATCAGGGGACCGGAAAGGGATTTTAATCCTAGTCCCTGAATCCGCTGCTCAACCTCGCGGGCAATCTGCTGCGCCTGTTCCTCGGTTGCGCCTTCATAGCCATAGAAAGTCTCGACAAGCCGGGTCTCATCCACAATCTGCCGGACGATCCGGTTGCGATCATAGTCGATGATATGCCCGTCAGTTGTCCGGACGGGGGGGAGGAGAGGAATATAAACGCCGTCAAGAGTTTTCTGTTTGGTCTCGTGTAGTCCCATCATGCACCTGAAACAAACCTGGTGATCCGCTCTGCATCCACTTTGCCGCTATCAAAGAGGTCTGAGGTTGTGAAAAACTCATCCCCCTTTTGGAGAACCGGTGCTTCGGAAACAAAAATGCCGTTGACTCGCAGTTCCGTAAGGGATTCCGCCGTGGACAGATCTCTCTCGGTAAATCGATTCCCGCTTGTTTTTAAATAAGCCTTCAGCACGTCGCAGTTTGGACAGTGCTCGAGCGTATAGACGATCAGAATGGGATTGGTCGGCATAAAAAACACCCTTGCTTCGTTATCAAATAATGGGTTCTTCGAATAGAAAAACTTAGTTTTTAACAATTGCTGTAAGTCACGATCATCGAATGCCATTTGTAGGGGAATGGAATAATAGTACCCTGATGGTCAGGGCTTTTGTTGCACTCGAGCTTTCCGATGAGATCAGGGCTCAACTTGGCGCGGCCCAGGAAATGCTGAAGCAGTGCAACGCCCGTATGACATGGGTTGAACCAGAAAATATCCATATCACCGTAAAATTTCTGGATGAAGTCGATAATGAAAAAATCCCTCACGTGAAGAGCGCGCTCGCATCAATCGCATTCAAACCATTTTCTGTGAAAGCAGGCGCAATTACCGTCAACAACCCCCGCCGTCCGTTCACGGTCTGGTGCGCGTTGGAAGATGGGGGGCAGGGATCACAACTCCTTCGACTTGTGGAGGACGCACTCTCTCCCCTTGGATTTACACGGGAGGGGCGCAGGTTTACTCCTCATGCTACTATCGCACGAGTAAAACGGTTCGATCCCTCGCTTTTTAAGGCATTAAACGCTATCAGCACCAGTACCTATGGGGACTGTTTAATAACCGGCATGAAACTGAAGGAGAGTACACTTACCCCACAGGGGCCTGTTTATGAAGATCTGCTGGAGGTCGCATGGTAAAAAGAACCCCACTTGAAAACAAGATACTTTCCCGCATCCGTCCCAAGGGAAAGGAACGGGATCAGATTTGCGGTGTTGCCCGGCTGATACTCAATGCTATCGCAGCGATTGGACAGGCACAGGGAATGGTGGTGGGCTCCATAGCACGCAACACCTGGGTGAGCGGCGAACATGATATCGATATCTTTCTTCTCTTTCATCCATCTCTCTCCCGCGAAGCTCTGGAGGAGCAGGGAATGGCACTGGCACGCCGTATCGCTGCGCAGTTTACTGACAGGTTCTTTGAGAAGTATGCCGAGCACCCGTACATTTATGCCTCTATTGACGGAATTGATGTGGATATTGTACCCTGTTATGAGGTAGCGAGCGCTACGACAATCCAGAGCGCTGTTGACCGAACACCGTTCCATACCCGGTATATCACCGACAAGATTGACGGGTTCATTGATGATGTCCTTCTCCTGAAACAGTTTGCAAAGACAGGCGGGATCTATGGTTCCGATCAAATGACTGAGGGGTTCTCCGGATACCTGTGCGAACTTCTGGTGCTGCACTACGGGGGTTTTATTCCTTTACTGAAAGCAGCTGCCGAGTGGCGGCCGGGAACAATTATAGATATTGAGCACCACGCGGCAAAAACATTTAACGAATGCCTGATCGTGATCGATCCGGTAGACCCGAAACGTAACGTTGCGGCAGCGGTATCTTTAGACAGGATGGTGGAGTTTATCGAGCTGGCGCGTGGATACCTCGAAAAACCATCCGAGATGTTCTTTGTGTTGCCGGAACCGCGGCTGATCACACAAGATGAACTCGCAACACTTCTCGAACAACGATGTGCCTCACTGTTTGCCGTTACCTTTGAAACACCGCCTTATATAGAGGAGATTGTCGTTCCCCAGCTGAAGCGGAGCGTCGTTTCGATCTGCGAGCACCTCGAACGAAATGGTTTTACGGTGCACCACGCCCATTACCGGATGGAACCCGATCGTTGTATGCTCCTTTTTGAACTCCTCGTTTCCGAACTTCCGCGGATCCGCCGGCATATGGGACCCCCACTCTGGAATCGTACAAACGCCGAGAAGTTCCGTGAAAAACATCTCGGTTCCACATATCCCGGCCCCTATATTGAAAACGGACGGTATGAGATGGAGGTCTCACGGGAGTTTACAACGGCAAAAAGTCTGCTCGCATCCCCCTCCCTCCTCAATGTAAGCCTCGGCAAACATATCCGTCAGTCGCTTACTAATGGCTGGCGGGTGGAGGAGGGGGCAGGCTGCTGGCAGGAACAATTCGCCCAGTTCATCGCGATGTTCTTTGAGCGCTGCTCACCGCTGACGCGGGTCCATCGGAGAAAATAATGAAGGTTATTGAGAGAATTATACCAATTTTAACGATGCCTGACCAGAAGACAGGGACGGTGTACAGATGATTTCCAAAGAATATATTTGCTGAAGACAGGTATTCCCCTCTCCTTAATATTGAGTTCCGGTTTTACCTAATCACCTTATACTGGTTCTTACTATTTTTCTCGATCTTGGTCCTTGCGAGCTTCTCGATCTCCCCTTTGTCAACCCCACCGGTAATTATGAGTTTGTTATTCTGCACGGCATTATCGACAAAGCTGCTACCAGTCGAAGTGCGGATAATAAGCGTAGTGGATCCGGCGGGACTTCCCACTGAGCCTGCTGATATGTCGGAAAGCAATGATGTCAGATCGGTACATAGGTGACATCCTTTCCGCACGCATGATTCTAGCTCCTTCAGAGAAAGAGATGCTTTTTCTCCGTTTTGCATCAGGATCTCCAGCTTACCCCTGACATCCATTTTTTTGATCTGTGTGGGATCAATCTTCTTCTCGCTTTTTAGTTTTCCCAGTACAAGCGAAGCATAATCAAAAGTCTCGGTGCAGAACAACCCGATGATAAGACGGATCGATGTAGCATAGGGCTTGATCAGGTCGTTGTTCGAAGCACGCATGCGGGCGATTGCCTGGACAACACATGGCACACCAACGATCGCTATCCTGCGGTACTTTTTATCGATAACTGCATTTTTGAGGGAGGAAAGCAATGGCACCCACCAGCTGTACCGGCTCCCTGCTTCGTGGATGAGCACCTCAGATTTCGTGATGACAACCGATCTGGGTTTTTGCGTCCATCGGTCCTCGGTCACGGTTACAACGGCATCGATGAGTCCCTCATCAAGGGCATTTGTGAGAATCGCAGTGACTGCGCCCCCGGTCTGACGGCGCGGTACATCAAATGCCGCCTTTGCTGCGATAAGATTAAGGTACTCCCCAAGGGTGTCAGAGGGTTGGTCACCCTCCCGCGGGCAGACTTCATAGCATGCACCGCAAAGTACGCCATCCGTCACCTGCTTGCAGTAACCGTTGCTTTTCGGGCTTGTGACCATCTCACCCTCTTCAAAAAAGAGTGCGTCGGCAGGGCAGACCGCAATACACGCACCACAACCGGAACACCGTCCTGGATCCCAGACTTCTGATTTCAGATCAAGGTAACTCTTTTCTGCCATGGTATTCACTCCCAGGTATACTTGTTTGCAAACGGGCGGGCGCTTGCAGGCACGATCCGCGTGTAGTCAGATGCCAACAGGGGGGCGGGATCGAGTGTGAATTTAGATGCAAAGTCTTTGATTACCGGTGCGATCTTATGCTTTTCTTCATCGGTTGCCGGGTTCTGTTTTGCCCCAACACCCAATATGTTGTCAGGAACGTTTCCGCGCACATAGATCTCTCCGCCATGTATTCCACTGCCGACACCGCGCTCCGAAAGGGGGGGTATGCCACTGAGTCCAAGCACAACAAGGAGTCCCCCCGCCATGTACTCCCCCACAAATGCACGGGCTGATCCTCCAACAACCAGGACCGGGCGTTTATCCATGTATTGCTTCATGTGGATACCGCCGCGGTACCCGATATCATCCCGCACATACACCCTCCCGCCCCGCATGCTGTGGGCAACAGCATCACCTGCGCTTCCATGAATCACAATGCAACCCCGGTCCATGGTGTTACCCGGGGCGTGATCTGCATTGCCATGGACAATTAACGTGGGGCCACTCATGAACATACCGAGGTCTCCCCCGGGGACGCCGTTTACCGTGATGGTAACTGCATCTCCCCGCAAACCATCGGCAATAAACCGCTGACCGAGCACATTATCGATCACAATCTCGGTTACACCATCGGCGACCGCTCTGCGGATCATCTGGTTGAGTGGGGTATAGTGGATCTCCCTTGCATCGATGCGCACCGATTTCGCCATCAGATCAAGCCCCGACAGATTTCACATCAAGCACATTCATCAGCGCTTCATCCAGCATGTAACCCCTGAGACGGTCACGGTTTCCCCGCAGGCTCTCTATGCTGTTGATGCCGGCGGCGCCCATCAGCTCAGCCAGTTCCAGTGTCCAGCCTTGGATAAGATTCTCAACCTGAACCGACGCCTCATCAGGGTTGAGCCGTGCTACAAGGTCAGGGCGCTGGGTAGCAATTCCCCATGCGCAGAGGCCCCGGTAACAGGTGCCGCAGACCCTGCAACCCATCGCAACGAGTGCGGAAGTGCCGATATATACCGCATCCGCACCGAGTGCAATCGCCTTTGCAACATCGGCGCTCTGACGGATACCACCGCTTGCAATAATCGAGACCTCGTTCCTGATCCCTTGCTGGCGGAGTTTCGCATCCACACTTGCGACCGCTGCTTCGATGGGGATGCCAACATGGTCGCGGAACACACGGGGGGCCGCTCCGGTACCGCCACGAAACCCGTCAATTACGACAGCATCCGCTGAAGAGCGGGCGATACCCGCGGCAATCGCAGCGGAGTTATGCACCGCAGCAATCTTGACAAACACCGGTTTTTTCCATTCAGTCGCTTCTTTCAGGCTCCTGACAAGCTGTTTGAGATCCTCAATGCTGTAGATGTCGTGGTGTGGTGCGGGGCTGATCGCATCGCTTCCCTCCGGTATCATCCGTGTGCATGAGATATCGGCGCATACCTTCTCTCCGGGCAGGTGCCCGCCGATCCCCGGCTTTGCTCCCTGCCCGATCTTGATCTCGATTGCCGCTCCTCGTTCAAGATAATTTATATCTACACCGAACCTGCCCGATGCCACCTGCACGATCATATGCTTCTGGTACGGGTAGAGTGCTTCGTGGAGCCCTCCTTCCCCTGTCCCCATGAATGTCCCAATCCGGCTCACTGCTTTTGCAAGCGAGAGCTGCGCGTTCAGGCTGATCGCCCCGTAGCTCATATGCGCGACCATGATGGGAGTCTCGATCTGGAGGTTCGGAGTCAGTTTAGTCAGGAGCTCAACATCCCCGGAAGAGGACTCTTTAAGCGAAAGCTGTGCCGGTTTTTTCCCGATATGTGTCCGTAGTTCCATTGGTTCGCGCAGCGGGTCGATGGATGGATTGGTTACTTGGCAGGCATCAAGCACGAGCCGGTCGAAAATGACAGGATAGGGCATCGCATTGCCCATGCCTGATAAGATGATCTTGCCGGTTTTTGCCTGGTTGAAGATCGCCTCACGCACCTCCCGGGTCCAGAGCGGGTGGCTGCGGTAATCGGTCGGCTTTTCGGTAATATCAATCGCATCACGGGGGCAGAAAGCAAGGCAGCGGTGACAGGCGACGCAGTTGCGGGAATTTATGTGGATACTGTCGCCATCTTTCCGGTATACGCCATAGGAGCAATTCTCCTCACACCTGCCACAGAGCATGCACCGGTCGCGGTCAATATCTACCTTGAACCTCATTGGAATGCTGCCAATTGTCATGCGTACACCTTTCCGACCACCGGGTCACCCGCCTTGGGCATCCTGATATCCTGTACATCAGGTTCGATTCGGCGAATAGCCGCTTCCTCGCTGGAGATATAGAGGCGATCACCGAGCTCGCCACTGACAAGCGGCCGCAGCTTGATACGGTCAGTAAACCCGACCAGCGAGTGATCGTTTGCCACACAGATCGCAAACGGCCCGTTCATGAGTGCAGATCCATACGCAAGTCGGATGGCACGATTAAGCTCCCGCTGCTTTTCCGGCATCGCATCGATCTCCTCCCAGAATGGCGGCGCAAGTGCCCGCACCGCCATCTTTTCAGAGAGCCCATGCTTTCTTACTAGCAGGTCAAAAAGATACGCAACAACTTCGGTATCAGTGTACATTGTGCACTGATACCCGTAGCTCTCGATAAAGCGGCGATTCGTACCATACGACGTGATTTCCCCGTTATGGACAACGCTCCAGTTCAGGAGGTTGAACGGATGCGCCCCGCCCCACCAGCCAGGGGTATTTGTGGGATAACGGTTGTGTGCAAGCCACAGGTAACCCTTGTAGTCCTCTATTCGGTAGAAGTTCGCCACATCGTCTGGCCAGCCGGCTGCCTTGAAGACCCCGAGATTTTTCCCTGATGAAAAAATAAGCGTCCCATTTTTTGCCGTGTTCACCTTCATCACAAGGTGGGTCACAATGTCTTCATCAGGCGTAATACTCTTGGGCATCAGACTGCGGTCGGGGCGGAAGAAATACCGCCAGGGTGTGTGAACTTTCCTGATGTTGGGTTGCTCGTATGTTTTGATCTGCTCATCATGTACAATCGTCCCCCATTTATCCAGCTCCGCATCAAGCGCCCCCTTGTTCTCCCTTATATTGTCAAAAAACACATGCAGGGCATAATAGTCCTTATATTCCGGGTAAATACCGTAAGCGACATACCCGGCTCCCTCCCCACTCCCCCGTTCGTTCATCATCGAGAGAGCCTCCTTGATCTTGCTGCCATCCATGCACTGGCGGCGCCTGTCAATTACACCTATAATGCCACACATATTAAATCACGGAGTCGAATTATCAGTACGTATTGAGTAACCGATGAATTAGGTATGCTCAATAAGTATAAATATAATTGGGTGGAACATGTCTTCCAGTATGTCAAAAGATGTCATCGGAAAAACATTGGAGAGAATTGAAGCGGATAATGTAAAATTTATCCGGCTTCAGTTTAATGACGTGATGGGTCAGCCAAAAAATGCTGCGATCCCTGTCGCACAGGCAGAAAAAGCATTGACGGACGGGACTTGGTTTGATGGATCCTCTATCGAAGGGTTTACCCGCATTGAAGAGTCCGATATGCTGCTCAAGGCAGACCCTGAGTCATATACAGTATTGCCGTGGCGAACTGCTGAGGGGAAGGTAGCGAGATTTGTCTGTGATGTCTATACGTACGGGAATAAACCATTTGAAGGTGACCCGCGGTATATCTTGAAAAAGACGATGGCAGAAGCCGCCAAGATGGGATATGTCTTTAATACCGGTCCGGAGCTTGAGTTTTTCCTCTTTAATCTGGTTGATGGGAAACCGACAACGCAGTTTCCTGACCAAGGCGGTTATTTTGATCTTGCACCCAATGACTCAGCTGAGGACGTACGGCGCGAGATTGTGCTTGCACTTATCGAGATGGGATTTGAGATTGAGATGTCGCATCACGAAGTCGCACCCAGCCAGCATGAGATCGATTTCAAATATGGTGATGCCGTCACTACCGCAGACCGTGTGATGACACAGAAGTTTACCACAAAAGCAATCGCGTTGAAACATGGACTCCATGCTTCATTTATGGCAAAACCAATCGCAGGGATCAATGGGAGCGGTATGCACACCCATGGATCACTTGCTAAAGGCGGAAAAAATGCATTTTATGATCCGGATGTGCCGAAGGGGCTAAGCGATGTCGCACTTTACTATATAGGCGGGCTGCTCAAGCATGCAAAAGCTATCACCCGTGTTGCAAATCCTACGATTAATTCGTACAAGCGTCTCGTTCCTGGTTACGAAGCTCCGTGTTATATTTCTTGGAGCACATCCAACCGGTCTGCCCTTATTCGCGTTCCTGCAGCCCGTGGCAATAGTACCCGTGCGGAATTCCGCAGCCCAGATCCAATGTGCAATCCGTACCTTACCTTTGCCTGTATGCTCGCCGCCGGTCTTGATGGCATTAAGAATAAAATTTTACCCCCTGAAAGCACCGACACTAACATCTACCACCTTGGTCCGCGGGAACGGAAAAAACTCAAGATCGACATGCTGCCAGGAAGTCTTACGGAATCCCATGAATATTTAATGAAAGATCAGGTCCTCTGCGCCACACTCGGCAACCACATCGTGGACACCCTGACCCGTATCACAGAGCAGGAGACAGACGCGTTCCGGCTTGTGGTACACCCGTGGGAACTGGAGAGGTACTTCCCATCATACTAATTTTTTTTTCGTTCAAAAGATAGTTTTATAAATATAGGAATACAACTTCCTTCCAACAGTTTATCGTAAGAAACTGTACGTGCGACTCAGATGAGGTAATCCACCGGACTTTTCATCCGGCATGGATCGCTGAATGATATGTTCATCTGATCCGCTGCATGCAATCAAACATAATGATTAAGGTGAAAACAAATGGCTTTAGATTCTGGAGCAACAGCCTGGATCCTGGCATCAACAGCCCTTGTGATGCTGATGACGCCGGGTGTCGGGTTTTTCTACGGCGGACTCGTGCGTAAGAAAAATTTCATCTCGATGATTACGCTCTCGTTCGTAGCGTTTGCACTGGTGAGCATACAGTGGGTTATCCTTGGGTATTCACTTGCCTTTGGGCCGGATGTCGGGGGTTTCATCGGTAACCTTAACTTCCTTGGCTTAAATGGCATCGGGATGGAACCTGGGTCGTACAGCCCGGCAATTCCCGGACTGTTATACATGGTTTTCCAGCTGGTGTTTGCAACCGTAACGATGGCAATTGTGACATCGGCTTTTGCTGAGCGTATTAAGTTCTCCGCATACCTCGTCTTTGCACTTCTCTGG
>JAPKXX010000108.1 GCA_026394595.1 Methanoregula sp. | reverse complement strand
CCTTACCATCATGATCATGCTGCGATTGTCTGCACAAAGGAATAATTACCCGATGATTTGACCATGAACGGAATTTTCCGACTCTCTCCAACCGGCCCCCTCCCAATAGTAGCGGTTATTACCCTTGTCGGGCTGATTATTCTTGTCATCCCACTACTTTTTCTCGGTCTGATCGGTGCAGCCTTCAGCCGGCTCGGATTCTCGTGGATTGAGGCAACGGTCGTCATTCTCCTGATGCTTCTGGGGAGTTTTGTGAATATCCCCCTCTGGACATTTCAGCGCACTAGGGGAAGAACAGAAAGCGATACACCAGAAGTGTTCGATGCATTCACCGGTGATCCGGTTCGTGATGAGCGGCTGACCACCCAACTCTCGCTCAACCTTGGCGGTGCAGTGATCCCGTTTGCCGTTTCGGTGTATCTTCTCTATCAGATACAACGACTGGCTGGAGAAATGCTGCTCCTTCATGTTGGCATTGCCATCATCATCGTTGCAGTTGTGACAAGAGTTACCACAACCATCATTCCCACGTATGGCATCCGGGCACCGCTTCTGGTTCCCGCAGTGTCCTCACTTGTCCTCGGGCTTCTCCTTGGCGGTGGCACCGGGCTCTCCGCTGCCGTGGTTGCGTTTGCCGGAGGTACGATGGGTACAATGCTGGGTGCCGGCGTCTTTACACTCCCTATGATCAGGAACAGCGGCGTGAGCAGGATCAGCCTCGGGGGGGCTGGCATGTTTGGCGCGGTCTTTTTATGCGGGCTTCTCGCAGCCCTTATTGCATAAAAATTGCATGAACAAAGGAACTCTGCACTACACTAAGACCAGAAAAGTAGATAGCCCGGAGCAGATTCGAACTGCTGTCGCGAGATCCAGAGTCTCGCATGATTGACCGCTACACTACCGGGCTGTGTGCCTCTCATTTTTAGCGTTGTTGATTAATTAACCTGACGGACGCTATTTATTTTTAGACCTCTGACGCTCGTGGGCACTGCTGACATGCACGGCAGACTTCTGCAACCGGCTGGATAAACGTGCCTTTGCCGCAGAACGGCATGATATCATGTGCATCCCGGATGTAGTAGACATGCGGGACAAGGGAGATGTGGGTGTATGTCCCGCACGGCACTCCGATCTGGTCAGCGATGTGTTTCTGGAGCTGGACGAGTGCGTACATATTGGCACCAGCTGCCGTGAGCATGTCGTTGCTCCGGAACACCACCCTCATGCGGAGTGTCCCCTCACGCAGTACACACTGGACGAGCTGGAGGCACGGGCAGTCGTCGAGCTGCTCATCGATCACCGGGTTCCACGTAATGGCGATCGCACGCCGGCTTTTCTGGGACTGGCGGAGTTTGTCGACGATATATGTAATCTGGTCTACATGCACATCGTGTCCCTGACTGGCGAGCCGCTCCCCCCAGTTAAAAAGGCGCCCGTGATAATCATACTCAAAGGATGCTTTCGATCCCTGCAACAGATCATGGGCGTACTGCTCGACGAATCTCTGCTGGAACCGGGAGTGAGGGCTTACCATGGGTTCGGAAAGCGGGGTGTCCACCTGCATTGCCACCTCCTCGAATTCTATCGTCGCCTCGTTATCCTCTGTCTGGAGCGCCCATCCCTTCTCAAGGATCATTTTGACTACGAGTTCGTGTGCTCTCCCGATTCCCGGAGCCCGGATCAGCCTCATGCATAATCATGGGGAGGGAGATGCATGTAAACGTGTTGCAATCAATTCAAAACACGAATCAAAGATGTTGTGAGTGAATGTGATGGACTCAATCATACAAAAAAATGTAATGGACATAAATATACATTAAAATAATGTACTTGTGCGCGTATCATAGTACATATAGTCATTACTACCTATACACTGACAAGACCGGATGGGTTCCGGTTTCACCTGCTATAAAACGATTTTAAACGCCCCGATCTGGAAAAAAGACTCAAATTACGGTTAAATCCCCCCCGAAAAAACAACCACAAAGGATATATCAGCTCTTTTACAAATATTCACTCATATTCCGTGTTAAACGGAGTATCGGGCTCGTAGAACTGTTATTCGGCATCTGTCGAATTCCAAGTTCCCGGCTTGTAATGTATGATGTTAGATTTGGAGGAAAAAACAAATGACTAAGCGATTAACCATGACACTGGTTGCGCTGGCGTTATTCATTCTGATTGCAGTATTGCCGGTATCGGCAATCTCTGCGAGTCAAGAGTTCGGACTGTTTAACGGTTCGGTTATCTTGGCCGGACCGCCAACACCAACAGTGTTTCTTGGAGAAAGTGGATTAAACCTGACTCCTGCTCTTACGGGCAATACGTACGTTGTTATACCGGGTGGATTGGGAAGCCCCGAGAGCTTTAAAATCGGCTGGTGGGCACCAGGTACATTCTCTTACCCGAACAACCCGTCAGCGACTGTTGATGTACAGGCGGGGATGACTAACTTCGCCGTAGATCCCACCATTTTCGGTCAATATACGGGCAACTGGTATTGTTTGACCGCAAATGCTACCACAGCCCTAGGTCCGATATTTATTGTTGCTGATCCCAGCCAGTCGATAGCAGCAGTGGATGTCCAGGCGAACATGGGCCAAGGTCAGGACATGACCGGAAAGTCGGTCGTACGGGGTTCGATCCTGTCGTTCAAAATAGCAACCAACCTTGCATCCTTCACTGTTGGAGGACGCAACAACACACAGTTCAGAGATGCAGAGGGTTGGCGAAACGGAACTTTAGGTGGTAACGCCGGTCCAGATATCAACTTCAATGTACCTCTTACCTTTGATAATGGTGGGTTCACTACTAATACGACTCCTGCTCCTGTAGTTCAAGGTTCCATGCTCGGATACCAGAACTGGTCTAACTGGTCTGGTAACGTCATGGGTGTTATGAATTACACTCGCACGTACACCTTTAACAACTCGCCGTTATGCGCTGCTGCATCACCTACCTGCTTTGCTCAGAACCTCACAACAGATGCCGTTGGTGTTGTCCTAGCAGTACCAGGTGTTAATCCAGTCGATGTAGTCCAAAACTCGCGAGGACTGGTTGCCGTATTCAACCCAATTCCGACTGCAGCCTGCGATGGATTCATCTCGATCAAACTGAAGGACCAGAACGGCCAGGTTCAGACACGGGTTTGGACGAACGCTGTACCAATGACTGATGCAGCACTGCTGCACCGTTACATCACCATGAACCCACAGTACCCTGTTGGGAACTTCAATGGCGTGAACGGATTAACTGCAATCGGATGGAATACCGGCGCTATAGATATTGGACTTGGTACTCCCTATTATCCGGCAGGTACCTACACAGTCTGGACTGAGAGCACGCTCTCCAATATGATGGCCAACTACAAGCTCAACGGCGCTGACTATACCGGAAAGACGCTTTCAGCAACTGGCACCATTACCCTTGTCTCCGATACGGTAAAGATCGAAGCGAACAAGGAGACAGTCGTCCGCAGCAAGCCGTTCTCGGTTACCATCACCGGCAGACCCCTCACAACCTACTTCGTATGGGTGAAGGGCACATCCAGTATGTCCGGCGCATGGGACAACCAGCCACCGATGGTCGGTCTGTTCCAGCTCGGTGTCAATAACGATACACCTTTCACTGGAGTTGGGCCGTTTGTTGGAATGTATCCGCTTGGTCAATACATCTACGAGAATGCCGTTAACCGTGTTCTGTTGGATGATGTTGCACTTGACCCATCGATTTACAACCGTACACGCTACTACTTCCTGATCAACACGACTGCATCAGGTACACGAACTGTTGAGATGGTCACTACAAACTGGACCAAGGCACAGACGTACACGATCCGTGTTGAGCGTGATTCGTCCATGCCAAACCAGGGAGGAGTTGGAGATAACGCAAACCATGTCAACCCGATCGCCTCTCAGCGTGACTACAAGTCCGATGAGGTCGATGTGAAGGTCGAGAAGGGTGCAGTTACCATCACTGCATCCGGTGACCAGAGCTACTACCTTGGTGAGGAGATCAAGTTCTCCGGTACCAACACCGAAACCGGGACGACATTCCTCTTCATCTGCGGTCCAAACCTGAACACTCAGGGTTCAAGTTTCACCCGAGCCGGAGTCAACCAGGACCCGCGCCGGACCCGTATTGACGGAGTTGCAACAGATGTCCGTGATACTCTTGATGGCGACTTCATGCGGAGACCTGTCAATTCTGACAACACATGGGACTGGAAGTGGGGAACAGCTAACTGGGCACTCGATGCGGGAACCTACACGATCTATGCCGTGAGCGGACCGCGCAATGCGGACAACCTGGCTACAGTTGCCTATGGCACGGTCTCGATCATCATCAAGAAGCCGTTCATCTCTGCATCTGCATCCCAGTCAACAGTCGCACAGGGTGACAAATTATTCATCACCGGTACGGCTGAGGGTAAGCCGCAGCAAGGCGTTGCCATCTGGATCCTCGGTAAGAACTATGCAATACGAGTCACTGAATCAGTGAACTCCGATGCTTCGTTCACCTACGAGGTTACGACCGCAACAACCACGGCCATGGATGCCGGTCAGTACTTCGTTGTCGCCCAGCACCCGATGCAGAACCAGCAGTTCGATATCAACATGTGTGCAGGCAGTACAACTCAGGTCTGTAACTTGCAGCAGGCTACAGCGGGTAACCAGCAGATCTTCACGCTCCTCGGAGCAGGAAGCCTGCAGGGAACCGATGCAGCTGAGGCACTCGTCCAGGGAATCAACACCCCGAACGTTGATGATACCTACACGAAGCTCGTCTTCCTCGTAGAAGTGCCGGTCATTAGGATCGACCCGATTGGCGACAGGCATGTTGGTGACAAATTCACCATCACCGCAACCACGAACCTTGCAGTCGACGACGAAGTTCTCTTGGAAGTCTATTCATCATCATTCAAGCCGACTCAAAAGACCCAGAGTGGTGAGTTCAGTGGTGCAACCGGAACGGTAAAGGTCACAAAGGGTGACACCGGTCTGAACAAGCTCTCGTTCGATGTGGACGCATCCACCTTCAAACCGGACGAGTACATTGTTACAGCCAACCGCGTACTCCGGCCAACAACAACCGCCACTGCACTGTTCAACGTGCTTGAGGGGACTGTCCAAACCGCAGCCCCGACCGCCGTTGGAACAACTGCAGCTCCGACTCAGGTCGCAACAACCGCAGCTCCAACCACCGTGCCACCAACGCCAACCAAGACCCCGACACAGCCCGGGTTTGGTGCACTGGTAGCCCTGATTGGTCTCGGCGCAGTTGCATTCCTTGTCGTGCGCAAGCACTGAACTAAAAACTAATCTTCCTTTTTTTTCAAACCGGTTCTCAACACGATCTCTTCTATTGGCGTATCCGTCTCCGTTGTTTGATATTCCCAGCCACTAAAACAGGGGAGAGCATATATTGATTGGACTCAATAGCTTCCCTTAAAACTCGGATATCTAATTCCCGTAGTGGGGGTATGCCCGTGGTAAAGTTCAGCGCAAAAGTTCTGGATATTGCAAAACGAGGTGTCTTGCTCAACCGGCTCGATGCCCGCAGCATTGGTGTTCTCGATGGTGACCGTGTCCAGGTAATCAATCTGGCAAATGGTGTCTCAGTGACGGCGTTCGTTGATACGACGACTACCATCGCCCAGCAGGGGACTGTTGGTATTTACCGGATTACGAACGATCGACTGATTGTAAAAGATGGGGATGGCATTGAAATCCGGGAAGCAGCCCGACCCTCCTCCCTCGAGTATATCAAAAAGAAGATGGATGGCGGCAGGCTGAACAAGGAGGAAACGCTTACCCTCATCAAGGACGTGGTGAATGATGATATTTCACCTGCAGAGCTCACCGCGTTCATCACTGCATCATACATCAACCCGCTCGATATGGATGAGGTAGAGCATCTTACCCGTGCCATGGTGGAGACAGGTGAGCAGATAAAATTCGCTTCAAAACCGATTGTAGACAAACATTCCATTGGCGGAGTGCCCGGTAACAAAATCTCGCTCCTCGTTGTACCAATCATCGCAGCAAGCGGGCTCAAAATACCGAAGACAAGTTCCCGTGCAATCACCGGTGCCGGGGGTACCGCCGATCTCATGGACATTCTGGCATTTGTTGAATTTTCCGCCAGCGAAGTCCACCAGATGACCGAGAAGGTGGGGGGTGTCATTGTGTGGGGTGGTGCGACAAACATCGCCCCTGCAGACGATCGCATTATCATTCAGGAATATCCCTTCAAGATTGATGCGCGGGGGCAGATGCTCGCCAGTGTCATGGCAAAGAAATTTGCAGTCGGCGCAAATCTTGTCGTTATCGATATCCCTGTCGGACAGCACACAAAAGTTCCTACCATGACAGAGGGGCGGAAACTCGCACGGGAATTCATCGAGCTGGGAGAACGGCTCAATATGCGGGTGGAATGCGCCCTTACGTATGGGGATATTCCTGTCGGTTACAGCATTGGTCCGAAACTGGAAGTCATGGAGGCGTTACGGGTGCTGGAAGGTGCCACAGAACCGAATTCATTTATCCAGAAAAGTATCTCGCTTGCAGGGATCGCACTCGAGATGTCGGGGAAAGCAGCGCCGGGTACCGGTGCTGCAATGGCACAGGACCTCCTCATAAAAGGAAAAGCACTGGAAAAGTTCCGGAAGATCATCGAGATCCAGGGGGGAGACCCAAAGGTAAAATCCAGTGACATTATACCGGGGGAGCACCAGTTTGTGGTCAAGGCACCGACGTCCGGTTATGTGATCGAGATGAATAACAAGTCCCTGATCACGCTGGCACGTATAGCGGGCGCACCCCATGACCGGGGAGCCGGGATCCTCCTTCATGCAAAAAAAGGCAAGCTCCTCAAACCCGGAGAGCCCTTGTTCACTATCTACGCTGACCGGAACTGGCGGCTCCAGAAGGCAATAGAAGAAGGGCGGCGGCTCATGCCGGTCCTCGTGGAGGGGATGCTCCTCGATCGCGTCCCGTCAGGCCGGTCATTTTGAACCGATGCGCTCAAATATGAGCAGGGGTGGATATTTACCTATGAATAAGCATCTGTTTCGTTTCCTTTTTGCTCTGCTGTTCGCAATCCTTCTTTGCGGCGCGGCACAGGCAACGATTCTCGAGCTCACCGTGCTCGACAACGTGGACAACACCTCGGTTTCCCATGCGACAGTCTTTATCGACGGCACAAATATGGGCAGGACCAACAACCTAGGCCAGTTTTATGTCACCCATTCGGATACCAACGACATCATGCTTCGTGTATCGATGGCAGGGTTCGATGACTGGTCGAACATCGTGCAGAGCAATGTCACCGACCTCACGATAAACCTCATCCGCAAGAGCTTAAAACTTAATTTCAATGTTTACGATAGTGACACGCTCGCTCCTATCCCCGATGCAGAGATTGTCATCACTGCGGATAATGCCACGTCTGCCCATAATACAGATGCAACGGGAACCGCGACGTTCAATGTGCTGGGTGCAACCCTGTATGCAATTGAAATCAGGTCACCAAATTACCAGACACGTACGGGAACCGTCGATGTTGGGTCTTCGGATGTTTCGGTACAATATGCCCTGATGTCAGGAAACCGGTTCTCGTTTGTTGTAAATGACCAGGATGACTTCCCGATTGAGAACGCGGAGGTGCGAATTGATAATGTCCTTGCAGGAAAAACCGACCCCCGCGGGATTCTGACAACAAACGTGGGGCGAGGGAAAACATATACCATCGAAGTCAAAAAAGACGGGTACCAGCCTTACCTTATTACACGGCCGATTTCAGAGACCGATGAATTACTGACTGTTGTGATGTCAAAGGCTCCGGTTGGAGCGTTTATTTACGCAGTAGATGAATCCCAGTCCCCGGTACGTGGAGCTGAAGTGTACCTCAATGGCAACATGGTAGGCACCACAAACCAGTACGGACGATATATGCTCTCCGCTATAGTCTCAGGTAACTACTCAGTAGAAGTCCGCAAGGGTGGGCTGGTAAACACCCAAAAAACAATTGATGTCACAAAACAGGGAGACGAGTTCACTATTGTCTTGCCCGTTGAGATAGTTGATCTTACTGTCTATGTGCAGGATAAAGAGCAGAAGGTGGTACCCGACGTAACAATCCTTATTAATAACGACAAACGTGGTGTGACTGATACTCACGGGC
Organism: Methanoregula sp.; assembly: GCA_026394595.1. GTDB lineage: Archaea > Halobacteriota > Methanomicrobia > Methanomicrobiales > Methanospirillaceae > MVRE01. The sequence continues at coordinate 7,989 of JAPKXX010000108.1, read as the reverse complement.
AGATCTCCACCACGGTCAAGGTAAATACTATGCAGAATATTACCGCGATCAAGGAAGGATACCAGACAGTATCAGTCCAGAAAGAGTTCAAACAGGACAACATGACGCCCGCGCTCTCCATCACTCTTGAAAAGAACCTCGACTGGGGGTTCATTGGTCTTGTTGTTGCGGGTGCGCTCGGAGTCCTTCTGGTATTTGCACTAATAAGGATGGGGCGTTCACAGAAGCGGCACCACATCCTGAGAAGGAATGAAATTTAATCTATTTTCTGTTTTACCAACAAAAATTGGATATTATTCAATTTAAGCCCCAAAAATCATTTTTTCAAAATAAGAAAATTATATATAGTAGTGAAGTAAATTACTCACTCGTAGTGGTGTGTATGTCCGGCTGGAAAATAGAATTCTTACTTATTGGAATAATCCTGCTGATTGGTACTGCGTCAGCAGTAATGCCAAATAAAATAACCATCACCAGCAGTGCTGATTCAGACAGCCATAATGGGTGGCTGGTAGCAAACGGGGTTGATCAGACGACAATTACTATCAAAGTGGAAAATCTCTCATTGAGTCCACCTCCCATGTGGGAACCCGTCGATCTGGCAAATGTAATCCTATCCGTTGACCCACTCTATGGATCTCTTACAGTTACAAATCCGGTAACCAATCTGGTGGGGGAAGCGACAACAGTATTCAGGGCAAATAAAACTTCTATTGAAAACCTTGTCCTGAACGTCACAGCATCCAATACAGAAGGAACCACCAGTTCAACAAAAATTATAAAAATTGATCATGATCAGGCATATGATGCATATTTTGAATATAAAGACGAGGTGGTCATCGATCAAACAACCCCCTTTGTTGTCACGTTGAAAGACCGGTGGGGTAACCGAGTGGATAATAAAAATCCCAATAAAATTCACATTGTGAAGTTACATATCTATCCTCCTCCAGAAGGACTTGGAACCGGTGGGTTCTTGAATGGGACGGTTTATAGCCCCTACATTCTTGGAGTTACAGACATTCAAGGGAATATTTCATTGACAGCGAAAGTTGACACGGTTGCCGGTGAGAATAATATCTGGATGGAACGCATCGAAAGTGTGCCTGACCAGTATCCATTTATTGTCGGTATCGCTGAGAGCGTTCCGTTCACAATAGATCAGGTATTTGATCCCACGGCAGTCCCTAATCCCTTTGTTCCCGCAGACAATGTTAAAAAATTTACCATAAAATATACCCTCCACGATAAATACGGAAATCCTGCCGGAAACCAATCCGTCTATATCTCTACATCAATTGGTGAGAATCTCGGCAACATCACGACCAACTCGATCGGTGAAATATGGGTAACGTACGGGCCGAGAAGCACAAGCGCTAACGTGAACATTACTGCAATTGCGCTTGCCAATACCTCAGTCAGTTGTTTCCAAACCGTTGAATTTAGGAGCACCGCACCGATCAATATGCTGCTCACGGCAAACCCCGAGACCATGCCGAGCCTCGATGTCAAGAGTGACATGGTCGCTGACATCAAAGCAAAAGTGATGGACATCAGTGGAAACCCCGTAGCCGGGGAAACAGTGACCTTTTCGCTAGGAACCGTGACGTACGACGGGAACTCAACCGCAGCGCCCCATCTGGCCACGACAAGTGGTATATCAGATGAGTACGGATTTGCATCGGTTCTGTTTGTGCCCGGCGCGTTTGTAGCAGATCCCGATGCTTCCGATTATATCCCAACTGCTTCTGGCAGTGCAGATATTCTCGCAACATGGGCAAATATATCGCGTTCGATAAAAGTCTACTGGAAGAATTATCCCTACCTGAGTGTGAAGACATATGTCGTTCCACCCAGCGTCGCCCTCAATGAAACATTTGATGTTACTATCGAACTTTATGGCGACGGATATAAAATGACCAAAAAGCCCATCGACGTGGTGGTAGTATCCGATCGTTCTGGTAGTATGGCTGGAGCCAAAATAGCAAACGAGAAGATAGGGAATATGGTCATTATCAATAATCTCACTGCAAATGACCGGGTTGGTCTTGTCTCAATCGACAGTACCGCAACTGTTGATTCGGTTCTCAAATATGCCAGTCCTGCAAACAAATCTGCCGCCAATGCAACAGTCCAGGCATATTTTGCTGACGCCAACACTAATTTACGACAGGCAATTTACCTATCAACAAATATGATCCGGAACGATCCCAGAGCAGGAACAGCAAAAGCAATCGTATTGCTCACAGATGGTGAATATAATAATGGAGGTAATCCCGAGGGTGGTGCCGGTGCCCAAAGTTTTCCGATAATCAATACAACGAGTGTCATTACATGGACAAACCAGAGCGGCATTAAAATGTTTATCATCGGTCTTGGTGTCACTCCTGCGTACAATACTCTGTTGAATTCATATGCAACAAAGACCATGGGAAAATATTATGCTGCGCCCAATGCTTCGCAACTTGCATCGATTTACGCGGATATTTCGATGAAGCTGCAGGAGGAAGCGGGTGTTAATACGACTATGGAATTGAAATTTGAAAATGTGAGCGTCAATAATATCACAGTACCGGGAGGCAACGTCTTCGACTATAAGTATGTGAATGGAATATCCACCCATATTACCAATAATACCTACGATGGTACCATCAATCAAACCGCTGACTGGAACGACGACCATAATCTCAACTTTGACATTGGTACTGTTCATATGCATGAGACATGGAAGGCAACATTCCGCCTCAAAGCGATTTACGCCCAGGGAGGCAACGTCAATATTTTTGGGGACAATTCCATTATCAGCTTCAATAACAATGAAGCGACCCTGCTTATGCCTAAGACATGGGTTACTATCATCCCCAACCTCACAAACATTGGGATCAATTCTACCACCCTTGATCTTTCGAATCTCCACACGACAGCCACTGGCGTTATTAAGGATTTCATCCCTCTCGAATGGCAGATCAATTATAACGGGAACGAGACGGTGACCGAACGGATCTCTTACTCAAACACTGGCGGCAATACCTGGGTTCTGTTTGATACAAACTACATCACAAAAGGCGTATTTACCGACTACTCCAGCTTGGATGTCCGTTTGTTGCCTCCGGGTGAATACTGGATCCGTGTGGACGCAAGCGCCCCCGATGCACCCAATGACCGGGAGGAGCTCCTTGCACCGGTTACGGTAGGAACAACCGGGCGATCCTACCAACATATTGGGAGGGAACCGTGCCTGTCCCATCGAACATATTTCTTCGAAATATCTTCTCTAGTTCACTGCGTTTCATCGCAGTGAACACTCCTTTACCCACCCCTCCGCATTGCGATTGGGCCGTATTACCTGTTCTGGTGCTTCGCAATTGGGGGTGTCTGCCGTGGCTGAAGGTCAGGGCAGACTTGAGAAAATTGTCTGAAAGACAATTTTTGATTGCCCGAGCGGCGGGGGCAAAGCCCCCAAGAGCGGTCACACATTTTCAAATTTCATTGGGATCTGAGTGGTGTGGGATGTTACCCAATCACCTAATTTTTTTAAAAAAGGGGAACCGGACGGACCCAGCGGGAATCGAACCCGCGTCCTTGGGTCCGAAGCCCAAGAGGATATCCTCTACCCCATGGATCCGTTTCCATGGTATCTCATCAAAAGTTATTAAGTGTTTTCTCCCGAAACACTAGTGAATGATTCTGTCCGGGACCGAAATCCGCCAGCGCCTCGGTAAAGATTCGACGCAGGGGAACCTGGTTATCCAACCCTATAGCGAAGAATGCCAGCAACCTGCCTCGTACGATCTGCGGGCAGATAATGATTACCTGCTCGCGAGGGGTGCCTGTATGCTCATCTCCAGTCTTGAGTGGGTCGAACTCCCACGGGGTATTGCCGGGACTCTTCGCTGCCGTTCGTCATTTGGGCGGAGGGGTGTCCTTTTGGGTGCCGGATTTGTGGATCCGGGGTTTCGCGGAAAGCTGACGCTCTGCCTGACTAATTTGGGGAATGCTGATATCGCAATCCAACGGAATGATCGCGTGGTGCAGATGGTGTTCCATGAAGTGAAGGGAGGCGAGATGATCTACCAAGGAAGGTACCAGGACAGCAATGGCATTGTGGAGGCACGCCCCGCATGATACGCACGGAACGAAAATACATTGAGATCCTCAGGATATTAAAGGAGCAACGGGAACCGGTTGGGGCAAAACGCCTTGCCGAGCTCATGGCAGAACGAGGTTTTATCTTAAGTGACCGCGCCGTGCAGTATCACCTCAGTTATCTTGATGCTACCGGCTTTACTGAAAAAATCGGTAATCAGGGCAGGATTCTAACACCCGTAGGCCTGCAGGAAACAGACAATGCGCTTGTTGATGATCGGATCGGTTTTGTGATCTCAAAACTCGAACGGCTCGCCTACCGCAGCACCTTTGACCCCGCGACCGGCACCGGGGACGTGGCATATAATCTCTCTATAGTATCCGAAGAAAACCTCGACCGCGTTAGGATAGCCTTTGATCAGGTGGTCAAGGCAGGGTGCGGGTTCTTCTCCTCGTATCGCATCGTCGATCACGACCCGAGAATCCCTTCAGGCTCGGTTGGTATCATCACCATATGCAGCATCTCAATGGACGGTGTCTTCCAGCGAAACGGCGTACCGGTAAAGATGGCGTACGGGGGAAGACTCGAGATCGTCAACAGCACGCCCAAGAGATTTGTTGACCTGATTGGGTACCGAGGGACAACAATTGATCCCCTTGAATTATTTATTTCATCAGGACTTACGTCTATCAACAGTTACTGTCAGACCCGTTCAGGAATTGTGCTCGCCAACGTTCGCGAGGTTCCGTCGACAGCCCAAAAACAGGTCAAGGAAACCATTAAGCTGATGAACCAGTGTGGGTTTATCTTTCCGGTGAGCATGGGAAACCAAGTATTTAATCTCCCGCCAAACCAGTACCGGATCTCCATTGTTGCTTTCAGCGGGTTGAACTTTATTGGAAACACAGCCGAACTCGGGTTCGACATTAAAACCGAGATCGGGGCAGGGAATATCCCGTTTGCAAAAGTAATGGAGACGAACTGATCAGCCTTCCCTGTTCTCGTCCTCATCCGATCTCTTTTTCTCATACTTTTTTAATGACCGTTCAATCTCTCTCGGTTGTTCGAGTGCTTTAATGCCCGCAATGCTTTCGCCATCAGTGCGGGATGTCTCTTCACGTTTCAGATCCGTGTGGAGGAGAGCATCATCCCGCACTGTTTTTGGAGCATCTTTCAGCCATAAGCCTTCACGTTCATTCAGATCGTCTTTTTTCCGGTGGGTCGCCTGCTTGAGCCATGTTTCGAGCGTAACATCATCCGCAGGCTGCTGTGCACCTGAACCGGTTTCATGATCAGGCACCTGAGATTGAGTTCTCTCTCTTGGTCCTTCAGAAGGAGGTCTCTCGATGGAAGTATCCCTTGCTGTACGATCGCCCTTCTTGTGAAATACGATCGTTCTGGGCTCCTGCTTTTTGAAGATCTCAGGTGTTGTTTTATGGATTTTGGCTTGTTCACCAGATGTCCCCTCCACTGCACGATCCGGTAATGGGGAAATGATCTTACGTCCTGTTGCTGAACCTGCCTGAACCTTTTTGTGCCGTTCAATCCTGTCGCCCGCACCGTGGAGAGCCATCAGCCGTTGTTTCTGCAGTTCCCGTTCGATTCGCTGACGCTCTTGATCTCTTGTTGATGATAATTCGCCCTTTCCGCCCGATGCAGTATCTTTTTTCAGGATGGTGTGATGGGCTGAGAGGCTCTTTTTTATCAGGAGTTCCAGTTCCGGTATTTTTTCCGCTTTGACGTCTTTTCGTTGAACCGCTTTGTGCGGTCTGGCAACGAGAACATGATGAGGCTGCTCTGGTTCAGCATTGGTGATTGAAGCCGTGTCCTCTCTTGTAAGGGATTCCAACTCATGGAACCCGGGCGGTTGCTGTTGGGAAGTTGTATAATGAGGTTTTACATCTCCCAAACCAGCAGGTTCTGGTTTTTTATCACGGGATGTTTTGGATTTCAACGTAATCATCTCATCCCGGAGTGCGGCAGTCTGGACGGTTGCTGTGGTTACTGTTCTGATCACCTGTTCTTCGGGCATTGCAGCAGTTACAGCGGGTTGATCGTATTGAGGTCGTCCTTCCGCTTCATGAGCCCTGTACTGGGCGCGGATCTCTTTGAGTTCATCGATACGGGGGATGTTTTCAAGGCCGGAGAGCATGATGATGATCGCGACGAACCTGGTACTAATCACCGGATAATCGCCGGACCTTGTCTCGAGTCCTGCGATGCTGCGATCGATCCATTTCCTGACCGTCATATACCCTTTCAGGGAGAGTTCATGGGAGGGTCCCGCTATCAGGACGAGTGCCTTATGGGCACTTGTAATATCACAGGGGGCTGAGATTTCGTGATAGATCGCCTGTTTGGCGAGTTCGACGATTCGCGATGCCTTTTTCTGGTGCTCATCGGCAAAATACGCGGTCGGGCGCCACTTCTTAAAAAAACTCAGGGGGTCGGGGGGAAGTTGTTCTACGGCATACCCGATCGTAATAAATCCCATCCCCCGTATCGTGTTCAGCACCTCACCGGCATCAAGCACTACCTCGGCGAGCTCGATTCCCCCGTCAGCTTTGAATTCCCCTGCACGCAGGATGAGGCTGATACGGCGGATGATGGCATCGTTCAATGAGAAATACATTTTCTGGGTAGGAGAGATCATCTGCTCCTTTTTTTTCTTAAACCCGAGTCGAGCTGCGAATCCTACTTTCTCATGTGCGAGTGTCTTCTGGTGCGCATTGATCTTTTTGTGCCACGTCTCATTATCAAAGACGATCACACCGTCGAGCAGAGGGGAGAGTATCTCAATATCATCCGCCGCCTTTGCTGAACACCGCTCTCCTTCAGAAAGGCAGGGAAGTGTGGCCAGCCCGAAGATAGGTTCCGTTATCGATGAGCGGAGGGCGGTAATGAGGTGAGATGCAACATCCCCAAAACTGCTCCCCAGACCGATGCAGATGATGATCGCATCCGTCTCCCCCGTTGCCATTGTATGGACGCGGGAGGTCACCTCGCCAATGTCGATGGTTGCGGTTGGTGCTGTATCCGGTGCATCATGGGGGTGTCCCATGTCGAGAGGGGAAAAATAGATCTTGGAAGCATCAGGAAGTGAGGTAAGCTGAGCGAGGGAATCCCCATCAATATCGATAGCGAGTGCCTCAACACACGCCACCTTGCTGCTATTGCGGTCAGCACGGAAGAGCATATCCACAATTCTTCCACCCGCCCCCCCAAGACCGATCGCAAGGATTCTCATAAAATTACCTGAAAACTTTTAACATTCAGTCGTTAATTGTGTGAATATATTGCTTACTTTAAGTTCAATATCTTATAGGGCATTCCTTGTTCAGTGTATCTATTGGGACTCAGGCAAAATGAATGAACCGGTTCCTTGATTCTCACCCTGTTAAAAAAACCGCTTTCCGGATTTGGTTCAAACACGTTTTATAAAAAATTTTTCCTCAAGGAAAAACCTAAAAAAATGGCATGGGATATAAACAATCCCTGCCACAATCATCGAAAACCCCCCGGCAATACGACGAGATGCAATACATAAAATTAAAAAAAATCACCATAAATCCCTTTTTTAAATGAATCGAATGCGACGATCAACGTTAAATCATAATTTATTTAAGTGCGTATACGGTAATAGTCAATGAGGTGAACTAGCCTTGTCATATGGAATTGAATTTGTCCCAGGAAATGTTAATGTAAAACAAGTTGTCAACTTCTGTAAACTTGCAGAGTCCAAAGACATAGATTTCGCATGGATCACGAACCACTACAACAACCGCCACTGCTACCCAACCCTCGCTGCGATCGCGCAGGCGACCACGACCCTCAAGATGGGCCCGGGTATCATGAACTCATTCACTGACACCCCTGCAGCGATGGCATCATTCTTCTGCACA
>JAPKXX010000008.1 GCA_026394595.1 Methanoregula sp. | reverse complement strand
GCCATACTGCAGGTGAGCTCCGCACTTCCGTTGACCGGGAACGCCAGCTCGCACTCCATAACCTGTATGTAACACTTGCCGAGATCGCCCGCATACGGCAGGCAATCATTGATGGCACACTCTGGGAACTTGTGGACGAGCGGTGCCGCAGTCACCCGCACCTCCTCTCGGGGTACCGTGAACTCCTGCACCATGCGGACACATTAGAGAGACACGACCGTGTATCCAAGCGCCGGTTCTTCTACCGGAGCGATGAGAGCTGCCAGAGGACCGAAGTGGTCCGGTACCAGCAGCAGCTCACACGGCTCAGGTTTGGAGGCAGTGTCCTTATCACCTTCGATGGGAGTGTGCGGGAAGGATTTGACGATATTCTCCTGTTCAAACCCCCGTTCGGCCCGTACCCGAGGGAACTCAAAGAGACATTCCCGATCGGGCAAAGCGAGATACCCGACTGGGATGAGGCAATGGTCAGGCGGGGATGCAAGGGTATCCGCACTCTGATCGACAGCCATCCCGAGAGCACCATTGTCATCGCATGCAATACCCGGTGGGCGCCGGTTGTCCGGTCAGAACTGCCGGAAGTGGAGATCTACAATGGCAAAAACTGAAATTCGGCGCCGGGACGGTCTCGCACGCATTGGCACGTTTGCGATCAACGGTAAAACATTCAGGACCCCTGCCGTACTGGATACAAAGACACTCTTTCCTGATCTTCTGAACATGACCGGGATCAATATCCCGCTTCCTGCCCATGCAGAGTTTGTGAGCACATATCTTGTGCAGTCTGGCAATCAGCCAATCACCATCCACCCTCTCTTAAAGAACCCTGCACACAGCGGCGACTGCGTCATGGTGGCAAACTGGCATACCGCGCAAAATAACCCCCGGAACTATGTCGACTGGCTTGTCCTGCTCAAGGAAAAGACCCCTCCTGACACGATCTGGTACGCACCGGCAGCAGCACTTCCCTCAAATGCGCACATCCTCTGTTACTCAGGGTTTGACCTTTTTGATTTTATGGCAGTTGACCTACAATCAGCGCAGGGGATCTTCTGCACGCCGGAGGGCAATTTTTCAAAAGACCTGACGGGGTCCGGGATCTGCACCTGCGACGGGTGCAAAGACGGGGACTTGCAACAGCACAACCGTGAGGCGCTCCAGCGCGAGATCGCATTGATCGCACGGTTCATTGAAGAGGGACGCCTGCGAGAGATCGTTGAATCGCGGTGTCGCATGCACGCCACGCACGTTGCCATCCTCCGCCAACTCGATGCCCGGTATGCATTCATGGAACAGTATGCTCCTGTCGCCCGGGGCGGCGCAATGCTGGTGAACTCCGGCGAATCCATGAACCGTGCTGAGATCCGCAGGTTTACAGAAAGGGTCATTTCACGCTACCTTCCCCCCAAAACCGATGTTGCCGTGCTGCTCCCCTGTTCAGCAAAAAAACCCTACTCGCTCTCCCGGAGCCACCGGAAATTTATGGCAGCGGTCGCTGGTAGGGCCCACGAGCTGATCGTCACATCACCGCTCGGGCTTGTCCCCCGCGAACTGGAGACCATCTATCCGGCAGGACATTACGATGTCCCGGTGACCGGGTACTGGGATGCGGAGGAATGCTCGGCCATCTCAGGCACCATCGCTCAGTACTTTGAGCGAAACCGCTATCGCCGTATCATTGCACATCTCGAAGGCGGAGCACTAAAGGTTGCGGAGATGGCGGCGGAGGCATGTGGTATTACGCTGGAATATTCTTGCCGAGAAAACCCGGCCGGTGACGACTCCGTTGCAGTGCTTGACCAGGCACTTGCCGGGGAGAGAAGAGTGAAGGATGACCGGCTGCATGGCATGTGCTCGTACCAGTTCGGCACAGATATCGATTCACGAGGTTTTTCCACACGGGGGCGGTTTCCGGAAATTTTTTACAGCAGGAATACTGTCCAATGCTTCTCCATTGATCCCGCCACCGGCTTGCTCCGCCCGACCTTTGATGGCTGGTCCCTAATCCCGGAAGGCTACCGTGTCACAATTGACGCCTTTGTCCCGGAAGGAGATGTGCTTGTTCCAGGTGTAATGAACGCCGATCCGGCAATCCGTGAAGGGGATGAGGTACTGGTCATGGGACCTTCTGCACATGCGACCGGGAGAGCTGCGATGTCCGGGGATGAGATGCTGCGCTCGCGTCGCGGGGTAGCGGTTCGTGTGCGTAAAATAAAGAGGGTTTAGGTTCAACTGGTACGATACATTACAGATCATCCATGGAGTGAAAAGGTTGTTCCGTATCGAAGAAGCCGAACAGGGGAGGTGGGAATTGTGAGCGCCCCCATCATCGCACAGGAGGTAAAAGGTATAATCCCGGCCGGTTCGAAGGGTCCGGTATCCACACCGGTCGTGATCGCCGTTCCAAAGGAACTGGCTGCGGGGGAACAGCGCGTGGCGACCGTTCCGGATGTCGTCCAGAAGCTCACGAAGGCGGGCCACGAGGTCCGGATCGAGCACGACGCGGGGACAAGCGCGTACTACCCCGACGATCTCTTCACGGCCGCCGGTGCAAAGATCGCGTCCAGCCGGACCGAGCTGTTGAACGGCGCC
>JAPKXX010000111.1 GCA_026394595.1 Methanoregula sp. | reverse complement strand
TCTTTTATCAGTAGTATTCTCCGAGGTCATCGCATTTTCGTTTGCAGTCATCATTGCAGGATGGGCGCTGGTCACCGGCATTTTTGATCTCGAGCGCTGCATCACAGGAAGCCGGTACTACTACTATTATCTCTTCGGGGGGATGTTTGCCAGCTTTATCATCCTCCTCATCGCAATCTTATATCTTCTCCCGTCCCTGCGGGAGCAGTATCTCATGACGACGTTTGGGGTGTTTGCCTTTGTCTTTGGGATCTTCTCGCTTGCGATTGGCGAACTGATCATCAGGGGAAAACTCCAGCATGCCATCAGGGACCCTGACGTTCCACAGTAATGCGTGATGTGTCTCTGATCCCCCCTCAGGTGGTGGGTGTGAACAATAACTATCATCACAACCCCCGCCAAGGTACATGATCAATGCCAGGTAAACGGGGCAGCCAGCCGGGGTACGATGTCATCGTCGTCGGCGCCGGTCCTGCAGGAAGTGCAGCTGCCTGTGAATGTGCAAAAAGCGGGCTCACTACTCTCTGCATCGAGGAGCACGGTACTGTAGGGTACCCTGTGCAATGTGCCGGCCTTCTCTCGAATGCCGCCTTTGGGGAGTGCCGGGTATCAGAGCGGTCGGTGCTGAATCGGATTTCTGGTGCCCGGATTGTTACCGAAAGAGGCAGCGGACTCCAGATCGATGCGAAGACCCAAAAGGCATATGTGGTTGACCGGGGAGCACTCGACCGGGAGATGACAGAAGCTGCGGCACATGCCGGGGCGGAGTTCAGGCTTAAAACCGCCGTGTATGGAGTACATGAGACGGCGATACTCACCCGGGGGGTGCACGGGCACGAGGAGATCCCGTTCAACATCCTGATTGCGGCGGACGGTCCCCGCAGCACGATCGCAAGGCTTTTGCACATGGGACGGGCAAAGGCGTTTCTTGCCGGCATCCAGGCAGATATGTCGTACGAGTGTGATCCCCGGTTCGCGGAGATCTATCCGGATGCATCACCGGATTTTTTCGGCTGGGTGATCCCGGCAGGAAAGGGGAGGGTGCGTGTTGGCCTTTGCGGAAAGACGCAGGTGCCGGAGCGGTTTGCCGCATTTGTGAAAAAATTCGGTTCAAACTCCACCCACCTTGTGACCGGTACTCTCCCGCTCGGTGTAATGCCCCGGACCTATGGGCACCGCACGCTCTTCGTGGGCGATGCAGCCGGGTTTGCGAAGCCCACCTCAGGTGGCGGAGTATATACCGGCATCCGTTCCGCACGGCATGCGGCGGCAGTTGCGGTAGCGGCATGCGAGCAGGGCAGGTATGATGATGCAACCCTTGCTGATTACGAGCGGCGGTGGAAAGCGGATTTCGGACGCGAACTTGAGATCGGGTTCCGGTTCTTCGAGATGCGGCAGAACTTATCATCGCAGGATATCGATACGGTGATCCTGGCGCTGAACGAGCCGGAGATCCTTTCGGCCATCGTGCGGTACGGGGATATGGATCGCCCGGGCGTGCTGGTTCAGCAGCTTCTCAAAAAACCGGCACTGCTCAGGATACTGGCACCCCTGCTCAAATCCGGTGTCCGCTCGTTGTTTTCGTAACGTCACCATTACACGCTGAAGTGGAGGTATGCCGCGTAACAGCCAATCGCAAGGATACCGAGCGTGACACCATAGAGCAGCGGACTGCCTTCAAGGGAAAGCCCGAACCACCCGCTGCCTTCCTTTCCCGCATCCTCCGCATGCTCAAGACCCACGGCATGGGAGAACCGCTCTTTAATGTCCATCTGACCGGTCATCTGGTATGCGGCAAGCGAAACGACGATAACCAGCGCAAGAAGCCCTAGGAATATGAGAAGTCCTTTTTTTTCCGGCAGTGCGATCATGGGCGCTCACCCCGTAGCAGGTCGGGCCTGACCTTCCCGATATAGGTAACAATCATACCGGTGACAAATGCCTCGATCACAGCCACACCCATATTCACCGCGGCAAGCAGCGAGAGCCCTGCGAGGATCTGGGCTGTGCCCTGGTTCACACCCTGGACGCCTGAGATGACGATGATGAGGATCATCGCGATATTGCCGCAGAGCAGTCCTGCGATCGTCGCGATGCCGGCACGGGGAAAGAGACCGGGAATACATGGTTTCAGTATCCGCCAGGTGGCATATGCCACCGCCACTTCCGCAATATTCACCAGCGTATTTGCGCCGATCATACTCCAGCCCCCGTGACCTATGGCTGCAGACAGGATGTTGATGATGAGCACGACAAGCGAACCGATGGCCGGCCCGGTCAGGATACCGATGAGCGGCGTGAGGTTAATGTGCACGCCACCAAAAACGGGGATGCTGATCTGGAAGATGGCAAACGCGGCGGCAGTGCAGAAGGCAGCGATCGTGATCCTCCTGTTGTCCGGTTTTTGTGCAGACCGGACAAGATACAGGCTTATCCCGATAAGGAGGAGGGCACAGGCCCACCACACCACGACCCACACCAGCGTAAACGATCCGTCTTCAAGATGAATATGCGCCATACGGCAATTCCTGTTGTTTTTCCCTGCCCTGCAGCAGCCTGTTTTACTCAAACATTACGCGATGAAACTATCAAGGTTGCGGAAAAGTTGGACTTAGTCCAAATTTTTTATCAGCCTGTCAGCGCGGCACCCCCAGCAACGCCGCAATGAGATCGTCCCTGCGGACCGGGCGCAGTTCAGGCGCAACGCCCCATGTTTTACAATAATCAAGATAGGTCTGTACGGTGTCAGGAATTTTCAGCCCCGCTTCTGTGATGAGGTCAGAATCATAGAAGATCTCTTGTGGTTCCCCTTCCGCAAATACCGAGCCGTTTCTCACAAGGCAGATACGGTCGGCGACCCGGGCGGCGAGATCGAGGTCGTGTGTTGCGATTACGACGGAAATCCCGTGCATGGTTTTCAGGTTCAGGATCAGCCGTTCAATCATTTCTGAATGGACCGGATCGAGATCCGACGTCGGTTCGTCCAGTGCTATGACCTTGGGCTTCATGGCAAGGATGCCGGCGATCGAGACCAGCCGCTTCTGCCCGCCGCTCAGGTAGTTCGGGAGTTTGTGGACAAGGTCAGCGGCTCCCACCGCCCCGAGTGCTTCCATTGCCGCTGCCTTTGCCTCGTCCGCAGGCATCCCCATGTTGAGCGGCCCGAACATCACGTCGTCCAGCACGGTCGGGGCAAAGAGCTGGTCGTCTGACCGCTGGAACACCACCCCGACTTCTTTCCAGAGGTCGGTCCGCTCACCGCTCAAAATGGACCTGCCATTGACCCAGATCTCTCCCTTTGAAGGGATGAGGAGGCCGTTTAAGTGCTCGATTAAGGTGGACTTGCCCGAACCGTTGGGTCCGCACAGGGCGACAATCTCGTTTTTTTGCACAAAGAAGCACATGTCGTGGATGCCCACGCTCCCGTCAGGATAGGTGTGGCTTGCGCAGTCGACATGGATCAGTTCCCGCTCCCGTTCAATGGGCGGGCAGTGCGGCGCATCCGGATCCCTGCGGATAATCGTCATCCTGTCACCAGCCTCCGGTATTGGGCACCAGCCATACGATCCCGGCAATGGCGAGTGCAAACGCACAGAGCACCCCGTACCCGAAAACCCCGGGTTGTGGCACTTCGGTCCCTGCCACGTACGCCCCGTTATAGCCGCGTGCGATCATTGCCCTCTGAACGCGTTCCGCCCGCTCGAATGAGCGGATGAAGACGAGCGCGAAAACTTCGGCAAAGATTCTTCCCTGCATCTGGATTGAGCGGATGATGCCGCCACCCCGGGACTGCACTGCCTTGAGCATGGCGCCGGTCATGGCAAGGGTGAGGAACAGGAACCGGTATGCCATGAGGAAGATCTGGTCAAGGGGTGAGGGGAAGAGGCGGTAAATCATTGCAGAGAAGTGCTGGTACCGGGTGGTCATCAGGAAGAAGAGGGAGAAGGTGACCGATATCAGGGCTTTGAGGAGCAGGGTGAGTACAAGCAGGACGCCATTGTCGGTGAGTGAGATGGTGATCCCTGCAATCGCACACGAAAAGAGCACAGATCCGGGTTCGCTCCACGCCATGATCCCGACCAGCGACAGGACAAACAACGCAGGAAGGGTATACCAGGCAAACAGGTTTTTTAATGGCAGGCCGGCAAGCCTGTACATGAGGAGGACGGTGAGGTAGAGGGCAGCACAGACCACAAGGCTGCGGGTGAGCGTGATCAGGAGGATCACGAGCACGAGCGCGGCAAATTTCGTCCACGGGCTTACTTTTGTAAAGAACGAGTCCTGCCGTTCGGCATACGAGGTGATCAGGTCAAGATCCGGTATATGGCGCGAGATCATCGTCGAGCTCATGGAAAAGAATCCCCACCCCGGATATTCATGGCTGTTGGAAATGGGTCTTCATAAGTGGATCCCATTCCCCATGCAGCCGGTATCGTGGGTGATCTCCCCGCAGGTACCCGCCTGAGGGTGCCCCATCGTGCGGCAGATCCGGTCAACAGCACCCTTTGAGACGTAGCTCTCAAACCGGGACACTTCATGGCATGCCTGTTCCCGGGAAAACCCGTAATGGGTCAGCATCAGGCTCAGGATCCGGTGCCGTTTGATGAAGAACTCCGCCTCTTCTCTCCCCTGCCGGGAAAGTCCTATCCGCTTGTAAGGGGCATGGGATAACAACCCCTTTTCGGTCAGCTCGTTGATGGTTTTTGAGATGGTGGAAACATCGACACAAAAATGGGTGGCGAGCTCTTTGGTCTTCACCCGCCCGTCATGTTCATAGATGAATTTGAGATATTCGACTTTCCTTGCTGAAAGTTCGTGCCCGTTCTCATCCTCCATACACGTTTCTTTTGTTTTTTGGATGGCATGAAGGTTTGGGGTGATGCCAACTTTTTGACAGGCTCTGCATGCATTCTCCGATATTGTTCAGACAGGATATCCTCTGTTCTGATTGACTTCCCCCGTCAATATAAATGTCATCATTAAATGTCGTGGTATTTTTACATACTATGTATTTTCTCAGGATTTTTTCATATGAAACGAAAAAAAGATTGAACAGAATATTAAATGATAACATTTTTTAACTACTCGGTGTTACATAACTTAAGAAAAGTAATAACATATAGGTTGACATCATGCACATCCCCGACGGCTTCTTCCCGATCTCACAGGCTATCGTTTACTGGATCATCGCACTTGTCTTCATTGCGCTTTCGCTCCGCTGGGCAAAACGTGAGATGAGCGAGGAGAAAGTGCCGCTTGTAGCGGTACTCGCCGCCGGCATCTTCGCTATCCAGACACTGAACATGGCGCTCCCGATCTCCGTTATCCCCGGTGGCGTAAGCGGGCATGTTGTGGGGGCCGCGCTTGCTGCTATCGTGCTTGGCTCACCCTTTGCCGCTGTGTTTATTCTTACGCTCGTCCTTGTGCTTCAGGGCATTTTCTTTGGCGATGGAGGGATTACTGCAATGGGGGCTAATATCATCAATATGGGTGTGCTGGGAGGATTTTTCGGGTTCTACACGTACCGATCCGTCAACACAGTCTTCCACAACCGGTTCTGTGCGGCGTTCATTGCAGGCTGGATATCGCTGTTTATTCCATCGATTGTCTGTGCGATTGAGCTTGCTGTTGCGGGCACCCTGCCGGCTGCCTTTGGCCTTGTCACCATGGGCGTTTACCATGCCGTTATCGGGATTATCGAAGGTGGTGTCACTGCATTTGCGCTCTCGTTCATCATCCATGCACGCCCCGATATTGTTGGTTGCGAAAGTCCCGCGAAAACAGGTAAGGCAAAGGATATGATCATCGTTGCCGGTATTGCCGTTGCACTCGCAATTGCGATCTTTGCGCCGTATTATGCATCCACGTATCCTGACGGATTGGACAGTACGTTCCTTTCCGCGTACGGGGCAAAAGATGCAAATATCGTACATATTGACGAATCAAAGGCAGTTCTGGCAGAGGCAGCCGTGGCAGAAAAGACCGGCAACACATTCTCATGGGCGGCACCCCTTCCTGACTATACCCTTCCGGGACTGGATAAACCCGGAGAAGTGCTTGCAATAATCTTTGGTGTGCTTGTGCTCTTCATTCTCGGTTTTGGTATCAGCCGGTTCATCACCAGACAACATTGAGAGGATTTTTTTGTAAAAAAACCCAATACTAACCGGATTTCCTCATGCACCTCATCGAGACCCGCGATCTCACCTACATCTATCCTGGCAACGTAACGGCGTTACACTCTGTGAACTTCGTCGCTCCCCGCAATGCCCGTATAGCTGTCATCGGATCAAACGGCGCCGGCAAGAGTACGCTCTTTAAATGTTTCAACGGGATATTCAAACCGACATCAGGTTCGATCCTGATCCGCGGTGAACCGATTACCAGGGAGAATATCCGCGAGGTGCGCAAATTCGTCGGCATTGTCTTCCAGAACGCCGATGACCAGATCTTTTCACCGACTGTCGAACAGGATGTCGCGTTCGGCCCCACCAACCTTGGACTCGACGAGGAAACAATCCACCACCGGGTGCACGAAGCGCTCAAGCTCGTTGGGATCGAAGACCTTGCCCACCGGGTGCCGCACCACCTGAGCGGTGGTGAGAAGAAACGGGTCGCAATCGCCGGCGTGATTGCGATGGAGCCTGAAGTGCTCGTGCTTGATGAACCCACCGCCGGGCTTGACCCCAGGGGCGTTCATGACCTTGTCACGTTCATCAACTCCCTTTCAAAGCAGTACGGTATGACGGTAATCTTTTCCACCCACGATGTTTCGATGGTTGCTGAAGTTGCAGATTACGTATATGTCATGAACAAGGGGCGATTTGTCGCAGAAGGAAGCGTAGAAGACATCTTCTTACAGCCTGACATGCTCAAATCCATACGTCTTGATGTCCCGGTTCTGCCAAAGCTTATCCGTTCGCTCCAGAAAAATGGTGTTCCTGTTCCCATGGCATACACCTATGAGGATGCTGAACAGGCGCTGATACGTACCTACAAAGGTTCCCAGAAAGATACTCCGCGGCAATGATCGAAGAACTCTTTTACATTGAGAAAACGGCGTATAAAAACAGTGTTATCCACCGGCTCGATGCACGCGTGAAGATCGTAAGCATGCTCGCGCTGATCATCGCGATGGTGGCATTCCCGTACACGCCTGCTGTCTTTACCGTTGGTTTGATATTTTTTGCCTTCTATGCAATTCTCTGGACGCTCTCCATGCTTCCTGTGCCTGTCTATGCAAAGCGCCTGCTGATGGTGCTCCCGTTCGGGCTCTTTATCATCCTCTTCCAGATCTTTTTTACCAACCGGTATTATCCGGTATTTCACGTAATCGCCAATCTTCCCTTTGGGATCCACATATATGCCGAATCAATCGAGTTTGCCGCTATTCTGCTGGTGAAGTTTGTAGTCTGCGTCTCGGCAATCATCCTGCTCTCGTCTACGACAAAGCTCCATGACATGCTCGAAGGTGCCGGGCGCATGGGTCTGCCTCCAGAGTTTGCTCTCACACTCGGCATGATGATCCGTTATCTCTTTGTATTCGGCTATATGTACCGGAAGATCAATGAGTCGCTTGCCACCCGGTGTTTTGATCCGTTCAACTCCGCACTGCCGTACCGCTACCGGATAAAACAGCTCGGTTATACAGTTGGCACCATTTTCATCCGGTCGTACCAGCAGGGTGAACGCGTCTATACAAGTATGCTCTGCCGGGGGTATGGGAAAGACAGCCATATCTTCATTGTAAAAAAGCCGCTCCGTGCGATTGACTGGACGTTTCTTGTGATCTGTCTTGCTTTTTTCATAACCGTCCCAATCATGATATGGCTGACCACAGTCCGTCTTTATTAGACCATCCCTTTATTATATTCCTGTCCCATCATCTCTTCATGGCGAGTTCATTCGGTCATGGATTTATCACTAGCCTCATGCTAATTGCAAAGCACTTTGCCCTCTCCCCTGATCAGGCATGGTTCGGTGCAGCAGATCATCTTGACGGGCTCGTTGTGCCTGACCAGTTCAAAGGTACCGAGGTCGATGAACTGGTGACGCTTTTGCGCAAGAAGGTGGTCTGGCACCAGCCGGGGACGATGGACAAGGAGGATGCACGCGATGTGATTGAAACCCTTAACCGGCTCGTGCTCGCGATTGACCGTGCACTTGGGATTAAGGATCCTGACATCGGGAGCTACCATTAGCTTCATGAACCGGAGACGTTTTCAGCGACGGTAATTTGGGATTTCCACCACTCAAGCGGGGTTCGTGTGTTCCTGCGATTGCAGAAACAAACAAAATTTTTAAAAATTTTGCGATTTTTTCCGTCGGTGCACTAACCTTAAATCCTTATAAAACCAATACTTATTGTGAAACGCACAGGTTTTTGCGCGGCTTTTTTCAAACGAAGTCATTATTCTTCGACGGAGGTTTTCTTTGAACGATACATATGATGCGTCCCACATCACCGTACTCGAGGGGCTCACGCCGGTGCGGGAGCGCCCCGCCATGTACGTCGGGAGCACCGACACCCGCGGGCTCCACCACATCGTGTACGAAGTTGTCGACAACTCAATCGACGAGGCGCTCGCCGGGTTCTGCACCCTGATAACGGTCGTGATCAATAGCGACGGGTCAATCTCGGTCGATGACAACGGGCGCGGGATTCCGGTCGACCGGATGGAAAAGAACGGGAAAAGTGCACTCGAAGTGGTGCTTACCGTCCTGCATGCCGGCGGCAAGTTCGACAAGGCGACCTACCAGGTCTCAGGCGGTCTCCACGGTGTCGGCGTCTCTGTTGTGAACGCTCTCTCCGCATGGCTTGCTGCCCGTGTCTTCCGCGACGGCAACATCTACGACATGCGGTTTGAGAAGGGCAGAACCGTAACGCCAATCTCGCAACGCGAAGAGACCCTTGATGAACTCCTTCTCCGCTATCAGATGTGGTACGGCAGCCCGGCGCCATTTGCCCGCTCTGCCCCGCACTCATCCCGCCCGGGTCAGCAGGACGTAACAACACTGCCTGCCACCCCCGACGAGATAGAACGGGAGAACCGGCGCAGGTTCCTCGCAGAGTTCGGGTACCGCATGACCGGGACGAGGATCACGTTCCTTCCCGACAGCACGATCTTCGAAACGACAAAGTTCGATTACGATACGCTCGCCCACCGGCTCCGCGAGCTCGCGTTCCTCAATTCCGGCGTCACGATCCGGATCACCGATGACCGCTCGGGTGACCGGGCATCGTACTGCTATTTAGGGGGGCTTTCAGAGTTCGTGAAATACTTAAACGAGGGGGCGAAGTGCCTCCACCCCGAGCCCATCGATATCACGAAAAAAGACGAGGAGAACAAACTCGAGCTCGAAGTGGCGATGCAGTACACCACGGGCTATGATGAGAAGCTCTACTCGTACGTGAATTCCGTTAATACCCGCGAGGGCGGGACGCACCTCGAAGGGTACCGCAGCGCAATCACCAAATCCATCAATGCCCTGGCAAAGCGCAACAATCTTGTCAAAGACAGCGCTTCCGCACTGGCAATCCGGGGCGAGGATGTGCGCGAAGGGCTTACTTCGGTCATCTCTGTCAAGATGGCAAACCCCCAGTTCGACGGGCAGACCAAGATGCGGCTTGGCAACAGCAATGTCCGCGGGATTGTCGATTCGCTTGTCTATGCCGCGCTCTCCGAATACTTTGACGAGAACCCCAAAGTGCTCGCGATCATTGTCGAAAAAGCGCTCGCTGCCGCAAGAGCACGGGATGCTGCACGGAACGCCCGCGAGCTCGCACGCCGCAAGAGTTCGCTTGAGAGTTCCGGGCTGCCCGGCAAACTCGCCGACTGTTCGGAACGCGACCCCTCAAAGAGCGAGATTTATATTGTGGAGGGAGACTCGGCAGGTGGTTCCGCAAAGCAGGGACGGGATAGGAAGTTCCAGGCGATCCTCCCGCTGCGGGGCAAGATCCTGAACGTGGAAAAAGCCGGCGAACATCAGATCCTGAAAAACGCCGAGATCCAGACACTCATCTCTGCAATCGGGACCGGTATCGGCGAAAAGTTTGACACCGAGCGGGCGCGGTACCACCATATCGTGATCATGACCGATGCCGATGTGGACGGTGCCCATATCCGGACGCTGCTGTTAACCTTCTTCTACCGGTATATGATCAGGCTGATCGAACGGGGGTACGTGTACATCGCCCAACCCCCCCTCTTCCGGATCGCAAAGGGCAAGGAGGAGAAGTACGCGTACAAGGAGCAGGAGATGAAGCAGTTCTCCGCGGCAATGGGTGAGAAAGGCGTCACTATCCAGCGGTACAAGGGGCTGGGTGAAATGAACGCCCAGCAGCTCTGGGAAACTACGATGGACCCGGGAAAACGGGTCTTCAGACAGGTCAACATCGAGGACGCAATGGCAGCAAACGAGATCTTCAAGACGCTGATGGGAAAAGACGTAGAAGACCGCAAAGACTTTATCAAGCGCCATGCCATGGAGGTGACAAACCTTGACATCTGATCCGGTTCCTCCCGCGAACGGACGGCTCACGAACCGCGTGGAGCCGGTCAGTATCGAGCACGAGATGAAGACCTCCTACATCAATTACGCGATGAGTGTCATCATTGGGCGTGCGATCCCGGATGTCCGGGACGGTCTGAAGCCCGTGCACCGCCGTTCGCTCTTTGCGATGTGGGAGATGGGCAATACGAGCGACAAGCCCACCAAGAAGAGCGCGAGGGTGGTCGGGGAAGTCATGGGTAAGTTCCACCCGCACGGCGACACCTCCATCTACGATACGATAGTCAAGATGGCGCAGCCGTTCTCCTACCGGAACACACTCGTCCAAGGGCAGGGCAACTTCGGTTCGGTTGACGGCGACGCGGCAGCAGCGATGCGGTACACCGAGGTGCGTCTCACCCCGGTTGCCGAGGAACTTCTCCACGATATTGAAAAAGATACCGTCAAGTTCGTCCCGAACTTTGACGAGTCGCTCGAAGAACCCACGGTGCTCCCGGCAAAGGTTCCCAACCTGCTCGTGAACGGTTCGGACGGGATCGCGGTGGGCATGGCGACAAAGATGCCGCCCCATAACCTCCGTGAGGTCTGCGCTGCGGTGACCCGGTATCTCGATAACCCCCAAGTCACCGTCGAAGACCTGATGCAGGTCATGCCGGCCCCCGACTTCCCGACCGGAGGTCTCCTGATGGGCGTAGAAGGCGCCCGGAACGTATACTCCACCGGGCAGGGTAAACTGGTCGTGCGTGGTGTCGCCACCATTGAGGAATCAGAGGGAGGGAACCGGGGAGATCGTATCATTGTCACCGAGCTCCCGTTCCAGGTGAACAAGGCACAGTGGATCGCAAATATCGCCGACATGGTCAAGGAAAAGAGGATCGATGGCATCAGCGACCTCCGCGATGAGTCAGACAAGGAGGGTATCCGCGTTGTCTTCGAGCTCCGGAAGGGCACGATATCCCCGGTCATCCTCAACCAGCTCTACAAGCTCACTGCGCTTGAGTCCTCATTCTGGGTCATCAACCTCGCGATTGTAGACAACCAGCCCAAAACGCTCACCCTCCACGGGCTGCTCGAGTGTTTTGTCCAGCACCGGATTGAGGTGGTCCGGCGCAGGTCCGAGTTCGATTTAAAAAAGGCACAGGAAAAGGTGCACATCTTAAACGGTCTCCTGGTCGCTCTCTCGAAGATCGATCTGGTCATCGCCGCGATCCGCGCATCGGATACCGTCGATAATGCACGCAATGCCCTTATTGCTAAATTCGGGCTTGACGAGCCCCAGGCAAATGCGATCCTCCAGATGCAGCTCCGCCGGCTCGCAGCGCTTGAGCAGCAGAAGATCACCGATGAGAAGAAGGGCTTTGAAGCGGAGATCACCCGGCTTACCGCAATCCTGTCCAGCGAAGCCAATATAAAAGACGAGATCCGACGCGAAACTGCTGAGATCGCCGCGAAGTTCGGTGATGCACGCAGGACCCGGATCGAGATCGACACAAGCGACCTCTCCAGCGAGGACCTGATCGAGGACAAGACGGTGCTCGTCTCGCTCACGACGGCAAACTACATCAAGCGCACTGATCTTGACACCTACCGGAAGCAGCGGCGGGGCGGGCACGGGATCACCGGTATGACAACAAAAGACGAGGACTTTGTGGAATCGGTATTTATTGCCGGCATGAAAGATTACCTGCTCTGCTTCACCGACAAAGGCCGGGTCTTCTGGCTGAAGGTGTACGAGATCCCCGAGAGCTCGCGGGTTGCAAAGGGCAAACCGATTGTCAACCTGCTCAATCTCAGGGACGAGGTCGTGACAACTGTGATCCCGATCGGTGAATTCAGGAGTGACCGGTTCCTCCTCTTTGCAACAAAACAGGGGCAGGCGATCAAGATCCCGCTTGACCAGTTCTCCAACCCCCGTTCGGTGGGAACCAATGCAATAAAACTCCGGGAGAATGACCAGCTGGTAGACGTGATCTTAACCGACGGGACACGGGAGGTCGTCCTGACGAGCCGTTTCGGGAAGAGCCTCCGGTTTCATGAGGAGACGGTACGGACAGTTATGAGAGGTGCCCAGGGCGTGCGGGGCATGAAGCTCCGGGGTGCCGATACGATCTGTGCAGTCACCCTGCTTGAGAAAGACCACCTGCTGACAATCTCGGATGCCGGGTTTGGCAAGCGGACGGAGTTCGACGACTTCCGTGGCCACGGGAGGGGGACAATGGGAGTCCGGAACATCCAGCTCGAGCGCGAGGCTGTTGTGATCGAGTCTCGGGCGGTTGCCGACAGCGACGAGATCGTGGTCATGACAGCATCAGGTGTTGTGATGCGGACCCAGGTCAGTGAGGTACGGATCATCGGGCGCGGGACAAAAGGTGTCAGGATCATGCGCCTTGATGAGGGTGACCGCGTTGTCGGCGTGGCGTTTGTCCCGGTCGACATGGACAATGGTGAGGCGCTGCCCGCAGAGGAAAAGAACGGGCAGGATTCAGGGGCATCCTGAAACTTCATACCATTCGGCCCTTTTTTTTATTCTGGACAGACGCCCGCACTGCTCCGTGCGAAACCTTTGGAATCCGGGCTTAACGCTGTCTTTTACCCCCTGGCTCCAAGTCCCGTCCTTTAAAAGAAGACCTTTTAATTCCCGTTTGATAGGAACCGTTTTGTCTGCGGGCATGAGAGATCATGTCTGGTGAAGATCGTGTTCAGAAAGACATTCTCTGTGACTTCACAGCGTGAAGGCGACATCATTGACATCACACCGGAAGTGAAAAAGACGGTGCGGGAGAGCACCATTAGGGACGGCCTCATCCATCTCTTTGTCCGGCACTCGACTGCGGCGCTTACCACAATTGAGTTTGAGCCCGGTGTGCTTTCAGACCTGAAACGGGCGCTTTCCGTCCTCGCCCCTGATGACGCCAATTATGCTCATAACACCCGCTGGGGTGACGGCAACGGGAGGTCGCATGTCAAGGCTGCTCTTGTCGGGCCTTCGCTTTCTATTCCAATAGAGGGGGGAAACCTGTCCTGCGGGACATGGCAGCAGATTGTTTTGCTCGAACTGGACGTGAACGCGGGACGGGAGCGGACAGTTGTCTGTACGGTGACAGGAGAGTGAGTAACCGGGTAATCTCTTAAAAAAAGGTACCATCAATATTAAGAAAACCTCACAGTAAGGCAAAACCTGCCAGCCAAAAGGCGTATACTGCTTGCAGGCTCTTTACCCTTGTCTCCCAACGTATCCTTTCAGCAGGAATTCATTTATCCATTATCGCATCCCAGATAAGGGGAAATGGATGTACTCTTTTTTCTGCTTGATCTCGTTATCCACTTCGACAAATACCTACCCGGAATTATCGAAACGTACGGGTTCTGGACCTACCTCATCCTGTTGGGATCATATTCTGCGAGACCGGCCTTGTTGTCATGCCCTACCTGCCCGGCGACTCACTCCTCTTTGTTGCCGGGGCGCTTGCGGGAAACGGCTACCTCAACACCGAAATCCTGATC
>JAPKXX010000038.1 GCA_026394595.1 Methanoregula sp. | reverse complement strand
CCCAGAAG
Source organism: Methanoregula sp. (assembly GCA_026394595.1). Lineage (GTDB taxonomy): Archaea > Halobacteriota > Methanomicrobia > Methanomicrobiales > Methanospirillaceae > MVRE01. The sequence continues at coordinate 7,900 of JAPKXX010000038.1, read as the reverse complement.
ATCCGCTTTTGACTTTTGCAGCGTGTGGCAGTAGATTTCATTGACAAAGGTGATGGTACCGTCAGGTTCGAATTGGCAGACGTATTCAATTTCATCCATTCCGGGACCCGATGGGATGAATCCGGTATCTATAAATCCGTTTTGTTCAGATCCAATCGGTACATCGATCATGAGCGAGACACCCGGGTCCCCGTTTTCAAAAAAAACCGGGCTAATCGTGAGCATAGACTGGAACAAATGGTCGCCCGACAGAATCGTAACGGGATTTTGGGATTCTTTTTCTTTCAGCCCTTCTTTTATTAACGCTGGCAATCCAGGATGGCTTTGCACAACAAACGGCAGCTGTTCAATAGTTTTACCGACAATTTCCTTTTTTGATATTTTCAGGAATTCAGACAAGGGATCGTTGATATCAACAACTATCAGCCCATGATTTATCAGTATTACATAATTCTTTGATAATTTTAGTACAGCAGCAGCCTGTAATTTATTTGAAAGGGAATAGATTTTCGAAGAACTGTAATGTTTGACGGTGACACTGCCCTGACTCTGGAGCCTGTCTAGGTATTTAGCAACGGAATTACGGTGTATACCAAGCAATTTTGAAATGGTTTTAATGTTTAACCCTTCCGGATGCTCATATAACAACGCCTTAATGATGGAGATTTCATCCTGAAATTTTTCGATTGCCATCATTATTGCATGACTATATGGGTTTAAAAATTTTTTGGCCATGTTGTGCATTCATGTTGTGCATTCCCTTAAATTTTTAAATTGATGATCAGACATTCAATCAATCATTTGTGAGGGTTAATGTAGGTGATTCATCATTGGAACAACCTCAACGATACGGTGGATCAGAAAAAAATTTGATATGAAGGAGGATTAATAGATGCACGAAATCTGTGTGAGATTTGAAGTGTCTCTGCCTGAAAAAAATCCAAAGAAAAAAATATGTACGCTTTGTTATGGCACGGGTAGTATAACACAACCAAATGGAATAAAGGTTCCCTGTCCAAAAGGTTGTCCGGGTTTCTATCCTCCACATCGGTAAGATGTGTGTTTAACAATAATCTGGTGTTTGTGTATGAGACAGGAAAATGTGATGTACTTTACGGAAAAAGAGGAGGAGTTAGTAAACCTTCTCTTCGAATTAGGGATAAAAAGAAACGTTGCTAAGGTACTCGTGTTCCTCGCAAAAACACCGATGGTAACATTCCGTGCGATCGACCAAGGGACCGACCTCCGCCATCTTGAGGTGGTCACTGTGGTGCAATACCTGAAGAAACAGGGTTGGATCAAGAGCCAGAAGAACAAAGCTAAGAGCGAGGGGAGACCGGTGACGATCTACGAATTGGTAAAACCTATTGCCGAAATCGTGAACGGCATCGAAAAAGAAAAGATAAAAAAGGCAAACGACCAGCTCCAACTAATCCAGAAATTACGGAACTACGTCAGTTAATCTCACGATCCCGCACTATTTTTTCGTCTGCCGAATTTATCCCTGATACAAATTAAACATTCTAGCCAACACCACGGACTGTGGTGCACTGTACCGCTGGTTATTCTGATCCAAGGACAGGAATACGATCAAGTTCTCCGGTGGAAAGCACGTGTAAAAGCCGATCCGCCCCCTCCCTGACCGGTAGTGAGATTTCTTCCCCGGTGCCGGCACGTTCCGGCTGGATGCCGATAAGTATGATCCTTTCTACGGTATCTGAGAGAAAGTCAATGAGACATGAGAGAGGGAGCTGGTGGGTTCCCATACTCACATCCTCAATTTTGTCCCGCGGAATGATCCGGTATTCCCCCGAGGAGATGCCCATTGCTGCAGCGTCAACAAGTATAAGACAGGATGGCCGGGTTTTCCGTATTATTCCGGTGAAATTCTCCGGTGCGGTTCCGCAGGCGAGTGGGATCCAGTCATCTTTCCTGAACCGCTCAGCCACATAGATACCAACACCATCGTCCCCATTCAGTGGATTGCCGATGCCTAGCAGGATGTTTGTTGCCATGGTCTGGAATCACGCTTTGTATTTTTATGTTTTAGGGCATTTGGATGGGCAAATGCCAATACAGGCCATTGCCACGAAGAGAAATCATGGTTCACATATATATGATATCTACAAAATGTTCAGTGCAAGAGGTCATAATGGTGTGGGGATTTTGTTGAAGAAGTCCTGGGACATCTTCATGGAACCCGCTCGTCCCGCGGCGCTTACGATACTGGGCGGCATCTGCAAGACGCCGTTGGCAGGGCTGAAGAAGAAGCCGGCGGCGGATTCAAACCCCCCCTCAGTAACTTTTTAGTTGAACGAGACTATTTCGGGGCGGAGGGTCTGCAGGTCAACGGTCACTGCAAGCGCCGGCGTGGGGTTCACGTTCATCTGCTTCTGGAATGCAGTCTGTGATTGCCATGTGCCTGCATTGATGCCGAGCACCCCCCGGTATGTTGTGATCCCTCGCACGTGGACGTGACCGGTGTGGAGGATTTCTGGGATGGGGTCGATGATCATCCTGTCCTGTCTCCCTGCGGCAATAGGTGTTTTGCGTCCATATGCAGGAGCAAGGTGGCGGCGCTGGAGCATCTCCTCCATCATCTGTCCGCTCCTCTCATAGCTGGCGCCCGGGATCAGCCCGATCATGTCATCGATTGACCTGCCATGGTACATCAGCACGCGGATACCCTGAAGGTTGACAACCGCGGGATTCTCAACAAGGGTGCAGTTCTTTGGAAACGTTTTCGCGAATTGTTCCGGAATCACCGGCTGTGGTTCGGCGCCACGCACTACGTCATGGTTTCCAGGGGAAACAATGATCTGCAGACGGGACGGGAGATCGCACAGCAGCTCACCGAACCGGTCGTACTGCTCATAGATATTTTTGATCAGAAGCTCATGTTCCTGCCCGGGATACACGCCAATACCATCGACAAGATCTCCGGCAATCAGTAAATACCCGGCCGGTTCATCATGGAGCCAGTCTGCAAACCGGCTCCAGTGCTGCTCCAGAAAGGTGTTGCTCCCCACATGCAAATCGGAGATAAAAACCGCCCTTCCGGGACGGTCGCTCAAAAACGGGGTATTGTCAATGCGGATATCCGGGCGCAACATCTGATCTGCAAAGAACAGTTTACCGTCATGGGAGAGTTTTCCCTTGACACCGACCACCTCATCATGGATAAGGCGTTCTGCGTCGGAAAAGACCGGACGATCCTTGCGGAAGAGTACAGCAATTGTGCCTGTGGGATCTTCAAGCTCGGCAATCCGGTGGCCATTCGATGTACTCTTCACATCCGCAACCATGCCGATGATGGTGCATTCCTCCTGACGGTAGCGGCTTGAGCGGATGAGCCCCTCGATAGGCATCGCCCCGCAGCGGTTGCGTATCATGCTGCCGAGACGCTGGTACCTCTCCCTGAAGTAGTGGAGATAATCGGCAGTGCCGTTTACGCTCCCGGAAGTCCCTGCATTCCCGCTGATAACCTCAACGGTAGGATCGGCAAGGAACCTCGTGCCATCGCGCGTGGCAGTTAAACCGGGAATATTCTTGGATGTGACAACAACGGTGTCGGGGGGTATTTGCGCAATAATATCCTCGATCAGGTCAGGATTGTCCTGCTCCTGGATGTACCGCACGACATCCGGGTGCACCTGGAGCCGGGTTTTTAGAAACCTGAGAGCGATTAGTTGCGCATCAATCATGTATGATCATATATTTTCTACTGATGGGATATAGGATTTCATCCATATCTCCGTTGGAGTGCCCCTCGCTTTCAGTGTCCTGACACGAGTTCCCGAATTGTGTCATGGAACCGCCAGCTCTTGCAGAATTCAGGTTCCCAACAATCCCGCCAAACAGTGTCCGGTTAAGCAGATCGGTGCCATATATTAACAGAAAAGTCCAACAAAGAGCAGGATAATGGCGGACGGAAAGGACAACCGGTCATTGCGAGGTTTTATCGATCAATTCCGGACAAGCGACCACTGGGCAGTCTCGCTTGCCCGGGACATCCTGTGGCTTGTCGTGGTTATCGGTGGCATTGCGCTTACGCTTTACCTGATCTGCGGGACGTGGCCCGCTGTTGTCACTATCGAATCGGAAAGCATGGTACCTCACATGAACGTGGGAGATCTGGTCGTTGTAGTCCAGAAGGATCGTTATGGCGGGTTCCAGACGTGGGACGAAGGCAGGTATACCGGTTATACAAGGTTTGGCGATTACGGTGACGTGCTCATTTATCAACCGAATGGCGCATATAATCCCGGTCTTTCCCTTCCCTTGATCTCCCCGGGAGTCCACCCCATAATCCATCGTGCAATGATAAAAACAGGTGCCGGCCAACCAGTACCTCTTTACATCAACCCTTACCGGGGCCGGCTTACCCCGTTTGAGTACCTCCCCCTTAATGCGAGTAACATTACCGTTGGGGGGTATACCCTGTTGTATACCGGCACTCTCAATCAGTCTGAGACCCATGTACCGGGAAAAAATGATCTTTACTTGCAGTTGTCTGGCCACCGGTATGTCCTGCCCGGTGATTCCATGATACCTGATGCGGGATATTTATGGGCGCATGGTGAGCTGTCAGCGCACACGGGATATATAACAAAGGGCGATAATAATAGCGGAAGCGACCAGGGAAGCCCCATTTCCGGGCTCGGGGCTCTCGAGCCGGTGAAAGACGAGTGGGTGATTGGAAAGGCGCTCTTTGCCGTCCCTCTGGTCGGGTACCTCCCCCTCCATATCGTGGAAGTTACAATAATTATCCTTATACTTATGGCTCTCCACGAGCTCTACCTCCGTTCACGGGAAAAAGAGCAAAATACAACCCAGAAAAAAACTGGAAAAAAGAAGCGATGACCTGATCACGACAACAATCTTTCCGGCATTAAACAAATAATCTGGAAATCCCCTTTTAGAGAAGCTCCAGCGCCTGCCTTCCGGTCATCCCGTTGCGAATCCCGCGTCCCATCGCGGACCGGTTCGCTTCCTTCACAATCCCCTTCAGGATATCATCGGTATCAACAATGGACGGCCCGGTTGCAGGTCTCACCCGTGCCGCCGGGTAACTGAACGAATCGAGAGCTGCGACATCAAAAGCTCCACACCCTACCATCCCGACATCGGTTTTGATGCCAACGAGATTTGCAGGCCCAAGCGGAATGACGAACCCCTCCCCCTCTTTTTTTGCCAGTTTAACTTTAATCTGCTCCATAGCGCCTCTGCAGGAATGATTGATTTAAGGGAATAATAATCATGTGGAATGGTGATACGGTACAATTACTTTTCCATCAACGCGATGTGATGAGATCAGAACTTTCGAGAGGATTCATGGATAAACGCCTGCGGGTATTACTCAAGGATGCCAACACCGGCCACCGGTTGACAGAAGAAGAGGCGTTGCTGCTGTTCAGGACACAAGGCCGTGATGTGTGGGATGTTGCTGCAGCAGCAGATATCGGGCGGCAGGAAAAGGTTGGCGATGTGGTGACCTATGTCCGGAACCAGAATATCAATGTCACAAACCTCTGTGTCAATTCCTGCGGGTTCTGCGGTTTTTCAAAAAAACCCGGGGATGCAGGCATTTATTTTCACAACAAAGATGAGATCCGGAAAAAGGCGGCTCTTGCGAAAAAAAGGAATGTCACAGAGATATGTACGGTGAGCGGGCTCCATCCGGATTTCACCGCACAGTCATACATCGATGTCTATCGCTTGATCCATGAGGCAGCACCCGGTGTCCACCTCCATGCAAGCAACCCGATGGAGGTTGCGTATGCAGCTAAAAAAAGCCGGATGAGCACGCGCGAGGTGCTTTCTGCCATGAAGGAGGCCGGACTTGGCTCAATGTGCGGGACGGCAGCAGAAATTCTTGTGGATTCAGTGCGCAAACAGATCTGCCCCCAGAAAATATCCACGGATGAATGGGTACGTATTATCAGGGAAGCACACAACCTTGGCATCCCCACCACTGCGACGATCATGTATGGGCATTGCGAGAGTGTTGAGGATTGGGTAAAACACCTTGCACTGCTGCGGGAGATCCAGGATGAAACCCGTGGATTTACCGAGTTTGTCCCCCTCTCGTTCATTCATATGAACACGCCGCTCTATAAAAAAGGGCTTGCGAGGGCAGGTGCGACGGGCAGGGAAGATCTCCTGATGGTAGCAGTCTCGCGCCTCTTCCTTGACAATTTTGAAAATATCCAGGTCTCGTGGGTGAAAGAAGGGGTCAAGATGGCACAGCTCGGGCTCCTTGCCGGCGCAAATGATCTGGGCGGCACGATGTTTGAGGAGAGTATCTCGAAAGGGGCGGGCGCCAGAAATACCGATTACCTGGACCCAAAAGAGATGGAACGGATTGCACAGGATATCGGCAGGAAGCTGGTGCGCCGCACCACGCTGTATGAGGTAGTACCCTGATTATAATTTAAAAAATTATTGCTGATCCAAAAATAGCAATTCAGTAATTTTTAATCGTGGTGCGGCTTGAGCAGGCGGACGATCTTTTCCCCGATCTTCTTGGCTTTCTGGACTGCATCCTTGTCCTTTAATACGTCGCCTTCCTTGTAGCCCGTCCCCTTGACCCAGCCAAGGGAAGAGAACTCATGCGTGCTCAGGAAACCCTCCAGCGTCTGTATGGTCCGGTTTGCGCCTTTTGATGCCTGCACGGCAACAGCGACTCCTTTTCGCCCGGAAAGAGCGCGGTCATGGTAGAGGCTGTACGTACGGTCAATGAAGTTTTTCAGGTGCCCGCAGACGTCGTAATAATACGTCGGTGATCCGATAACGAGCACCTCACATTCAATCACGCGCTCCATTACCTCACGCCAGTCATCATTCTCGATCACGCACCACTTCTTTTTTTTGCATTTCTCGCAGCCGAGGCAGGGCTGGATCTTCTTTCCGGCAAGGGATATAAATTCGGTTTCGATCCCTTCCGCATCACAGCGTTCAAGAATGAGTTTGATCAGGGTGGACGTGTTGCCCTCTTTGCGCATGCTCCCGGATATTCCCAGCACTTTCATAGGTTAGACTCCGCGTGAAGGATATTGAGTGTTTTGATGGCAGGGACCAGCCCTAGTGTCTGAAACGCACTGAAAATCTCATCCAGCGGGTCTGCGGGATAATAAAAAAGGTGCGAAGTACAGGCACAGTCGCTGCAGCCGAACAGGTGAACGGGGACGCCCTGAAATTTTTCTGCGAGCCTGCATTCGAGTTCCTGTTCTGTGAATGCGCATGCCACAGATACGAGATCAACGTGGTTGTCTGTCAAAAGGTAATCAATATGCCATTTCGGATGACGGTCGCGGTTTTTTGCAAGCCTGACATGCCGTACCACCCGTTGTAACCCGCCACTGCCCTGCGCAGAACCAACGTACACATGGAAACCGGCAGCAAACGAACGCTGCCCCAGTGCACCTACAGCAACGGTGCAAGCCGGGTTCCGGAGCAGAAGGCAGTAGATCCCTTTATCCATAACCACTCTTCAACAGCTGGCGTGCGGCTGCGATGTGCCCGCTCCCTCCGCTCTCAACCGGCACGCCATGTCCCGGGGAGAGCCCCTCCACATCAAGGAGCGAGAGCCGGTCGATTGACCGGGCAAGTTCTGTCCTGCTCCCGCCGACAAAATCGTAGCGCCCGAACCCGCCATCGGTAAATACCGTGTCCCCGCTGATCAGTACCTGTTCCTGTTCAGCAAAAAGGCAGATGCTCCCCGGCGTATGCCCCGGGGTGTGCAGCACGCAAAGCCCGTTGATGAGATCACCCTCCTTTAGGATGATGTCAGGAACGATTCCAAGTAAGCGTGAACCAAAGTGCATCGCGAGGTTCCGGGCATCATCGAGAAGACCTGGAGCGTCCAGTGTATGGATCGCAACGTTCGCCCGGCACATGT
>JAPKXX010000019.1 GCA_026394595.1 Methanoregula sp. | reverse complement strand
CAGGCAGCATTCTTTGCAAAGGACACCTATGCACGACAGGCCGGCATCGAGCTCATGGACGTGTCAGAGGGCAGGGCGAAGGTAAAAATGGACATCCGCGAGAAGCACAAGAACAGCCACGGCACCGTGCACGGCGGGGCGATCTTCACCCTTGCCGATACCGCGTTTGCACTAGCCTCCAACTCGCACGGGATACCTGCTGCTGCGATCAATGCCCACATCTCATACATGAAATCGGCATCGTCCGGTACGTTGTTTGCAGAAGCAGAGGAATTCTCCTTAATTCCCAAACTTGCTACCTATATTGTGCGGGTATCTGATGAAAAAGGGAATAAAATTGCCATCTTTGAAGGAATGGTGTACCGGAAAATTCCCCGTGAAAAATAATCCCCATCTACCTCATGCAGAGGAGTCCATGAACAGCAATCGCAGGCAACTTCCGATAGTCAAGCAGGCAATCGGGCCCGTGATTATTGTCGGGATTGGGATCGCGGTTGTGCTGGAGATCATCTTTGTCGTCAACGAGGGGCTGGATTACATACCGTACCTGTTTGTGTGTATCGCAGGTCTGATCCTTGTCACGTTTTTCTATGGGTTCCAGAACTAATAACACCACAGGCACTTCATAAAAATCATCTAACTCAAAAAAAAGTCAAGTACTGGTTTTCAACCCCGAAACATGCACAATAGTCTTTTTAAAAAAACGTTCCCCCATGATGCAGGTGATATCCCGGTTACCAAAAAACCGTAACGCTCATAACTCGAAGAATCAGTAAACCAGTGATGGGCTCGTCGAGATTCGAACTCGAGATCTTCGCCGTGTGAAGGCGACGTCATAGCCAGCTAGACCACGAGCCCTGAATGCATCGACCGGGAATCGAACCCGGGCTATAGGCTTGGAAGGCCTAAGTCATGCCTCTAGACCATCGATGCAACCGTGGATTACAATTTTGGCGAGCGTTTGTATTAATGATTGCTCTCTCCTCTTAGCATTCAAAAAAATTCTGACTGTAAGAGGTCGTAATCATCCTTACACCCGCTCCGGTACAAGCGCCGCAACAAATGCAATCACCGGCCCGATGATCAACCCGCCCCACACAACCAGCCCCAGAACCCCAATGACCGCTATGAATACACGGTCCTTCCGCAGCACGGGATGTCCCGCCGTAAATCCAATCCGGACCGCCGCAATCCCCAGGACAACCGGGATGATGATGAACAGGAGCGTAAGGATAGCAGAATTATCCCAGCCGGTGATCCCGAGCGCCCGCACCATCTGGGTGAACGTGATCGAAGCGCCGCTGAGATACAGGAGCCCGGTGGTGATCGCGAGCCAGCTGAACGGTGAACGGGAGATGCCGGTACGCTTCTGTTGGCGGACGAGGAGGGCAATCCCGAGCAGTACCAGTGCAATGCACGGGGCGAGCACGATGAATGGCGACTGGCCTTCCCATGCATGGATCCCGATCACGCTGATTGGGACAAGCAGCCACTCAGTTGCCGTGAACTCCTCCTTGTAGCCCGGTGCAAGGCTGTAGTCCTGCTCACCGTCAGCGGTAAAGACTGCGACATAATACGTCCCGGATGCCGGCACCTGTGTCGTATACGATGCGACCTGGAACAGGGCTGCCGGGGAGAACAGCTCATACTCCGGGCGTTCCGGCGGCCTGCCGGGAATGACGAAAACGCTGCTGCCAGGAAGGATTTGCAGTGATGCGGGGGGTGTTCCCGAGTCCGGAATATCCGGGCCCATGATGATGAGATCAGGAGCAGTCTCACTCTTCCCGCGTACCAGCAGCGCGACATGCAGGGTCTGGCCTGCTGCCATATTGAACCGGTAGTAGGCAATCATTGCGGGCTCATGGAGATGCCCGTAGATGACATAGGACTTCTCGGGTTGGGTGATCAGGACTGGTGTGGAAAGATCGCTACTCTCACCTGTGTTCAGCGGGGCGTGGCCGCAGGCAGGAGCGATAAGTAGGGAGAGGATGAGAATAATGGCAAGAGCAGGGACGGTCTGGAATCTCATACACAACAGTCATCATAAGGATAATAATTAATGCTCATCGCTGCAGGGATCGCTGGAACAGGGAATAGGTATATAAAAAGGTGGTAGTTATCAGGGGCAGAAGATCAGTACCCGCGGAGTTCTGCCTCAACCTGCTCGAGGTTTGCAATCCGCTTTTCGAGCGCCGGGTGAGTGGAGAAGAGCTCCATCAAGGTGTTTTTTCCCGACAATGCCGGGATGATGAAGAAGGCGTTTGCACCTTGGACCTTTGCCTTCGCTTCGGCCGGCACCGCATCCATCCGCCCGCTGATCCTGCTGAGCGCTGATATGAGTGCCCGCGGATTCCGGGTGATGTAGGCACTGCCGCGATCGGCGGCAAACTCACGGTAGCGGGAGAGCGCCATGATCAGCAGGTTTGCCACGAAGTACACGATCATCGCGACAATACCCGCGATGATCCATGCGCCGGCTCCTTCCGAGTTGCGCCTTCCAAACATCGCCCCCCACAGGAAGTTCTGCATGATGATCGAGGCGATCATCGCGATGAAGCTCGCCACCGTCATCGTCAGGATGTCACGGTTCTTGACGTGCGAGAGCTCATGGGCGAGCACCGCTTCCAGTTCGTCCTTGTTCAGCAGGCGCATGATCGAGTCCGTGCACGCCACAACGGCATGCTTCGGGCTCCTGCCTGTCGCAAACGCGTTTGGCACCGGGCTCTGCATGATCGCGACCTTCGGTTTGGGGATGTCCGCCTCCTTTGCCAGCTGCTCTACCATCCGGTGCAGTTCAGGGAATTCGTCCTCTGCAACCACGCGTGACCCTGTCGTCCAGAGCACCAGCTTGTCGGAGAAAAAGTACTGGATAAACGCCATTACGACGGCGATCAGGATCAGGAAATTTAATCCGATTCCAAGAAGCGATAGCACGGCAAGGAACACGAGGTAGACGATGAACAGCAAAAACATCGTCAGCCAGACCCTTCCTGTCAGGCCCCAGTCACGTTTCCAGATCATAGTTGGTATTTATTCGATGACGGCGCTCTTAAAGAATTCGACGATACCATCGTAATTATCCCGAATAGGAGAGTGACACCCGCTCAAACCGAGTGATGCCATCCCCTTTTTTGAAGCGGACGCCCGGGTCACGCCGTGGTACCCGCCAGTCTCATTGCACGTATGAAATCAGAAACTATTTTTTCGGGCAGCACATGACGATTAAGTATGGCAGAAGTCGACCCAGAGGCGCTCGCAGACGTTGGATACGGGATCTTCGAGCACCTCTTAAACAAGGGGCTGCGGGCGCAGGGCAAGTACCTGTTTGCACTCGTCGAACAGGGGGTCAACTTCTCACAGGAATTCGGCATAATGTTCCAGCAGTTTTCAGGCGAATACCCGCAACTTGCCGATGCCCTGACCAAGCGGTTCAAAGATATTGACACCATCTACGGCATGATACGTGCCGGGGAGGGTGTCCTGCCCTCAAAGACCACGCAGATGTACTGGATCGTGCAGGATGCACCGGAAAGCCATCCGGAAGCAATTGAGGATGAGAATGCCGGGAAGTGGCTGATTTTTTTGGAGCCGGATCGGGCCGACGCATCGTGGAAGAAGGTTCGGGACGCAACGGTCGAAGGAACACTTGGCATCTCAACCAAGGTCAGCACCGCAAAGCCCAACCCCGAATCGCGGGACAACCAGAAGGTCATCTATGTATACACGAAGGACTGGGCGGATGAGACGGACGTGATGCGGGTGCGCCAGACACTCAAAGACCTTGGATTTGTCGACCGTATCGGGTACAAACGGAACATCGAGACGTTTGCCGGGGAATATGCAAAGAAGGGAAAACGGGTAACGTACTACAGCGCGTAATTTTTTTCCTTCCTGTCTCTTTTAAAAATCAGGGCTCCAGTGTACTGTGCCGGTAATTAGTGCACAAGCAAGGCAAAGACCTGAAATTTTTTACTTGTCCGAACGGGATAAAAAAGAATAAAAAAATTAAATTATTACCGGTCTTACGCCTTTCTTTCCTTATTCTTGGGGCGCAGATGCTTGTACCCGCATTTGCGGCACGTGGTTGCACGAATCGCGTTGCGTGCGTTGCAGTGCATGCAGATCTTCACGTTGAGCAATCGGGCTTCTGCCTCGGGAAACTTTGCCATAGTAAGAACACTCCTGCCCTGTCATGAATGATGTAAAAGCTCTTAACCGTTTGCGTCAGGACGGGTTCCCCTTGCACTGGACGAACCAGTCACGGAAGGCAGAAAGCGCACGTGCCCGGTGGGATATCCGGCTCTTTTCTGCAAGCGGGATCTCGGCAAGTGTTGTACCATTACACTCAAAAATAGGGTCATACCCGAACCCCTCCCTGCCCCTTGGTGCTGTCGTGATGGTGCCGTCTATCGTGCCGGAAAAGACCCGGACCCCGTCTGCGTCTGCAAATGCGATCGCTGTCGTGAAACGGGCGCCGCGGTCCTTTACCCCCTCCATCAGTCTGAGAATTCCGGCATTGCCGATTGAATCGAGCACAAACGCTGCATACGGTCCGGGGAATCCGTTGAGGGCATCAATCTCAAATGCCGTATCGTCCACAATCAGTGGGGTTGAAAGTTCGCCGTAAGCGTACTTGGCTTTCTCACGTGCAATCTCCCCCACATCGTTGCTCCGGAGCTCGGGGCATTCAAGCGCCACATGCGTAACAGAAACGATGCCGGAAAAGAACGCTGCTACTTCATGCGCCTTATGGGGGTTGCTTGTCACGACCACCAGCTTCACAGGTATCTCCCCCGCAGTTCAATCTCATTCTCGCGGAAAATAACGTCATCAGCACCGGGAAATGTCTCCCGGTATCCTTCACAGAACGCGTTTTTCAACAGTGCCGAATCAGATGTCGTGCTCTTCAGTGTCTGGAACAGCACATGGATATCAACGCCACGCTGCTCGATCTCAGAGGTGACCTGCGCGAGCCCGAAGTCGATCAGCACACAGCGCCCGTCCCCGTCCCGCAGGATTATATTGCTCGTCGTCAGGTCCCCGTGCATGATACCGGAGTTGTGCAGTATTCCGACCACCCTTCCGGCTTCTTTAACATGTGGAACTGAGAGGGCATGGGTGAGGAGCGTCCCTGCCACCTGCTCCATAACGATAGTATCAGGGGTGATATCGCTCATGATCGGGGTGGGTACACCGGCGCGACGGGCAGTTGAGATAAGCCGCGCTTCGGCACGGGTGCGCTCGGCTATGAGCCGCCGGTCAAGTGCCGGCACGCGGTACTGTTTGGAAAGCCGGCGCTTTATTGCACTGCCATTTACAAACTCTATAATCGCCTCAGCGCCGCGGGCTGTAGCGGCAGGACGTGCAGGATCGATGGGCGGTGCCAGCCGCTGTTCCGGTGCTTTCCATGTCACGTCCACTTCATCGGACCTGAACGACGGGTTGATCTGCGACGATCCGATGGGTAGTGACTGCCCGCTCTCAAGCATCAGCTTTCCCGTATACGCGATCATCGCGCCGTTATCGCCCAGGTACTTAGATTCGGGCACAAAGAATTGCGCACCCCGATCGTCGCACATAATCCCAAGCATCTCCTGCAGGCGCCGGTTTGCCCCCACACCGCCAACGAGGAGTACCTCATCTTTACCGGCAAGCGACATAGCCCGCTCGGTCACCTCGACGCACATCGCAAATGCCGTCTCCTGGAAGGAATGGCAGACGTCCTCGATCGGAGCCCCGCTCTCTTTTGCAGCAGACATCAGCCCGGAAAATGCAAGGTCCATGCCTTTGACCGTGTAGGGGAATTCGATGTAGTGTCCCCTTGTTGCAAGTTTTTCAATAGCCGGGCCGCCCGGGTGCGGGAGATCTTTTGACCTGGCGAATTTGTCGAGCGCGTTGCCGATCCCGATGTCAAGCGTCTCCCCGAAAATCCGGTACCTGCCGTTTAAGTACCCGATCACCTGCGTATTCGCCCCGCTTGCATAGAGCACAACCGGGTCCCTGCAACCGGTGGCAAAGCGCCCGATCTCCACGTGGGCGACACAATGGTTCACTCCCGCAAGCGGGACATTGAGTGCGAGCGAAAGCGAGCGGGCGGCAGTGGCAACGGTCCGCAGGCAGGGCCCAAGCCCCGGGCCCTGTGAGAATGCGATGCCGGTAATCTTCTCCGGATGGGAAAGAACAGACGATATGACCGTGTTCATCACCGATGCATGGTGCTGGGCAGCTTCGCGCGGGTGGATCCCCCCGTGCGGCGGTAAATATGGTCGGGAGACAAGTGAGATGAGGTCGGTATCAAAAACTGCGGCACTGAGGTTCCACGCAGTGCCCTCAATCCCGAGTACCTGCCCGAAAATAGGCATTGGAAAAATTTATTTTTTGAATTCAGTATAGCCGCACTTACCACAGGCAGTCCGGTCCTTGTGGTCCGCCATCATGATACCGGGCCCGCAGCGCGGACAGTATTTCTTTGTGGAGGTGACCTTCCCGCCATCGACCTTAAAAAATGCGCCCCGCCGGGGTCCTTTTGCAGCTGCTGCCTTCTTTGCTGCCATGCTTATGCCGTCCCTTCCTCTTTGGGCTTGGGCATTCCGCGGGCCATGAGGTGCGCGCGTTCGGTCTTCTTCCTGCCCTCTTCGCTGTCATAGATCCGCGCCACTCCGGCAAGCTCCATCTTCCCGAAGCTGCTCTTCAACGAGTCCAGCACCACCTGCTGCTCTTTGACATTGAGAATTGCACAGACCTTTCCGATGATCTGCATGCGCGAGGGAGTTGCACCATCAAAGCGGAGCGTGAACCGGACCTCCCGTCGTGATAAAAGTTCATTCCTTTTATCGCTCGTGATTTCAAAATCCATCGATATCCTGTAATTATTGGAAATCGTGTTATTTAAAATGTGATCATCGTCCGGAGGGATTTTTCCGGCGGGAAAATAGGGGCTTTGACAAAAGAACTGCCTTATTATGCTCCGCTTTTTTGTACAAAGTGCGATAAGAGGTCCCGGGCTTTCTCTTTTGCCTGCCTGTCCGCCGTGCGGAACACGACGCCTTTATGCGGCTGTCCATAGAGCACAACTGCATCTTCCGGTGCTGCAATCACGAGCGGAATAACTGCAAGGTCCTCCTCCCCGTGTACAAAAATCGTTGCGGGAGGGTTTGAGATTGCGTCGTCAATGCTTGCAACCAGCTCATCGGTAATGGTGCCAGGAGGGTTCTTCACTCGTATAATTCGCCCGGTGAAGGAGGGTTTTCTCGTGCACGGGGAGCGCATGGTATGGCCGTCAATAACTGATATCGCAGGAGAGATGCCGTTTTTCCGGAGGTTGTAGGTCACAATATCTCCCACCGCGTATACCAAGCGGTGGTCAAGCCGGGGAATGATACCGGCAATATCGGGACACAGCTCGCCAAACGGCTCTTTGAAAAAATGTCGCTTCTCGTCAGGAAGAACGAGCATCAGCGGACCTTCAGCGCATACCGGCCGGCGAGTTTGATATTCATCTTTTTTGCCACATCAGAGTGTTCGGGGTCGATGATCACGAGGTAGCCCGACCAGTCATCGCTCAGGTTCGTGGTACCGCAGACCACACAGTTCTCACCCTCCACAACCCTGTGGCACTCGCGGCATACTTTTCCCTGTTTCTTCTTGCCTGGAGCTGGCATGACCAGTTCACTTCTCCCTCGCTGCTTTGCGTGGTGCCCGTTCTTTCTTTTCTGCGGGCGGTCTCTTCTCTCCTTCCTTCTCTTTCTCCTTCTCGAGGTTCATATCCTCTTCGAGCCAGAGCGCAGTACCAAGTCCCGCCTGCCGCATCGTGAGCCCGATCTTGCTGTCACGGGGTTCGCGTTCATTCAGGCTTAACGTCACCACACGGGCGCGGACGGCATCGCCCACGCCGATGAAGCGCTTGGATTCCTGGCGGATGAGCCGGGAATTTTTCTCATCATAGTTTATGTATTCATCGGAGATCTGGCTCACGTGGAGCATTGCATCGATGGGACCGAGGGATATGAATGCGCCGAAACTTGTCGTTTCCACCACAACCCCCTCGATAACCTCCTGTAACGCAAGACGAAGCACCATTGCCTCGAACTTCACATCGTAATAGATGCCGCCGTCGCCGGGCACAATCTCTCCCTCGCCGACCTCAAGCACTCTGGTGACGCAGATAAAGATCCCGATCTCCTTGTCAATGCTCCCTTCCAGATGTTCCTGCAGGACATCCAGAATAACCTTCTCAAGATTTTCCCCGAGACGGTTGGGGGGCACCCTCACTTTATCCTCAAGCCGGATTTTATAATACATGACAATCCCCTATCTTTGTATCAGTTCCAGTCTTTTCTGTTTTCTCATGGATATAACACCAATGCCCTGGGAAAGCAATCGTTCACGCAGGCGCCGGTCATTGGTCACCACAAGGCAACCGTTTTCGTGTGCATAATTGATCACTTGTTCGTCGACTGTGCATCCTGATGGCTCCCCCGGTCTGACCACCGTGCATTTCTGGGCAATCCCCAGACCATAGCGCGCAGCAGCGGCATCCCGCCCCCTTCCGGAGGAGATGCCTTCGAGTTCGCCTGCCACCCTTTCAAGCACGAGCGGTTCGAATGCACCCACCAGCTGGCGCAGTTCATCGAACAGGTCGATGGAAAACTGCGCCGGCATCATGAGTGCATTTGCGTCGAAGAGCACCCTCACTCGTTCAGAACGCCCATTCCGATCAGGCGCCAGCGTGCTCCCACCTGCCGGCTGATTGCGATCCTTGCACCCAGTTCCGCGCACACCGGTCGCTTCAGAGAAATCTCAACGGCATCTTTTTTCGTGCTGGTTACAACACCCACGGTGACCGCGGTACCCACCGATAGCATGAGAGGTTCATTATGCTTCAGCGGTTCGATTGCCAGTTCGCTCGTCGCTCCCACCACCCGTTCCATCAGTGTCACTTGGCACCTGACCTGATCCCGGACGGGCGGGAGCTTGCCGATATGTCCGGCAACCTGCCCGGCGAGCGCATCGCTTTTGGTGAGCGCGGGGTCAAGTTTTGTACCGATGCCAAGCAAACCCCCCGGTGTTGCCTCTGCAACCCTGGTGGAACCGGCATTTATCGAGATGATCTTGGTAATGATCGGCTCCCATTTGATCCGGTTCTCGACCTGCAGCTGCCGGCCGGGACGGATCTCGATGTCGTCGTCTTCCTTAAGGATACCGCGGATCAGGGATCCCCCGATGACGCCGCCTTTGACCTCCTTCCAGTTGCAGCCCGGTTTGTTCACGTCAAAGGAACGTGCGACCAGCATCATCGGTTCTGCGTTCGGATCCCGCACAGGTTCCGGGATCGCTGCATCAAGTGCCTGAACAAGCGCCCCGATATTGATTCCTTTTTGGGCAGAAACAGGGATGATAGCCGCATGTTCAGCGATCGTGCCCTTGATGAATGCTTTGATCTGCCCGTAGTTCTCGATCGCTTCCTTCTGGCTGATCACATCGATTTTGTTCTGGACGATCACGATCCTCTTGATTCCGACAAGTTCCAGCGCCATCAGGTGCTCCTTTGTCTGCGGCTGGGGGCATTTTTCGGATGCAGAGATAACGAGCATCGCACCGTCCATGAGTGCGGATCCCGAGAGCATCGTCGCCATGAGGGTCTCGTGCCCCGGAGCGTCCACGAATGAAATGGACCGTAGCGGGGTCCCTTTACCGCCGCAGACCGGACAAATCTCCTGCGTTGAGTAGGCATCATCACCCTGGCACGTTCCGCATCTGTAGAAGGTCGCGTCGGCATATCCCAAGCGGATGGAAATGCCGCGTTTTACCTCCTCGCTGTGCCGGTCAGTCCACGTCCCGGTGATCGCGTTGACCAGCGTGGTCTTGCCGTGGTCGACATGCCCCACCACCCCGATATTGACGCTGGGAATTGTCACATCATGCACTTAAAATCGAACCTCCTTACTCTATATATGACGATAATACTTATACATAACCAGTGAAGGCACTTCTCGTCAGAATCTGCAATAAAAATCAGATCTCTCTTTGCTAAAATCATGGTGAAAATTCAAAAAAAATCTTACCTGGTGCTACGAAAATGAGATCGAAATGTTAAAAATCACACAAAGAGACACCAAGGTAAGGACTCTGTATGATCATTGATAGTGAGCTCTCCCGTATCGGCATATCATTGCCCAAACACCTCCTTGACCAGTTCGACCAGATCATCAATTACCGCGGGTATTCATCCCGGTCAGAGGGGATCCGCGACGCGATCCGGAGCTACATCCAGTATTATAAATGGATGTCTGATGTACATGGCGAGCGCCAGGGGGTTATCACGATGATCTACGACCATGACCAGCGGGGGCTCCTCGTCGTGCTCACCGATATCCAGCACGAATTCAAGGGGGTCATTCAGGCATCCCTCCACTCCCATGTGACCGAATCGAGGTGTCTCGAGGTGATCCTAATGCGGGGTGACGGGACGCAGCTAAAATCGCTCGCTGAACGGCTGATGTCCCAGAAAGGTGTGGAATCAGTCAAACTGACGACAATAGGGCTGGAAGACTAACCCCCGCCCTCGCAGCTCTGGTCAATATTTTTCAGCGCATCCTGTAGTCCGGAACCGGCGGCGAATTCCCGCTCCTGTTCGATCACCTTTTTCGCATCCTCAATAATGGTATTTCGAACGGTCGGGGTATAGTCTGCGGCGGGTATCAACTGATCAATGCGGTAGAGAAGGTGCGTGCTGTCCAGTGCGGCAAAGGTATCACCCCGCACTGTCTCGATATGCTGCACGGTGCCGGTGGTACCCGTCCGCGGGTACCGCACCCGCATGCCCATCACCACGTTATCTGCATGCATACCTGACAATGGGTGTGAGCCACCCTAAATTCTTTTCCACGGGCATACTAAATGACCAGTTTCCGGAGCACCGATACGATCTGGCGGGTGCTCTCGCGTGGGGACATTTCGCCGGTTTCGGAAATATCCACGTTTTCTTTGAGCGCATAAAAGATCTGGCGGATCGCATCGCCATGCGAAGGCCCGTATCCCCCTTCGAGGATGAGAGCGAGGGGAGTATCGGACACGGTCTTGAGGAGGGAGGTGAGGACCCCAAAATCCGAAGGTACCAGGCGCATCCCGCTGCGTGGGTCATCAGCAAGGGGGTCCTGACCTGCCGAGACGATGATCAATTCGGGTTTGAACTGTTCTAATGACGGCAGGAACACCTGTTCAAATACATACCGGTAGTCAGCAATGGTCGAATTAGCACGGATCGGAGCGTTTATCGTGCAACCCCTGCCGGAACCGGCACCAATCTCGTCCACCCAGCCTGTGCGGGGGAAGGTATTGCCCTGGTGGATCGAGCAGAAGAGGACGCAATCGCTGGTATAAAAGATCTTCTGGGTGCCGTTCCCGTGATGCAGGTCCCAGTCAACAATTGCCACGCGTTTTACCCTGTCCAGAGCAACTGATGCAGCAATTGCTGCGTTGTTGAAGAGGCAGAACCCCATTGCCCGGTCCGGTTCAGCATGATGGCCGGGCGGGCGGACGATGGCAAAACAATGCTCCCCGTCAAGTGCAGAATGCACTGCACCGATGGCAGCCCCGGCTGCATGGGACGCAACGTCGAACGACCGGGCGGTTATATAGGTATTGTGATCGATAAAGTGCTGCCCTCCATGGCTGCACAGTTCGCGGATCATGCGTATATGGGACGGCGTATGGACGCGGAGCAGGTCTTCATAAGAAGCTGTGTCCGGTTCGTATACCGGCACATCTGGAGGCACACCCTGTAGTGCATCCCGCAGCCTGCAGCTCGATTCATCATGGGTTTCCAGATCATGCTGGGAGAAAATGGTTCCCGAGATTGCCCTGCAATGTGTCATGATTGCATCAGGATCGTGGCATTTTTATTATCGCGGAGATTGACAATGGAGCCGGATAAAAATTTTACGGGTTAATTGACCATAAGCCCCTGCATCACGGCGTTTTCAGGCACATCGAACTCACTGGTCGTGCCGGAAATTCGGTATTTGCCAGTTGCCTTCACTGAATAAGGATTGTCAAGTGTGGAGTAAGGTACAATGAATTCGCCATGTATACTCTGTTGCCGGTAGGTGAATGTACGACCGGTATCTGATACAAGAGGTATCTCGATGATACCCTCCCCTTTAATATGAGCCCCTTTCACATACTCAAAGACTTTCACGTACTTGATATCCGGTGTCTTTTTGCCATAGACATTGGTCGGCGATTCGTGGACGAGCCGGTAATGCCGGAGCGGTGGCACGGTGTCAACAGGGAGCATAATCGCCGGACTCAGTACAGTCGCATGGTATCCCTGCGGTGCCTTTAAATTGTATTGATTTGCTTTTACGTTCGCATCAGGGGCAGTCATCTGCACCGCCGATGTAATCAATGGAACCGCAACGGAGGACACGGCTGGATCGACATACTCAATATAATACACGGTCGTTGGATCTGTCAGCGATCCGTCAAAATTATGGAGCCGGGAAATCATGGTGTCATAGTAGTGCTGGTTAATTAACGGAACCGGTAAAAACTTGTTTGGATCATCCTGGCTCGGTGTAGCATAGGTCGTCCAGTAGGGTGATGCACCAAGTGTTGTATTATACCACGTCGCCATTGCCCAGAACTTCCCATTGATCGCCTCGTCCATCTCGATATCGGTTATCACGTACCTGGTACCGAGGGTGTCGGCAATCGCGTTTGCTGTATCCTCGGACTCAGCCATGAAGTATGCAGCGGATCCGGTTGGACCTGCAACCCCTTGCTGAAACGGGTTGGCATTGGGGATGCGTTTTGCGATATAGGTGATCATATGCCCGTAGTCCCACCATGACATAACGCCATACGACGTGTTCGGGTACTGGAACGTTTTCCTGTCATAGATGGTAAAGTAATTCACCCCGGTGTCCGGTGTATTATTTCCCATCCATTCCAGTGATTCGCGCCAGTCCCCGTTCATCCGGATCGCGTTGTTGGATGCATTGGCATAACTGTAGTTTGCTGACGTATAGACAAAAAGGATGGCAAGTGCCAGTGCAAGGACCATCAGACCAAGATTCAGGAATTTTAATGATGTGGTATCTGCTGCTTTTTTATGACCCTTTTTATGTTTTTTTCCTTTTGATGTCTCTTCTTTTACGTTCTCTTTTTGTCGTTGGGAACCCGGATCGGAAGCTATTCCCGCTGCCAGTCGGGTCACATCAGGCCACCCGAGATCCATCACAAAATGAATGAACACCGCAGACAGGAGCGCGATATTGATGGCAAGGTAATATTCGTACCTGATGTGCTGCCAGGTGGAATAGAACATCACGACCGACCAGACCAGTGCAAACACCTGGTGCGGATGCTCATCCTTAAAATTGTTATATGCCATCACAATGGCGCCGCCAAAAAAGAGCAGGAGCCCGTAATTAAAGGCAAACCAGGCGAGATCAGTACTCCATCCCCGGGCTTCCTGCACGGTGGTGGTCACAACCGCCTGTCCGAAAAATGATAAAAAACTGGATACAAGCAGGTTGTAGATATCAGGGAGGAACAGGAACAGTATTCCACCAAATGCTACAGCGATGCCGGCAAGCACCGCTGGATAATAATATCTTGCTCTCCCTTTGAGATACCAGCTTAATCCATAAAGCAGCCATGTCCCGCTAATAAGGCTGAGATATGCATAGATGTGACCGATTGTATAAAGACTCAGGTCGAGTCCCGGATGCTGAATCCCATAGATGAGAAGCCCGATGATCGCCGTGGAAAAGATAATTGTGTTGGCAATGGCCAGATATCCAATTGGGCGATCCTGGTGGACGTTGATGAGCGATTGTACAAGCGTGAAGATGCCGACAATCATCGCGAACAGGATCATCGTCGGCATCGTGAAAAGACCGAGCAGGTAAGCGATTCCTGCAATAATGGAAAATAGTACCGTTTTTTTGTATGTTTCACGCTTTTTTAAGTCAATATTCTGCTCTTTTGCCGACAGTATTGCATAGATATAAAAGAGACAGAAAATCGTGGAAAAAAGCACTTCAGCGATATGGTGATCCATATAGCCATAAAAGGAACGGTAGAAGATTTGTCCAGAAACTACGGCAGTAAAACCGGATGTAAGGACACCCGTTTTCCAATCCCCACAGGTCTTTCCGACATAATACATGACAGGGACGAGCGCTGTTGCCATCAGAGGGGGGACAAGCAAGCCGGTTGCGATGATTTCCGGGCGCGTTGTCGCTCCTGTGATCAGGCACAGGACTGCGATAAGGGTAGGAAAGAGCGGTCCCCAGTAGATTGTGGACCCGGTGGGGTACAGGGTCATTACATCAAACCAGTTGTATGACGGGAAATTGGCGAGGATCTGTTCGACCTGCCGCAGGTTATAGAGTGGGTCGTCACTTCCAACTACATTAAGGATGTCTGTAGTCCCTATAGTGAACATGGGGATCAGGCGTAACCAGAGGGCAAAGAGGGAAAAAATGGCAACAAGGCCGATAATGAGATAGGTCCGTTTGTTCATTATTTTGAGGGAGGTCATCAGATCATCCTGTTAAAGTATTTCATTTCTCCCGAGAGCAGAAATAAATTTGGATGAATAGAGTCAGGACATCGCCACAAAAATCGCTTCAAACTGGCGGGATTTTTCTTTCCAGCTGTATTGTTCGAGATTCATATGGTACATAACCGGATTATCCATAATCGTTTTGATGCACCCGATATATTCCGGCAGTGTGCGGTATACAAACAGGTTTGGCCCGCCGATTTTCATCACATCAGGTATTGGACGCATTACGATGGGCTTTTGGCATGCCGAATACTCAAAGAATTTGTTGGGGAGGGCAATGTCGAGCCATTGCGGCGGTGTAAGCGGGATCGTGCAGGCATCTGTGCAGGCAATATACCCGGGAAGTTCGTTGTAGGGTTTTGTGCCGGTGAAGATGACATAATCCTGCATATTCAGGTCCAGAACAAGCTGTCTGAGTTCATTTTGGTATCCAGTAAAGAGCGATCCCCCGACAATTAAGAGTTTAACATTATTCCTGTACCTGATGAGTTCAGGGAGCGAGCGAATCAGTTCATCGATTGCATACCATCGTTCGATACTACCGATAAAACCAATGACAAAATCGTCCTGCCCAATACCGAGTTCTTTGCGTATGGAAGATCCGTCCAGGGGTCTGAACAGATCCGTATCGACCCCGTTTGTGACTAGGTCGGCCGAAAAACCCAATCCCTGCAGTTTATCTACAAGGGATGGGGATACCGTCGTGATCTTATTACTGTTGCGCAGGTTATGCCGCGTGATCTCCCAAACCGCGTTGCGAACTGTCCACTGGAGGACCCGGTTGTGCACATATGCCGCTGCAGAATCCGGGAACCAGTCTTTTAAATCGAAGAGGACAGGGATATTGTATTTTTTTGCTGAATGTATCGCAGCCGTTCCGGCAAGGACGTGGGCTGCGACAACGATCTCGATTTTTTCATCCCTGATAATCTTATTAAGGATATGAAAGTGGTATGGTGTGTTGAACGTATAATGGAGCAGAGGATTTTGAATGGGGAACTGCGTTGCCTCATGGACGATCAGCCTAGTTGAACGTTCATGAGCTCTGCTCACATGAAAATGCGGGACATGCACCTCATGGCGTGTTGCAAGGTCTTCGAATATATTGTGGTGCCGCGACAGGACCGGGTGGTGGATATAATCCTGCGTTGAGACAAGAAGGATTTTCATGGCGCTCTGTTCCGGTAAGGTATCTTTTCTGGTTGCGTTGTTTGTTCTTGTGATTTCCCCGTGTCACCGGGTTCCCATCGCTTTGGGTAACTCTCGTATCTTCGCTGGTGCTCCGATAGCAAGTTTATGAGAGGGGATGTCTTTTGTCACAATTGCACCAGCGGCAATGAGCGCTCCTTTCCCGATGCACACCCCTGGCAGGATGGTGACATTTGCACCTATCGCTGCGCCATCAGAGAGCCTTGGCCCCTCCAACCCGCCGGTGCGCGAGGGGGGATAACGGTCGTTGGTGAGAACTGTGTTAGGGCCTATGAAAACATGGTTGCCGATCATCGTATTCGTGGGAATGTAGACCAGGCTCTGGATGTTCACATCATTACCTATGGTTGTTCTCCCCTCGATGATGGATGCGGTCCCGATTGAGACCCGGTCGCCGATCCGTGTCCTCTCCCGGATGAGCACATTGTGCCCGGAGGAGAAGTCATCACCGATCGATACATCGCAATAGATGATTGTACCTGACCGGAGGATCGCACGGTCTCCGATTGTAGATCCGGTAAAACCACTTTCGTTGATCTTGTCACGCGAAGGAAACCCCAGTGTCACCGGTTCGAATATCTGTGCACCGTCACCAAGAGTGTTGATCCCGTACTGTATCATTCGACTGTCACGCTCTTTGCAAGGTTTCTGGGTTTATCCACGTCTCTTTGCAGTGCCACTGCGGTGTGGTACGCAAGCAGCTGGAAGACAACAAGACTTGTGAGGATTTGAACAAATTTGTGAGTTTTCGGCAGGGGGATAAATATGTCCACAATATCAGCAAGTTCACTGTCCCCCTCAATACCAAGTGCTATCACCGGCGCCCCCCGTGCTTTCATCTCTTTGATATTGGAGATCATCACACCATACGTCTCATCGGGCATGCAGATAGCAATGACCGGGGTATCTTTTGAAAGAAGGGCAAATGGTCCGTGCTTCAGTTCACCGGCTGCATAACCTTCGGCATGGATATAGGAGATCTCCTTCATCTTGAGAGCACCTTCAAGCGAAACCGGGTAGAAGGGGCCGCGCCCCACATAGAAAATGCTCTGCGCCTGTTTGCAGGCTGATACAGCATCAGAGAGATCCATCAGAAGTACTTCCTCGATTGCCCGGTGCGCATGCAGCAGTACTTTTGTGAACTGTTCCCCCGATCGGAGGTTTACCAGCTGCATCAGAACCGCGAGTTGGGCGATAAAGGACTTTGTCGCCGCAACACTGATCTCGGGTCCGGCACGCATGAAGATCGTGGTATCTGCGATCCTGCTTACCGAACTGCCCGGCACATTTGTTATTGCAATTGTGGGGCAATTATGCGATTTTGCCTGTTTGAGCGCGGTGAGGGTATCGGCAGTCTCCCCCGACTGGGTGATGCCGATTACAAGACAACTGACCGGCGGGGGGAAATATTTGAATTCAGAAGCATATTCGATGCGTGCGGGTATCCCGCAGGTCTCCTCGAGGAGATACTTGAAGATAAGTCCGGCATGGAATGATGACCCGCAGGCAACAATTGCGACCGATGACGTCTTTTTCACACTCGCAGGCAGTGTTTCCTGGTCAAGTGTGCGGGTTGAGTCGTAAAACGCCTGGGGCTGTTCATAAATCTCCTTGAGCATGTAATGGGCAAACCCGCCTTTTCTCGTGTCTTCAACTGACCAATCCACGAGTTCAACGCTACGTTCGACCCGTTTCTCACCATGATAAATCTCAAGGTTTGCAGGTGAGAGGCTTGCGATATCCCCATCCTCGAGAAATACGGCACGCTCGGTATACTCGAGAACCGGGGTCATGTCAGAGGCGGCAAAATATTCCCCGTCCCCAATGCCGATAACAAGGGGGCTTGCATTTCGCGCTGCAATGATCCTCTCCTCTTCCGGAGAGATTACCAAGAGGGCAAATGAGCCCTGGAGTTTCGGAACTATATTCTGAACAGCGGAGAGCAGGTTGTCTTTATAATTCTCCTCAATGAGGTGCGCGATAACTTCGGTATCGGTCTCAGAAAGGAACCGGTGTCCCCGTGCAATGAGCTGCCTTTTCAGAATTGCATAATTCTCGATAATGCCGTTGTGGACAATTGCAATCCGGTTTTTGCAATCGGTATGCGGGTGCGCGTTGATGTCATTGGGAACGCCGTGCGTTGCCCACCGGGTATGCCCGATGCCGATCGTGCCGTTCAGGTGGAGTGCCGACCGGGCATTCTCGGAGATCCGGCCTGCATGTTTACAGATCTCGATCCCACTCCCGATTGTAGCAATACCAAAAGAATCATAGCCCCGGTATTCGAGTTTTTTTAATCCTTTAATGATAATAGGTGCAGCGGTTTTCCGACCGATATAACCGACAATACCACACACTTCAGATCACCAGAGAATTATCAGGGACTGATGAGGAGATGACCCGGTTACCGTCCTCGACTGTGGTGTTATTGCCCACGATACAATTCCTGAATGTGGTAAAGGCTCCTGCCTGTACACCGTCGCCAAGAATCGCCCCGAACTCCGGTTTTATAACGGTACCTTCGATTTCCATAAGCGATGCGCTCATGCAGGTGGTTGTATGGTCAGAAAGGATGCATCCCTCCCCGAGTACGGCGTCGAGAATACGGGAGTGCGACCCGATCGAGCAATCGTCCATGAGCAGTGCATTGCCGATATAGCAGAATGGTTCGACTTTGACACGCGCACCGATGCTCGTGTCGGGCATGATGCAGCAGTTTGGTCCGATCTCGCAGTCTTTTCCAATAACCACGGGTCCCGAAATCACGGTGTTGGGGCCGATCGTGGTTCCTTTCCCGATATGCACGGCGCCGATGATGGTCGTATTCCTGCTGGATGTACCCTCGTGCGAGGGAGGCGTATGTACAAGGAGACGGGCATTCATTTTGAGCAGGTCCCATGGGTAGATGGCGTCCTGCCAGTCATCTGCAATAACCCCTTGGATCTGCCCGCCATCTTGGAGCATGCAGGAAACCGCGTCGGTAATATTATTTTCCGTGATGTGTGTGAAAAATGAAGGCGTAAGGGAGAATATACCCGTGCTGACCATGAAACCCGGGGACTGTTCCGGCTTTTCCACAATATGGGTGACGTACCCATCCATCAACTGCACAACACCAAAGTTCGAAGGGCTGGGGTGCTCTTTTACGAGCATCGCGTTCCGGACATTTTTGATCTTTGCAATCGACCCTGCATCGATATAATTATCACCGGGAAGTACGAGAAAATCCCCTTTGATTTTCGGTTCCGCACATTTCAGGGCGTGAGCGGTGCCGAGTTGTTTATCCTGAACGACAACGCTGACAGGTACATTGAGCTGGTTAAGATATCTTGTCACCTGCTCTTTCCGGTACCCCACGACAACGATAATATCCCGTATCCCGTTTTTTGTGAGCGCATCGATCACGTATTCGATGATCGGACGGTTTGCTACCGGTATCAACGCTTTTGGCCTGCTGTGGGTGAGCGGCCTGACCCGCTTTCCCTCTCCTGCTGCAAGAATTACTGCCTGCATCTTCCACCTACCGAATCGATGAATTCTCGCCGATGATCCCCTCGATATAACTGTTGGGGGCAAATTTTGCACCAGTCCCGATAACCGCTCCCACATTGACGGAGCAGTTGATCCCGAACTGCACGCCATCGCCGATGATGGCGCCGAACTTTTTTCTCCTGCTGTCTTTTCCTGCCACCCTGATCGTCGCGTGATCATGGCGCAGGTTTGCGATCTTGGTTCCTGCACCGAAGTTGCATTTGCTGCCTATAATGCTATCACCAATATAGTTGAAATGCGGGATTTTTGTATCGGGCATGATGATTGAATTTTTCAGTTCCGTGCAGTGGCCTATATGGCAGTTGTCACCAACAGCCGTCGCACCGCGGATGTAGGCATGCGGCCCGATCCGGCAGTTGCTGCCAATCACGCACGGTCCCTCGATACAGGTGCCGGATTTCACGGTAGTATTTTTACCGATTATGATCGGTCCTGAACAATGGACATCCTTTTCGACCACACCCTCATTTTCTGACTCAATCGAGGCCATCAGCAATGCATTTGCGTCCAGCATGTCCCACGGGTGCCCTACATCCATCCATGAAGCAAGGGGTTGCGCCACGAGTTGTTTATCCCGGATATAGTCACCAAATGCATCGGTGAGCTCGAGTTCCCCCCGTGGTGAAGGGAGTACGGCATCCACTTTTTCAAAGACCCCCGGATCAAAGACATATGCACCGGCATTGATAATGGTACTTTTCGGGTGGGGAGATTTCTCCTCGAGAGCGACCACGCGCCCGTCATCCACCAGTACGACACCATAGTCCTTTGGGTGATCGGTTGTGCTGGTACCCATGCAGGGGGCTTCATGGGTACACAGCGCCCGGATATCTGCACTCTGCAGGATCATGTCTCCGTTTAAGAGGAGGAATCTGTTTTCAACAGACCCGCGGGCAGCATTGAGTGCATCAGCAGTGCCCTGCTGCTGGCGCTGGGGAGCATACCTGACCCTGATATCCAGCCTGGAACCATCCCCAAAATGCTTGCGGATCTCTCGCTCGCCATACCCTACCACGAATACGAAATCCTTAATACCGGCATTCCGTGCAGCGATAACAAGGTGCTCCATCATCGGGCGGTTTGCCAGGGGCAGCATCACTTTCGGACGCTTTGCCGTTAGCGGACGCATCCGCTTTCCCTCTCCCGCGGCGAGCACGACGCATTCCATATCTACAGCTCTGCCTGCAACATTTAAGCAGTTTTTCCCTTCTTTACAAGGGCACGCCCGCGTCCGAGCATTGCCCTGGCTGTCTGCGGCGTCCTGCCCTCTGCTGTAATCCGGATCTTCGGCTCTGTCCCGCTTGCACGGACCAGGCACCACCCGTTTTCGTCCGCGATACGGATGCCATCAGTCGGGTTATCTGCACCAAGTGCCGTCATGATCTCAGGTGCCGATTCGCAAGCAATGGATGTACGGATCATGGGATACGAAGGCATCGTACCAAGTTCTTCTGCCACATCCCATTCGGATGCGATCTCGCAGAACAGGGCTGCAGCAAAGGGGCCGTCAGGACAATAGGAGATGTCAGGAAAGATCCAGGCACCGGAAGGCTCCCCGCCAAAATCCCCCCACGACAGGAGTTCTTCGGAGACAAACGCGTCCCCGACAGGTGTGCGCCGCACTTCCGCGGCCTCCTCAATCATCATCGAGGCATCGGTCGTGGTGACCACATGCTTTGCACCAAGGTATTTCGTAAAGAGCATGAGCAGGTGGTCACCGGAGATATACCTGCCCCTGTTGTCCCATGCCATCGTCCGGTCGGCATCCCCGTCATGGACAACGGCACACCTTGCACTGGTTGCCCGCATGACGTCCCCGATGTAGGGGAGGTTTTCTTTCAGAGGTTCCGAAGGGCGTGAAAAGTGCCCTGAAGGGTTGCAGTTCAGGCAGACCGGTGTGACACCGAGGGACATGAGGAGGTCCGGGGTGAGAACGCACCCCGCCCCGTTCCCGCAATCGAGAACCACGGAGATCTCGCGGGTGACCCTGACCTTTTCAAGGATCGCCTTTTTGTGTCCCGATAGTGAATCTGAGGGTATGACAGAACCCTGGTTCTGCCAGTCAGTCCAGTGATCGTCTTTGATCAGTTCGCCGAATTCCTCCTGCTGCGATCGTGTGAAGGATGATCCATCAGGGTTGAAAAGTTTGAAGCCGTTGTACTCCTCGGGGTTATGGGATGCGGTGATCATGCATGCCGCTTTCATGGTCCGCCCGGCATATGCAACGGACGGGGTTGGTGCAACACCGCAAAAATAGGCCCTGCCTCCAGAAGCGAGGATGCCGGAGATCACCAGGTGGGAGAGGAGGGGGCTTGTTGTCCTCGTGTCCATCCCGACAAGGACATCAGACGAACGCGCTGCAAGTGC
>JAPKXX010000045.1 GCA_026394595.1 Methanoregula sp. | reverse complement strand
TTATTTTTCATATCTTATCCAAATGTAATTGCAACGTGCCATTACTTGATTCTTTGTTTCGTTGCCAGCATGGAACCTGGAAACACTCGTTATTAAGGAGATGAATTTACTAATAACTTACTCAATCAGGACATGAGGAATCTCCCGTATAAACAACATTTAAGTGCACAAACCGCCCACCTAAATGAGCAAGATTGCTGCTATAGTGTAGACCGGCCAATCATGAGGGACTCTCACTCCTTCGACTGGGGTTCAAATCCCCATAGCAGCATCCGATTTTAAGATATTTCAAAAAAATGGTATTTTTCCTGATTACTATACAGACACAGTATGTGTGAACCGGCACATAGATTTAAAAAAACCAGAGTCATTTTGCAGATAATTGCCTGTGAACACCTGACTGGATACACCGGCTCCACATACATTTATTAATCCGAACTCAATTGTTATACATGGTTGAGGTGTTCATTGCGGCGATCGCGATTTATTGCGTCGTGATGGTCAGCTTCTTTTTAACAGGAACACCCCCGGTATGGGCATTTGTTTTTGGTATAATCGCGTCCGGGATCAGTTATTGCTGTAAATTAAAATAGAGTGCAGAAAAGGATAACGACTGCGAATTATATCCTGAATTCCTCGACAGTACCTGTTTCTCCAGGCATTTCCCCGCGACTTCGGTGAGCGCATATTACGAGAAAGATCGTCGGAATAAAAAAAGGTTGTTCCAGGATCCCTCATAGTATTTTTTTTATCAAAAGAGGGGGAGATTCGGGTTCATGACAACGATCATATAATTTGCATAAGCTGCAACGAACAAAATGACAAGGTAAGGCAGCAAAAGAAGAGTGGCTCCAAACGATACCCTTAATGTCTGGTATATTGTGGACATGAGACCTGCAAAGAGAAAGAGAATTACCATAAGCCCTGTAAAGGGAGAGCGAAGCCCAAAAAAGGTATAGACCCATAACACGTTGAGGATAAGGCTGGAAATAAAAAGGAAAAGGCAGAACTGTTTCTCTTTATAATTCCCTGTACCGGAGTTCCAGATGAAATAAAGTGATAACCCCAAAAGCAGGTACACCACCAGTCCGATGGGCACAAAAAACGGATCCGGGGGGATGAAACCGGGTTTGTTGAGAGAAGCAAACCATGACGGAACCAGGGGAAGGGCGTATAATGAATTAAAATAACCTGCAATGAGGCAGATCCCAAAGGAGATAACCAGTTTTACGACTTTATTCTCCACAATCAAAGCTCACTTTTGTGAACAATGGGAAACCGCAAGATAAAGTGTTGTTGGGTAATAACCGGGTATCCGGTCCGGTTGCTCCTTTGGAATGTGAAACCTGTGGATTATGACAAAGCATGTGCCATAGCAGCATCCCGTTTTTTGTGCAATTATAATCGAAGACCCTGCCGAAGACCCTGCTTTTGATACTTATGGAGTTTTTTTCAAATGTCTGGTTCGGACGTACCGGGAAAACCAGACTTGAGAAGAACCGCAGGGTTCTTTGATGTAGTGATGATGCAGTCAATCCCTGATTCGACCCGTCACTGACTTTTCCAAGTCTGCGATTGATCAATATTTTTGCGTTCAACACTATGATCTCAATTTCCTGAAATTTTGGATTTTTTATTCCTGATGCGTCATTTGAGAACTCGATTATCCCTTCGATAATTTCGGAGAAGAGGACGCGAGAGGGAGGGGTTTTAAAAAAATGTATTCCAAATCCTTAAAAAAGACTGATCCCGGTTCAGCGGTGCACGGGTTTTTACTGCACGTTGGAAAGTCTTTTTTTCATCTCGTCAATATCGGAATGCCGGGCTTCCATGAGCGCCGAAATGACCGCATCGGAAAATATCAGGGCGGCAGTCTCAAAGAGCGTCCCCAGCGGTGCGAACGAGGATGTTACCGAGCGGTACTGCCCGGTGATCTGGCGCACCTCATATCCGACCGGGGTCTTTTCGTACGGTGCGGTGGTGTCACCAAGGTTCACGACGCAGTCCGCAATCCTGCTCAGCCGTGAATTCCGGGAGGCTGTGACAAGGCAAATCCTTGCACTGAGGTCTTTTGCAGTCTCGCAGATATCGACTACCGAGTTGGTCTCTCCCGAACCTGAAAAGGCGACGAGCGTATCCCCACCGGACAGTGCAGGGGTAATTGTCTCGCCGACAACATAGGACTCAAAACCGAGGTGCATCAGCCTCATGCCGAATGCCTTTGCAACAAAGCCCGAACGACCGGCCCCGGTCACATAAATCCTTTTTGCTTTGAGTATTTCATCAAAAAAAAGAACGCTACTGCATCCCGTTGGTTGAGCGAGCGGGAAGTTTGCGAAATATTTTCTGCCATCCGGAGCATGAATCCGGAAATTGTGGGTCCCTCTTCTGACATTCCTGATACGGCTATCCGTGCATTGCGGATATGAGCATATCGATCTGCCCGCAACAATCGCAAGAAATCTTCGTAATAAACTAACCGCCCGAAGTATCCGGGCGGGTACAATGCTTGCTAATCCGGATCTTGCTGATTTATGACTGGAACTGCACTATAACAAAAATTTTTGGCGCAATCAAACAGATAGCAGAAATGAATGCCACTTGGTTAAAACCCAAAAAAATCCAGCCTTTTTCTCTCATTTGTGGTCATTTTAAAGACAATCATTAAATAGCGTATCCCATCATAATCGTATACGAAGAGCTATGAGCAGGGAGAAGATTCGCGTCCCAGCGAAGGTATATGAAGAACTGGTCGCCCTCCAGCGGGAGATCCATTTCACCCTCGACCATAACGACACCATAAAAAAGGCTGAGGACAGGGGTTATCTTGCCGCAGCCGACTGGATCCACCGGAACGAGAACGCATACAAAGTCGGTTTCTCGTGGGGTTTTGAGCCGGAGCCGGAGGAACCCCGAGGAACGCTCCGTGACGTTCCCCGGCCTTCCGAGCCGGCATCCCAGAGGACGTTCCGCCAGCGTGGCGGGGATACTACAATGAAACCCCGAAAGGAAACGAAAGGTATCGGTGCAAAGATCCGCAACTGGCTCGGCAGATACTTCTGAAAATAGTATCCTTTTCATCCCATTTTAAAAATCTTTTTTAAGCAGTGCAAGCCTTTGCATGTTAAATTTTACTAGGTCCTGTTGCTGATATGGGTAAAAGAACGACATATACAAACGTTGATGTTTGACATACACCAACAATTGTGCAATGCCCTGCTGCAAGGATTGCCTCAGTTATACACCAATAACAAAGGAACGAGGAGAGTG
This sequence comes from Methanoregula sp., assembly GCA_026394595.1. GTDB lineage: Archaea > Halobacteriota > Methanomicrobia > Methanomicrobiales > Methanospirillaceae > MVRE01. Next base: position 73,107 of record JAPKXX010000045.1, on the reverse strand, counting down.
CCGGATTAACGGCGAGGTCCCGGCTGAACGGGAAGTCGAACGTTGTCCTTCAAGGACCTTTATTCCACGACCCGGGCACTAACAAAACACGGAGGCGAAAAAAATTCCACGAGACCTGTCGGAACGGGATATCGGTATTTTAAAAAAGCTCGCACCTGAATGCGGGGACCTCACCTGTTCGGGATCGGGACACCAGTTCCACTCGATCCTCCCCCCGGTCTCAAACCATTTTGCTGTCGATGAACGGGACTTTGCTGCCCGAATCGGCAAACTTACTGATGAGGAACTGCACTATATCTCCGACCTGATCATTTCGGGTGAGGAGAGCCTCGGTTGCCTGCCTGAAGAGGATCTCGATTCTCTGCTCAGGCTGATCACTGAACGCTTTTCAAAAGAAGATTCAAGAAAGGTGATAAATGCGTTTGCTTCGTCCGGGGGTTGCGAACGCTCAAGAGAATGAACCTTCATCATGACAGATAGTTCCAGGTTCATTAAAGATCTCACCGATCACCGTGCCGCCATCCGCGCTGCTGCCGCAAAAGCACTGGGAATAGCAGGGGCAACCGAAGCACTACCGGCGCTCCTGACGGCACTTCATGACGATAATACGAAGGTTAGGAGCGAGTCCGCACTCGCCCTCGGAAAAATCGGTGACTCGGAAGCGGTGCCAGCGCTTATATCGCGCATTGGAGACCGGGAGACCGATGTCCGGCTCTCCGCGATGAAAGCACTCGGAAAGATCAAAGATCGATCCGCGGTAGTTCCCCTCATCATATGTTTAAACGACCGGGATATGGTAATCAGAGTCGGGGCGATCGAGACTCTTGCAGTACTTGGAGATCCGCAGGCAACCGGGCCGCTTCGTACCATGCTGCAGGACCGGTTTTCCGATGTCCGTGAAGCCGCACAGCAGGCGATTGCCCGAATCACAAAACAACGGTAATCCAAGCCTCTTCCTTTCCCATCGACCGGATAGTATAAGAAATTACATAATAAGGAGGGTGCAGCACCGTATTGGTCGGACTGTATCACAACTATTAATATTAAGCCAATCTGCGAATTACCTGATAAAGGAGAGGTGATCTGATTTTTCCGGTCATTCATGCCCAGGACTTGAAAAAATCCTACGGTGCTGTTTCAGCAGTGGACGGGATCAGCTTCACTGTCCGGAAGGGAGAGATTTTCGGGTTTTTAGGTCCCAACGGGGCGGGTAAGACAACAACCATGAAGATGATCCAGTGTGTCTCCCCCAGGTCAGGAGGTACACTACGCGTCTTTAACCTTGACCCTGAAGTGCACCCTGACGCGATCAAGCGCCGGATCGGTGTCGTGCCGCAGGAGACAAACCTTGACCCTGACTTCACCTGCGAAGGTAACTTGGTCACGTACGCCCGTTATTTCGATATTCCGAAGGATGTAGTGAAACAACGGGTGAATGAGCTGCTCACATTCGTTTCGCTTGAGGAGAAGCGTGATGTATCCATCGAAAAACTATCCGGAGGAATGAAACGGCGGCTTATCCTCGCCCGTGCGCTGGTGAACCGTCCAGAACTCCTGGTACTTGATGAACCTACGATCGGACTTGATCCACAGGCACGCCACCTGATCTGGGAACGGTTAAAGCTCCTGCAGGCACAGGGGAACACGATCGTGCTTACCACGCATTACCTTGACGAGGCGGCGCGGCTCTGCGACCGGCTTGTAATTATGGACAATGGCAAGATCCTCAATGAAGGGATCCCATCCGAGCTTGTGCAGCTTTACGTCGGGAATGAGGTTGTCGAGCTGGAGAAGAGTGAGGATGTCCTTGCATGTCTGCGGGACATGGGCATCCCGTTTGAGGAAGTCGGTGATACCGTTCTGATCGCGACTGCCCGTGCACACGAGATTGCCCGAACCCTCCTTGAGAGGTGCCACCCGCACAAGATGCTCACCCGACCCGCGACGCTTGAAGATGTATTTTTAAAACTGACCGGCAGGAGACTTCGGGAATGATGGCGGCAGCATTCTTCTCCATGCCAAGGATCACACGGCTGGCATGGCATGTCTGGCGCAGGAACCTTGAGGTCTTTATCAGGACTTGGAAAGTGAACTTCTTCCCCCCGTTTGTCGAGGCGTTCCTGTACCTGCTCGCAATCGGCGTCGGTCTCGGAACCTATGTCAAGGAGATCAACGGTATCCCCTACGTCAACTTCATTGCCCCTTCGATTCTTGCAATCGCAGTGATGAACTCCGCGTTCTTCGAGTGCACCTACGGCTCGTATGTCAGGATGTATTACCAGAAGGCCTTCGATGCGATGATCGCAACTCCGCTCTCGATCGAGGATGTAATCGCGGGTGAACTGCTCTGGGGGGCGACAAAAAGCGTCATGTACGTGGTGATCATGCTTGGCGTCCTTTCCCTGTTCGGGGTCGTAGCGCTCCCTCTCGCTCTTCTCGTGATCCCCGTTGCTTTCCTCGGAGGATTGTTGTTTGCGGCGCTCGCGATGTGCTTTACCGCGATCACGCCAAGCATCGATGCTCTCAACTACCCGTCGTTTCTGTTCATCACCCCGATGTCACTCTTTTCCGGCACATTCTTCCCACTTACCCTTCTTCCTGCTGCATTCCAGTATATTGCTCTCGCGCTGCTTCCGCTTACCCACATCGTCGCAATATTCCGGATGTTGTCGCTCCCCGCAGTCTCATGGACTCTGTTACTACATCTCGGGTGGCTGTTGTCGGGTACGGCTATGTTATGCGTCGTTTCTATCAACCTGATGCGACGGAGATTGATCATATAAATTTAATTTATTATCCACCAGACAATCGAGCAATTTTAAGGACATACAGAACCTCATCTTCCATAAGTTGTTCCCGCGCGATTGCCACTGAAAATCCTTGTCGCAGGAAAATACCGGACACGTCCTGAAGCCCGGTCAATGAAGAGATCAGGAGAAGAATCCGTCCCGCAGGTGCCAGCACCCTGCTGATTTCAACAGCAAACCGTTCGATCACTTCTCTTCCGGTCTCTCCACCATCGAGGGAACATTCGAGCCAGTCATCGATCCGCTCCTCAGGCTTTGTGGGGAGGTAGGGGGGGTTGAAGATCACGAGGTCAAAGGATTTTTGCACACCAGAACAGAGATCAGTCCTGACCACATCAATACCCTGCTCACCTGCGTATGCTGCTGCGTGGGGATTAATATCGGTTGCGAGAACCAATGCCGCGACTTTTTCAAGTGCTGCTGCTATGAACCCGCTCCCGGCTCCGATTTCGAGCACGCGGTCAACCGGGCAGACCTCCCGACAGGCAACTTCGAGCAGGAGGTATGTGTCTTCTGCAGGAATGTAGACCTGATCAGGATGGTGTGGCATGGATTGTGAAAGATTTGGCACGTAATAAAGATAAGATAATTGCTCTATCCGCGGATCCGGATATGATTCGTGAGAGACAGAATATACATAAAAAAATTAGTGGGAAAAAGATAGCGCGGGTATTATTTTCCCTCATTCCCTCTCGTTATGGGTTGGACACTTCCCCGACTTTTTTGTCCTGCTTCCTAATCCTGAACGTCATTACCACTGCGAGCACCAGTGCTGCCAGGACGAGAATTGCACCGAGCTGGAATGAGGCATGGAACCCGGGAACAAGCTGTTCTGGCGTTACACTGTCGAGTGACACGCCCAGGACACTGCTGCTCTTTAATAGGATCCGCAGGACGGCGGAACCAAAGATCGCAACCCCGAGCGCGGAACTGAAGTGCCGGATCGTCATCATCACGCTCGAGGAGAGCCCCTTGGAATCCCCGCTCCCCGAACTCAGGATCTGGTTCATATTCGGCGAGGAATAGAGCCCTACTGCGATCCCTTCGAGCGCGAGAGCAGCTATGATGAACGGTAACGCAGTCATTATATCGAACAGGGAAAAGAGAATAAACACCACAAAGGCAAGCGAGAGGGCACCGGCTGTAAGTACACGGGGGCCGTACCGGTCAGACAATACCCCGGGCAACCGGGCCGGTCACCATCAGGGTAACGGCAGGAATGGCAAGGAGAAGCCCGGTAATGTGGGGGGATAAACCCTGAACCTTTTCAAAATAGAACGGAAACAAAAACTCGGCGCCATTGATGACGAGCGTCATGAGAAACGCCACGATGTTGCCGGCAAGGAACGCCCGGTTCTTGAAAATCCGCATGTCGATGATGGGATGATCACATGAATGCTGCCGGATAATAAACAGGATCCAGAGGATAAGCGAGACAGCTAACGTGCCGGTAATAATTGGGGATGTCCAGCCAAGTGAAAGCCCGCGGTTAATCGGAAAGAGGAAGGTGAGCAGGGCAAAGAAAATGAGCACGGCACCCGGCAGGTCAAAACCTGGTGACGCTTCATGCGAAGAATCGATCGGAAGCAGAAAAAACACCGCAGCAAGTACCACAATTCCCACCGGCACATTGACAAAGAAGATCCAGTTCCAGTTCGTGTAATTGGTGATAAACCCGCCCAGCACCGGCCCGATGGCGACCCCGAGCGACACGACAGTTATCATAATCCCGAGCGCCCATCCCCGCTTCTTCTCCGGCAACCATTCCGTTATCATGGCAGGGCCGATGGCATAGAGTGCTGCGGCACCTATTCCCTGAACAGCCCGGAAACAGATCATCTGCCCCACGGTACCGGAGATCCCACAGAGCAGGGATCCAAGGGTAAAGATCGCACAACCGAAAGCAAACACGGTGCGAAAGCCCTTAATATCGCCGAGTTTTCCGGCGAGCGTGAGCGAACCTGTAAGGACAAGGAGGTAAACCATCACCACCCACGAGACAAGCCCCATATCGATGTCAAAAGAGCGGGCAATAGAAGGAAGTGAAATATTCACGATGGTAACATCGATGGAGACCATGAAAGCGCCAAGCGAGACGACCAGAAGAACCGCGTGCTGCTGTCTGACTGTCAGGGTTTGGATGATCCCCATACATTCTGGTGTATAAATTTCAGACTATATGAGAGGTTATACGTCATATTGGTACACAAAAAAAGCATTTGGAAAAGACAATTTTTCACAGAAGGTATAACCCAAGTGATAAATTTTCATCATGATTAAAATTACATGAAAAAAAATCTATAATAGTTTATTGCCGAAATTATCGGCAATTAATATCTTATCTGATAGAAATGCCGACGGAATGTTCCCCCGATGATGAGCAATAAGTTCCGGGATCCATCTGAGAGAGTCGGTATCGCTACTATACACCTGCCGGCAGTTTATACCGTCAAGAAGGTATTTGTCCAGTACCTCCGAATATCTCGTCAGACGACGAACCTGTGTTTTTTACGGATCTTGGTATAGTGGCGGATGGGGGTGAATCTTCCACTTATTTAATTCTCCCCTTTTTGGGTTCTGATAACTTCGCGGGACTTCGCGCTATTTTGATCGCGCTGATAAATGGCGGGACTTTTCAAGTTTTAAATCGGTTGGTTTTTCATTTATAATGTTGTAAATACATCAAAAGGACAAGTGATTTTGAATGAAAGCGAAAAGTGAATCAATCTCACATATTAATCATGCATTGGTTGCTCGCCTTCATCCTCCAATGTATAATATTCACAAATATTGGGCTAGAAAACCAGACAATGTTGTTGCAACATATATCGAACATTATTCCAAAAAGGGTGATATCGTCCTTGACCCGTTTTCTGGATCAGGTGTAACAGCGATTGAAGCTCTCGGATTGGGACGCAAAGCAATTGGTGTTGATCTTGATCAGGTTGGAAACTTTATTGCATCTTTAACTGCGTTGCCTATAAGTATCACCAGTTTGAAAAAAGAATTTACAAAAATTGAGACCGATGTAAAAGATGAAATTTTAAGTTATTTTAAAACCTCTTGCCCAAAATGTCGCAATGATGCTATAATTTATTATATCACATATTCGAATAACAAACCCAATAAGATTGCCTATGAATGTGAAAATGGAAATTGTAAGGATAAAGGTATCAAGGATTTAACAACCACAGACATAAAAAAAATTACTGATATTGAAAAAAAGAAAATACCTTATTGGTATCCCAAAAACGAGCTAATTTGGAATACTAGAGTAAACATCGCAAAAGGTACAAAAGTATCTGATCTTTTCAGCAAGCGAAATCTTATAGCACTCTCAATTCTGTTCAATAGAATCAACAAAATTCACGATACAGATATCCGCAATATGATGAAATTCGCTTTTTCTGCTGCGCTTCCCCAAGCTTCCAAATTGCTTGTTTATACTCCAGGGCAAGGTCCGGGTTGGAAAGTAAGAGGTTATTGGATTCCTCCCAATTGATATGAAATGAATGTTTGGCGTTTTTTTAGAAATAAATTTGAGAAATTGGTAAAAGGGAAAGAAGAATCAAATAAACTTCTTTCTTCAAAATATTCAGATAATAATTTTAAAATCTATACACATTCTGCTACCGACTTAAATTCAATACCAGAATTAAAAGAGAATAGTATAGATTACGTATTTACTGATCCTCCCTATGGTGATAATGTTCCATATCTTGAACTTAATTATATGTGGGCATCTTGGTTGGGTTTTAAACCAGACTTTGATGAAGAGATATGTATTAGTGATAGTCCAGTTCGGAAGGATAAGAATAATAAAACATATTATACACTCCTAGCAAAAGCATTTCGTGAAATCTATCGGGTATTGAAACCTTCAAAATACCTAACGATTACTTTCAACAACGCGAAAATGGAAATATATAATGATATAATTCGAGCATGCATTTTAGCTGGTTTTGATTTGGAAAAAATTATTTATCAACCCCCAGCTCGCAAGTCCCCAAAATCACAACTCGCACCTTATGGTAGTGCTTTTGGTGATTATTATATAAGATTTAAAAAACCCTCACAACCCCGTGACACATCTAAAATAAAACAACCCGACATAGTTACATTTGAACGAGTTGTTGTAGAGACTATAAAAAGGATAATTGCTGAGAGGGGGCAACCAACAGAATACTCGTTAATTGTCAATAGTTACTCAGATATTTACGACCGGCTTAAGCAAGAGGGTTTTCTCTTTTCGGCATCACAATCGATAGATGACGTTTTGAATAAACATATTGGAAAAGAGTTTGTAATTGTTGACGAAAAATTGTGGTTTGCTGATCCAGCAATTGTACCGTATATTGATAGAGTCCCGTTAAAAGAACGTGTTGAAAAAGTTGTTATTAATGCACTTAATCGTGAGATCCAGCTAGGTTTTGATGAAATCCTCCAAGAGGTTTACATTCATTTTCCCAATGCTTTAACCCCAGAAACAACAACAATTCAAGAAGTTTTAAACGATTACGCTGAAAAAACAGATGATAAAAAGTGGAAACTTAAACAATCAGTATCTATCAGGATCAGTCAACACGATATAATGGTTGATTATATTGCTCAAATAGGAGAAAAATTTGGATTTGATGTAATTGCTGATATAACAGGGAGACGTGTAAAATCATTACCTTTTGATTGTGATAATCCAGATCGAGTTAAGGAAATTGATGCAATCTGGCTCAAAAATGGTCAACCAAAATATGAGTTTGAAGTTGAAAATACAACAGGTATTAGTGAGGCAATAGATCGCGGATCTAATCTCAATGTTGATGGTCTGAATCGTATTATTATCATACCAGAAGAACGAAAACCACTCTTAAATCGTAAACTTCGAGAGCGTAAGTTTAGTGATGAAATTCATCAATATGGATGGAAGTTCATATACTATAAGGATCTCGATAAGTTTTTTACTCAGATGCATGGTCGGAAGAAACCAAAAATATCTGATTTTAATAAATTATCTCTATTATTAGAACAAATGAAATTAGAGAAACAAGCGGAATTACAAATTTAAAATTTATTTTATTGATGCCAATCCGATCATCGTTTCCCATCAGATTGATCGGGATAATTGCCATCTGTGCGGGATTAATCCTTTTGCATCATCCCGCACACCGGGCACATCCACCCGCAGTAAACAAACCCGCCGCTGCAACCGTCAGACCTATGATACTACCAGACCTTGGACTAGGGTATCAAGCCACTCTATCCATTTGGTACGTTTACACTTTTTACTTTCAGGATCAACTAACCATATTTCCAATTCTGGAAAAACATTACCAATTCTTTCCCAAGCAATTTTATATTGTTTGACTCTTTTTGGCAATCCTGTTTCAAATTCGAGTGGTAATGCAATGACACAATGGGTAGCACCATCATTTAATCGTGAAATGGCTCTGAAAAAAACCTGGAAAAAATCTTTAGATCTCGCCGGACCTTTCTTCTTATAACTAATCACCTCAATATGAAAGACATTATCACCCTTTCTCGCCTCAATATCCACTCCCGTCTCTCCATTACCGCGGATCTCATTCATTTTATAATCTCTCTCTCTCAACAAATCCCGCAGACATTTCTCAACTAAATTACTTTGGACCTTTGGCATAACTACATCGAGAAGAACTAAGATAATGCAATATTTATTATTATTCTAATTCGGTTTCTGATTCGTCTACGGTTAATTACGCTAGCACGTGGTTGGTAATGCGCTTCTGATATTTTTAATAGGTTAAATGTGTGCAGAAGGTAAGTTTTGAGATTTCTATAGCAGAATTCTATGCCCCCTGTATATTCATCTTACTATAGAAAGTTACGTAACTTTCTGATATAGAATTTTAAAAAAAAGCTTGGTTGCACAATCGTAGTGAATGTTACTTTTAGCATAATTTGGGTCATTGGCATCCATTTCTTTGTCACAGTATTCGCATTTCATTTTTAAGACCTCTTTTTACAATTCCTATAATCAATCATCTCCGTAATACAAGGGATATCTGTAAGAATGTCGATTATTCTCTTTTAATTAAGCCTTTTAAATGTGATCTCACATCCGGGGGGATAAATCCCTCTTCTCTCTCTATTTGTCACAGTTATTTGTTGGGAAGTCTCTAAAATTTTTAAACTTTTAGACCAACGGGTCGGGAATCCTGTATCTTCTTCACAAAAATCCATCACGGTTTTTCCTGTTACGGTATCTCCGGCAAAATGCTGATAAAGAAATTCGGCTTGATTTTGGTATCAGGAGGTTTTATCAAAGTCTAACAAAAATCTTTGATCGGTATCTGTTGTATCAGCAAAACGGAATGAACCTCTTGAATCTACCCGCCACATCGCGCTTTTCATCTCTACGAATCCCTTGACGTGATTTGTAGCAAAGAAAAGATAGTATGAGATTCTACCGACATTATCTTCCATTTCAAACGATCTGACATATCTCGAAGCAGTTTTCAACTGAACAGTATAAAGTGAAACTAATTGTCGGTTTCGCTCTGTCGGATCATTTATCTCCCTAATCTTACGCCATTTGGATGTTTCAAATAAACTGTCAAAAATTTCTGTTCTACTATCTTCAGTATCTATAAATCGATTGATTGAACTATAAGCAAAATTTATGAAAACTTCGCAATGAGGGAATGAGAGAATTTTCCGTATTAAATAAAATGGCAATCCGCTATACCCAAATGGATCGATAAATGCAAATGTGGGAGCAAGACGCTTTTTTTCTTTATCGAGGTTATCTAATATATCACTCATAGCTGCTTCAAAATCGGCAGGATAAACACCATATTGAACATTTTTTGGCAAATCAGGAAATCTTTCTTTTATAGTTCGATCAAGTATCTCAGCTCTTTCCCTGTCCTTCTCAATAAAAAAAAATTAAATTCTACGGATCTTTGGTATAACTTATGCTTATGTTCTAACAAACATTGAAGAGCAATTATCGGTGAACCAATTTCACCTTCTTCGTATACCCCTGGACCGGCAAAACCGTCAATATATAAGATTCGTTTATGAAATCTCGATAGGATAGGGAACCATGCTTTTAAATATTCTTCCAGAATTCTGTGTTTAGCTTCTGTATGGGGTTCAATAGACCAAATAGTCGGAAGTGGCATAAATGTATCTTACAAGTTTTTCAATAGTTTTGTAGATCTTTTTTGATATAATATTTCTTTCCATAATCTTTTAGTTTTTTAATAACATCATTCTTAAATTCCTTCCAATTGATTGTTTTCTCCTGAATATCATAATTTAATTTCCCAACTTTATAAAAATCAACAAAATCTTTTGTTAAATCGATTAATTCAAGGCTTTGTTCAGGTATCCATACAGGTTCAAGCGATACATCAGTAAAAATCCCCATATCATGCGCTTTCTTAATTGAATCTATCCTCTCTTTTGTTGGTGCTGCCCCGCTCTCAATCTCTTTTCTATACTTTTCATCAGTAAAAACCAAAGTGGCCCCGTATTCACTCAATTCTGGATGTTTCGATAGCAGATCAAAATCTCTTTCTGAACGTCTGCCGCCTTTCGTTAGAATTGAAACCTTTAATCCATGTCTATGTAATATTTGAATCGCTTTTCTTGTGAGTTGTTCCTTGATATCAAGCGGTTGATAGGGATCAGTAGTGAAGGATAATAAAATCGGACGCTTTTCACCAATTCTCTCTAATATAGTAGCATCCTTTTCAAATTTATTTATGACATCTATTCTAACACTCGGTCTGCAAAATTCTTCTCTTGACATATATAGGGTTGCAGGAGCGTAACAATAAGTGCAGCGATGGCTGCATCCCCGGTAGAGATTTGCTGCTAATTCACAATATTCTCTTGCTTTTCCTCGCGGTTCGTATATTATTGATATTTTAGGCCGGTTTTCTTTCAAAAATACCTGGCAACTTTGCATTTAGCATCTCTCCAATTTAAAAAAGTATATGAAGTTGATTGTATATTGATCTGTCGCTCGCAGGGTGAAAATAAAAACTTTTGTGATTAATATTAATTATTCTTTAAAGATTGTCTTCCCCCCTTTTCTCCTTTCTTGTTGCCCATGCTTTTTTTGCGATCTCGCTTCTTCTCTGTTGATGTGTTTCTATCCATAATTTGATCGCTTCGTGTAACGCTATGGTCAGGTTACCTCTTCTCATTCCCAGTTCTTTGGCGACCTCCATTCTGAACTCTTCTTCAAGGTCATCTGGAAGGATAACATCGATTCTACCCATACTTGTCCTCAAATATTATAATGCTCTCCTCGCTTTATATGGTTTTCCCCTTAACCACAATAAATAAATACTTTATGTGTGTATGTGTATAAGGTGATAAGTGTATAACACCGTCTAAATACTTATAACTCAAATAGAAGTAAAACAGGAGGACAGCCGTCGAAAGTCGCCCTCCTGTGCAAGAGTGGTACCTGTGAAAGCAACCAACTCCGCAGTAAAGGATCAAGGCGTTAAAAGTAATAAATCTATTAGCAATAAGCGGAGCCGTTGGACAGGAAAAATATGGCAACTTACGAAAAAGGTTCTGCTGCCAAATATTAAACTCAAAATTCCCTATACGCGCAAATATACCCAAAATGATTATTTGAAATTGCTAACGTATACAGGAATTCATAATTATTTCGCGGAGGGGAGTTCACAGAGCCTAATCATTGATTCGCGTAACGGCTGTCCAAATGCTGACACACTCCTGTATCATTTGAAAAAATTTGAACCCCAAGAGCTCATATCAGGATTCGAATCAGCTATTGATGAAATCATCACAATAGCAAAGAAGAATGGATTCTTAAGAGGTAAAGTTGATATTGCAGTCGATGCAACCGACCAACTTTACTATGGAGATCGAAATGATCCGATGGTTGTCGGAACCAAACCACAGCGAGGGACATCTAAAGCATACAGATTTGCCACTTTGACTATAGTAGATGAAGATTGCAGATTAACTATCAAAACGGTTCCTGTTGATGGAGTCATATCAAGAAAAGAAATCGTACACGAATTAGTGAGTTATGCGAAAGCCAGGATCAACATCAACAATGTATATCTTGACCGAGGTTTTTTCTCAATTGATGTCATTTCGATGTTAAATAATATGGATATTCATTACATAATGCCTGCCACTCTCAATCCAAGAATTAAAAAATTACTTCGGCAACACGAAGCACCAAAAATCATTAATAATTATCGTATAGGAACCACAGAAAAAAATATCCTCACCAACGTTGTTATCACGTATGATAAAGACGGTAAAAAGATAGCTTTTATTACGAATTTAAATGTATCTCGTCTCTCAGCTCATCGTATTCCACAATTATACAAAAAGAGATGGGGGATAGAGACGTCTTATAGGGTTATAAATGGGTTCAGACCAAAAACAACGTCGAAAAATTACATTATACGACTATTTTATTTCTTTTTCAGCGTCTGTCTTTACAACTTATGGGAATTGGTCAATATCATTCTGTCCAAATCAGAGCAGGTTGTTAAGAAAGTACCTTTCATCACGGCTCTGTTGTTTGGAAAGGCGCTATTCCATGTGTTTGAAATAATAGGAACGGGCCCTCCACCTCATAATAGAGTTCCTAAAAAACGGAGGGCTATACAAACAACTCTCAATTTGTAACCGAATCCTCATGCGCGCATTTCGGCAAACATCCCGATCAATCTGATGGGAAACGATGATCGGATTGGCGGCTATAAAATAATTATCGAGAATAATTTTCTTTAATTTTTAAAACACACTCATAACCATCCTTATTTGTTCTATTTACGCAATAATCTTTTATTACCTCTGATTCTATGATTTTACTATCTTGAAACAACACCAAATATGCCAGTTTATCACATATTGCTTGTGAAACTATCAAAATATCAGTATCGTCTAATCGTGGGTCTTCTTTTTTTATCTTATGAGCTATTTTAAATGTCGATTCATTAGCCGGTTTCAAATCAACTCTTTTTTCAGATAATAAATCAATAAATTCGTTTATCGCCCGTCTTCGCTCTCTTGGATGCGTAATTTTTTCATTTATTTCGTTAAAGGTTTCTCCAACGGCTGTAAATGAGATTATTGCCTTCACATTTGGGTTTTTATTATGGATCAACTCTTGTATCTGTTTTTTCCTTTCAGATTCTTCATCATGACCACGGGAGACTACATATGCATATAGATATTGAGTGTCAATATGAACATGCCGAGGTGGATCTCTCATGCTTTTACAATATTTGAAAAAATTCCCGCACTTGATAAATCTTGGTATACCGTATTTATAACAGATCTTGGAATCTCGTCTTTTAAATCAATCACTCGCTCCAAGACTTTGGTTTTTAAATCATCTCCCTTATAATGGACCTTATAACTATCCATCATTGATATGATTGTTGCAGCTGCTTCAAGCCATAAATCCTCTTTATTCCTAATTAGATTAAGAAAAGCCTTTTTATCGAATGTAGTCAATTCGATTGTGGGGACGGATCTAATGTCAATTTTTTTGAAAGAATAATAATGAGCAGCCAAGTCTTGCGAATATGGCCCCCTCAAATAAATACCATAAGAATAATCATTATGCCATCCGAAAAATTTGGCTAAAAAAACAAATTTTTGCAATCGAAATCTACAGTCAAAACTATTCAAATTGAAATTAAATTCAATTTCTTTATGTAAGAAATTGATAAATGAACTGAGTTCCACCAGCTCAGCCATATTGTTACAACTACTTGCTCTTTTTACAGCAATATTTTTTATGAGGATATATATTTTCTTAGTTCCACCAGCCACCAATTGCCACACATCAGTTTTCCATTTTGAATCAAAGAACCGCAAAAGTATCACAATCCTTTTTGTTTAGGGCTTCAAAGTCCCGCCATGCAACAGAACCGTATCGGAACAATTTTCCACGCTCAAGATCCGTAAAAAATGCAATCCCGTCGTCTGACGAGATATTCGGAAGTACTGTTGTCCAGTACTTCCGAAAGTAATATCATTCGATAAAATTATTTTGGGGTATTGCAATTGCAGTTGTCAAAAAAATTTACAATTTGTGTAAACGAACCAATTCGACTATCCTATTTATGTACTCTCTAAAATGAATATCAAGTGATACACCATGTTAAAAAAATATTATGAAGCAGATGCGGATCTCTCGGTGCTGAAGGAGAAGCGCATAGCTGTGATCGGCTATGGCTCACAGGGGCGCGGGCAGTCTCTTAACCTTAAGGACAGCGGGCTTAATGTGGTGATCGGTCTCCGGCCGGGGAAGAGCTGGGACGCAGCGGTCAAAGACGGTATGAAGGTGATGGCGGTTGCCGAGGCAGTAAAAAAGGCTGATATTATCCAGATCCTCCTTCCTGATGAACATCAGGCAGCAGTTTACAAGAGCGAGATCATGCCCCATCTCTCGGACAAGAAGTGCCTTATGTTCTCCCACGGGTTCAACATACACTTTGGCCAGATCGTACCTCCGCCAACCGTTGACGTTATCATGGTCGCACCTAAGGGACCCGGTTCTATGGTCCGCCGCCAGTATGAAGAAGGCAAGGGAGTGCCCGCACTTATTGCAATCCATCAGGATTATACCGGGAATGCCCACAAAATTGCGCTTGCGTATGCAAAAGCAATCGGGGCGACCCGTGCGGTCGTACTTGAGACCTCATTCCGCGAAGAGACCGAGACGGACCTCTTCGGCGAACAGGCAGTCCTCTGCGGTGGCTGCACATCTCTTGTGAAGGCGGGTTTTGAGACGCTTGTCGATGCCGGGTACGAACCGGAGATGGCATACCTTGAGGTACTTCACGAGCTGAAGTTAATCGTCGACCTTATATACGAAGGCGGGCTCACCAACATGCGCCAGTCTATCAGCAATACGGCACAGTATGGCGACCTCACCCGGGGCCCCCGCGTCATCGGACCGGAAGCCTATGAGGCGATGCAGGAAATTCTCGCAGAGATCCAATCCGGCAAGTTTGCCCGGGAATGGATGCTTGAGAATATGGTCAACCGTCCTGTTTTCACCGCACTAACCAAAGCCGATGAAGAACACCTTATTGAGGAAGTCGGGAAAGAAGTCCGTGGGATGATGCCCCAATTTACAAATCGCATTTCCTAGATGAACAATTTGTGCATGAAAATCGTTATATAAAATCGCATCCTTTGGAAGATGACTCATAAAAAAATTTTGAATTTCTCGGTATTTTGCTTTTTCTTCAAAAAATCCATACCGCGAAAAAATTCTTTTTGTGTATGCGTCAATAACAAAAATCGGTTTGTTACAAGCATAAAGCAAAATAGAATCTACGGTTTCTTCACCGAGGTCAACCCGCCGATTCCCTGATGCTTCAGATTCAATTATAAATTGAGGGTCGTTTGAATATCCTCACATTTTTTAGGCGCGGTATCAGGTGGTGGCCCTATCCCGCTCAACTCAAAGACACGGAATAATATTGTCCCAAACAATTTGGCCGTGATAATGGGTATTTTGGATCCAACCTGGTCTAATACTGCTAAGATGATATTCACTATCTCCCAGAGATTATAGAGACAAACGGAGAGAAGGAAATAGAACAGCCTAATAATATAGTTTTTAGACGTGGTTTTTGATCGGAAATCCTTCTTTACCCGATAGCTTGCTTCAATCCCCCACCGCTTGCTGTATATCTCATTCAACTTTCGGGTATGCATTCTGTCTATATCCAGATTAGTAACAAAATTCCTCTTTTCCATATTCTTATCGAGAATGATCACAAGTTTGGTTGAGATCTGTCTCTCTTTAGATCCCATTGTATATGGAATAATCTGAGGGGGCTCTTTTGCTCGTGTTATCCATTTAATTTTAGGAGTATTGACAGCAGGTATTAGGTACTTCAGGCCCATTCCTTCTACAGTCGAGAGAACTTCGACTGAATAGAACCCGCGATCAATACAGACAACCCCAATCTTGATCCTTTCCTTCGCATAGTTCAAAAGTTCGGCGACAACATCAGTTTTCGAAGTGATTTCACTAACCGGTATCGCTTTGATTGTCAACCGGCAATTGTCTTCGATAATCATCAGTGTCGCAAATCTAAACGCCCAGGTTGTTCCTTTTTGTGGTTTTGTCCCGACAACCATCGGATCGTTCCGATCCCCAATCCCAAACCACATCAAATATCTTCATTAATCCGGTCTGTTGAACCTTGTTTTTTGTTTTTATTATTAATCGAAGTCCCATTATCATCACCTATCCTATAGATTGAGAATATCGTATATCACAAGATATATTTTTTTAGAAAGCCACAATAGTCACCGATTAGTCTACTTTCGGAAGTACTGTTGTTGGGAGAATCCGAATCCAAACCAAAGATAGGTTATAACGGGAATCTAAAAAACCGATAATGATTATGGACGGGATCACCTCGCTGATAGTAATTGCGTTAGGAATCTGTCTGGTTCAAATATGACCTCTCCCAACTCCTATTGTAACTATTTTGTTGGTTGTTCTGGTGTGATTATATCACATAATTTATTATCCACTGCGGCTGAAGAGAGCTGATACAAAAATGGCCAAGTTCGATTGCAACTGGTGCGGGAAATGCTGCCAGAGCTTTGGGGAGTTCATAAGGATTGAACGGCAGCTTACCAACAGGGATTACTATTGTCGGTACGGGATCACCAATGAACTATTCCTCGTTCACGTGCAGCCTGAGTTTGCTGATGAGATTGACGAAGAATTCCTTGAACAATCCGGTAATCGAAAGGATGCATTGGAGAAAGGATGCGCATTCATGCGCAAAAATCCCGCAGGTAAGGGTTTTGCGTGCGCAATTTATCCCAATCGTCCCTCGATCTGCCGGGAATTCCGGTGCTATCGCATGTTGATCCATCACCACACGAGCGGGGAGCTTCGCGGAAAGGTCATCGGGATCAACGAACTCAAGACCCAGGATGAGATCCTTGCAGCACTCTGGAAGGAAAAAATAGCCCATTTGCCGCATCCAATTGAAAGCCAGCATGCACAGATCCAGCATTCGCATGGTCCGGGTGCACAGGCAGCCCATGGCCATGACACCCATATCCATGCCCATCTCCACGGGCTGCAGCACACCGAAGATCATGAATGGGTTAATAACGTGATTACTGTGCTTGCAGCACACGGGTATCACGGGGATCCCGTGGAAGATTGATCTCTTTTTTTCACCCACCAAAACTAATTTTTTTCGTGATTATTACTTCCCAGATTAATCTTATGAACATTAGTTGCAGAATATACGTACCCAAATTCTGCGGAACACCATAATGCGAGTCTTTGATTTTGATACTGTTGCCGGCTTATCCAGCAAAGAGGCGGAAAGAAAACTCCAAAAAGAGGGATACAATGAGCTCCCCTCTTCAAAAAAACGCAGCATTTTCTGGATTATTTTTGAAGTTATCCACGAACCGATGTTTATTTTGCTTGTCGCAAGCGGTTTGATCTATTTTTTCCTTGGTGATGTGTCCGAAGGGATGATGCTGATGAGTTTTGTTATCGTCATCATCGCGATCACTGTTTACCAGGAACAGAAGACAGAACGTGCATTAGAAGCGCTCAGGAACCTCTCCAGTCCGCGTGCTCTTGTTATCCGGGACGGCGAACAGAAAAGGATACCAGGCCGCGAGGTAGTCACCGGTGACATGCTCATCCTCTCAGAAGGTGACCGTGTCCCGGCAGATGGGATCCTGCTCTCATCCAATAATGTGTCAGTGGACGAGTCTCTCCTGACGGGAGAATCAGCAACTGTCCGTAAAATATCCTGGACAGAGGGGACGCAATTGGAACGACCTGGAGGGGATGACCAGCCTTTTGTCTATTCCGGGACACTGGTCGTCCTGGGACAGGGACTTGCAGAGGTCAGGTCAACCGGAACAAAGACCGAGATGGGTAAGATTGGGGCAGTCCTCCAGACACTCGAACGGGGCGAGACACGGTTAAAAGCAGAGATCGCAAGGATCGTCCGGACGATCGCACTGTTCGGGATTGGACTGTGTGCCATCATCGTGGTCGTGTACGGCTTCACCCGGTTCAACTGGGTTGAAGGATTTCTCGCAGGGATTACCCTTGCAATGGCGATCCTGCCTGAGGAGTTCCCGGTTGTACTGACAATATTTCTCGCGCTCGGTGCATGGAGGATTTCGCAAAGGAACGTACTTACCCGGCAGGTCACGGCGATTGAAACGCTTGGTTCAGCCACCGTTCTCTGCGTCGACAAGACCGGCACCCTCACCCAGAACAGGATGTCGGTCGCCGCATTTTATGCACAGGGTCAGATGTGCAGGTATGATGCCGTGGACACAAATTCTGTCCCCGATGTCTGCCATGAGATTGCCGAGTTCAGTATCCTTGCCTGCAAAAAAGACCCTTTCGATCCGATGGAGAAAGCCTTACTCTCCCTCTCTGACGGAGATTTCGGGAAAACCGAACATATCCATACAAGCTGGGAACTTGTCCAGGAATACCCCCTCTCACCAAATTTACTTGCCATGTCAAACGTATGGCGATCCCCTGATGGGTACGAATATATTATTGCGGCAAAAGGGGCGCCTGAGGCAATTGCCGACCTGTGCCATTTTGATGAAACCATGCAGCAGGACATGGCAGGCCCAATCAACACAATGGCCGTAGAGGGTCTTCGTGTACTGGGTGTGGCAAAAGCCTCGTTTTCAATAACGGATCTTCCCGAGGTGCAACACGATTTCACCTTTGAATTTTTGGGTCTCGTGGGTTTTACCGACCCGGTCCGCCCACAGGTGGCAGAAGCGGTCAGAGAATGCTACCAGGCAGGGATGCGGATGATTATGATCACCGGGGATTATCCCCTTACCGCACAAAATATCGCACGTCAGATCGGTCTTGCCAGCGCCGACCGCTGTATCACCGGTGCTGAACTTGAGGTAATGGAAGAGGATGACCTCAGGCGGCGCATCGGCACGGTCACCATCTTTGCCCGGGTTGTCCCGGAACAGAAGCTCAGGATTGTCAATGCGTTAAAGGCAAATGGTGAAGTAGTCGCCATGACCGGAGACGGGGTAAACGATGCCCCAGCACTAAAATCCGCGGATATAGGTATTGCCATGGGTGGCAGGGGAACCGATGTCGCCCGGGAGTCGTCGTCCCTTGTTCTTCTCGATGACAATTTCACATCGATTATTTCAGCGGTTCGGTTGGGCAGGAGAATTTTTGATAACTTAAAAAAAGCGATGGCATACATTTTCTCCATCCATGTCCCGATTGCGGGCATGTCGCTCATCCCAGTTCTGTTCAACATGCCGCTTGTTCTGCTTCCGGTGCACATTGTGTTCCTCGAGCTGATCATTGATCCTGCATGTTCGATTGTGTTTGAATCTGAAAAAGAAGAAGCAAACGTGATGAAACGCCAGCCAAGAAAAACGGAAGACGGGCTCTTTACACGTCGGATGCTCACTCTCAGTCTCCTCCAGGGAGCAGTTGTGTTAGCCATTGTCCTGATTGTTTATATCACCGCACTTGCACGGGGCTTTTCTGAACCTGACGTAAGAACCCTAACATTTACAACTATCGTGATCGCTAATCTCGGGCTGATCCTGACAAACCGGTCGTGGTCAGAAACCCTAGTTAAATCGTTGCGATCACCCAATAAAGCACTTTGGTGGGTTTTTCTAGGAACGCTTTCCTGCCTGCTTATTGTCCTGAATGTTCCGGCACTCAAGGATCTCTTCAGGTTCGGGTCAGTTCCGCCGCTGGATCTTGTTATGTGTACCGGAGCCGGCGTTCTCAGTATCGTATGGTTTGAGGTGTTCAAGTACTGGAACAAAGAAAAGGCTGTGCAATGATGCGGAGTCCTGCTGAAAAAAAGATCACGGACTATTGGATATTGTCGCAAAGTCTTCTAAATACAATTTTTCTGGACGGCTCGCAAGGATCTCCTCAGGGAGAAACGCCAGTACGCGATCAACCCATACAGGATCAAGCATCCCTTTCGATGCTTTCAGGCAGTTTCTCACCGTTTTTCGCCGATGGGAGAAAAGAGCCCGTACGACATCCGCATAACGGTTGTGATCGTGAATATAAAAAATCGGCGGACGAGGAACGATCTTCACCACAGTTGAGTGCACCTGCGGTTTTGGTGAGAAACAGTTAGGAGAGAGCGTGAAACACTGCTGCACGGTCGCATAGGTCTGCACCATTATCGAAAGCCTCCCGCAGTCCTTGGTACCGGCAGGCGAAGCCAAACGTTGTGCAAACTCCATCTGGTACATCAGAACCGCGACCTCAAAACCAATCCTGAGCAGCCGGAATGTGATCTTCGATGAGATCGAGTATGGCAGGTTTGAAACCACAAGTGAAAAAGGAGGAAGATCGCACCGGGCTGCATCGCCGTGGGTTACAGTGAGCTTCCCAGCAACAATCTCATCGGCAAAGCGTTCGGTAAGTCCCTCACAGAACGCCCCCTCCAGCTCTACCGCGTGTACAATCGCGCCGCGTTCAAGCAGCGCCTTCGTCAGTGCACCGTTGCCGGGCCCAACCTCCAGCACTTCACGATCCCTGACCTCAATGACATTTACAATCCGCTCAATTGCCCTCTGGTCGATCAGGAAATGCTGGTCACGGTACGCCTTCATTTTGTAGTAAAAACGTGGTACTTGACGTCCTTGTTCTGTAATTCTTCCATGATCCGGGAAATGATCATCTTCTCGGGATGGGGAATAGACTTTATCCGTGCTGCAATATCAGCGAAGCTGTCGAACGGCTTGCGGTTACGGGCATCCAGAATCTCCCACATCAGCTTTTTGCCGATTCCTGGGAGCAGGTGAAGCATATGCATTTTCGGGGTGATCGGCACTGCGGTGTTAAAGAACTGGACGAAGTCGTGCTCGCGCTGCTTGACCTCCTTCTCGACCAAAAAAGGTAGTTCTCCACGGGCGGTCTGCGTCAGCTCTTCGTAACCGATGCGTCGCTTTACCCGCTCGATCTTCTCCCTTTCACCATCACCGATATAGAGACTCTCGTAGAGTTCTATAGGCACATTGGCTTTGGGAACGAGCTCGAGCAGCTTGAACTGTTCCAGCCCCATGGCCTGAACGAGGGGCTCGCGTTTGTACGGAGGGCGGGGATCTTCCGGATGCCCCTTTGCCAGAATGTCAAGTACTACGGCGTTAACCTCCTTCTTCTCGACCTTCAAGTGCGCCACCTCAGAAGTGGGATGTGACGATCTCAAGGATGGAATCGAGTTCTTCAGGGGAGAGCGTAAACCGCTCCTTGGCATAGATCGCCCGCAGTTCGTCCCGTGTCCGGGGCATAATATTGGTTATGCGGTACGCGATCTCCGGTTTCATTTTCTCCAGTTTCTGGAGTTCCACAACAAGCGCCTGTGATTTTTCAGGCGGTGTTTTGGCAAGCTGATTGGCATGCTCGATGCTGCGGCGAAACTCATAAGCCATCTCCTTCTCCGCGGCGATCCGCTGCGATTCGACACCCAGCAGAACCTCCCGCACCTGGGGAAGCGTGACCTTCTCTTCGCTAATAATAGCCTTGACTTTCATGCCAATAACCTGACAGAGGATTTACTTTTGTGCTTTTAGATGTTGTGGTCTTGCAATGACGATCTTTTCGGCGTTTCCGTCATTCACTGCGAGCATCCAAGCGCGTCCACGCTGGCCTAATACCGTGCCCGTCTTTCCGTGGAACCGGCGGTGCGGCATGCCCTTCTGGATGCTGGAATCGCAGACAATGTGGACTCTCTCACCGATCTCAAATTTCTGGATGACGTATGTTACCGGCGGGAGTCCCCGTCGGCGCAGCTCCTTCTTGAATTTATAGCGAGTCTTTTTTCGTGGTCCGTTGTGATGTGCCATATATTATTCCTCCTTTCTCTCTTCTACCATTACGACGTCGAGGCTGGTTACACGGGTGGGGAGTCCGAGCATCTCCGAAAGGCTTGGCCGGGTCCTCCCGTTGTCCCCGGATATGAGCTCCTTGATGTAGAGCCCGGCTTCGCCCGTAACCTCAATGATAAACCTGCCGGCATCCTCACCAGTGCATTCAATATCCAGAACCCTGCGTTCGCGGATTTTATCTGCACGCCGATGTGCGACCCTTTCCGGAGTGCGCTGGTGAATTATGGCGCCGGTTAAGGATTTGACGGCTTTTGCGAACTCCGCCGCTGAGGGAGCACCCTCAACATTGACTATAATCCTGTATTTTTTATGAGCCTTGTTTGATTTAAGGGTTTCCACCTCTGCCCGCACACACCAGCGCGACAGGACAACAGATACACGCCCCTCTGCGCTCTGGTTAATTGCCGTTTCAACCTCGGTGAGATCGGCCGTCCGCCGCTTGGGAGTGACAACTTCAAGGATAAATGGTCGTCCCGTGCCAATCATCCGTGCATCAATATCCTCCCTTCCCGCGCCATGAAGAATCGCATTCTTTGCAGAAAACATTGAAGTAACCGGCCGCCCGATCAGCTCCTCCACGGAATCCTGGTACTGCTTACCGGTGAAATTGCACATCTCACACCCTGCACCCCGGCACGCCCTGCAGTCCCAGTGCGTCTGGGGGATGCCACGCTCGTATTTCCGGTATCGGCCGTAGAAAAAGACCGGATTGATCTGTACATCAACAGCATCCTTTGCAAAGTCAAGTAATACTACGATATCGGGATTTTTAAAGTCCGCTTCTTTTCCGCTCATGGCAGAAAAAGCCTTTCCCACCTCGCGGTTAATTTCGGACTTTATCGGTTCGGGGTCAGCAAGAGACAGATCGCTCCAGACCATCTCTTCACTTTCGGAGATCAGAGGGGGAACGCGGCAACCGACAAGAAATGTTGTATACTCGATCCCAAGACACGCAACCGCAATGTGTTCTGCCCATTCATGTATATGATCAAAAAAATTATTGCAGATCCAGCAGGAACCAGAGAACGGTTCGTACTTCAGGTTCTGTGCAATCGCACGGTAGATTCGGAAAGCCCTGCCCCGTTCGCCATTGGAGAGCCCGTGCCCTCGTTTACCCATGAACCTGCCCAAGCAGTGGTCGCAGCACGCCCCGTAGGCAAGGATCTTCTCGACTGCTTCATCTAATTCCATCCGGCATTCCTCCGGTCCAGTTCATTCAGCAGGACCGTAATTGCATGGTCAGCATGGAGGACCGCAGGACCAACAGAATATTTCGGACAATCCAAAATGAACGCCTCTTCTTCTATCGTGAAGTTCATATGGTCAGAGAGAAGGAATGCCGAGGGGATCTGATCTGCCTTTCGGATATCAGTGCCCCGTTCATCGAGTACAGAGTATGCACCTTCCTGCACAAGACGTTCGAACCCTCCCTTTCGGACTGAAACGCCGGGAGACGCTTCGCGGAATTCCGCACCACATGGTAACACCAGTGCTTTTTTTATCAGCGCCCCGGCATTTCGCTCATCGGGGTTCAGCGATCGTAAGGAGCTTCCCGAAAATTTTACTGTTTTTTTCGGACCCGGTTCCCCCTGAAATACAAGAAAGCACTCCACATCCCGCCGTAATCCGTGTGAAAGAAAGAGCGACGCATTCACGCACCGGCAGAGCACGTCCATGCGCCCACCGCTTGACGGAAGGTCGTTAAGGCTGAACGCTCCATCCGAGCGGGCGGTGTGCCCGATAACTGCAAACGAGGTCATGCTCACTGCATTCCCGAGAACCGCTTCATCAGGCGCTGCATGTTGAACTTTCCGCCACTGCCCCGCAGCCCCTTGAGCGTCCGCTGCATCATCTTATAGTATTTCAACAGCTCCCGGACTTCATCGGGCGTCGCCCCGGCCCCGTGGGCAATACGCTGCATCCTCGAGCTGTTGATAAGCGCAGGGTCGTCCAGCTCGTTACTCGTCATCGAGTCCATGATGATACGGTATCGTACCATCTTGGTGCTCGTCACATCGTAGAC
Organism: Methanoregula sp.; assembly: GCA_026394595.1. Lineage (GTDB taxonomy): Archaea > Halobacteriota > Methanomicrobia > Methanomicrobiales > Methanospirillaceae > MVRE01. The sequence continues at coordinate 49,347 of JAPKXX010000045.1, read as the reverse complement.
TCCATCCGGAAGCTCCATATTGCCCAGCGGAAGCATGCTCATAATCTGCTTGAGCGGCCCCATCTTGTTGAGCGCTTCGAGCTGCTTGTACATATCGCGAAGGGTGAACTTGCCTTTCATCATCGCGTTGACGTCCACATCATCCGCATTGATGGCTTCTTCCGCCCGCTCCACAAGCGCCCGGAGGTCGCCCATGCCAAGCAGCCGGGAGATAAAACCGTCCGGGTCGAACCGCTCCAGATCCTCAACCGTCTCCCCCTGCCCGATAAAGACGATCCCGCTTTTTGTCTCCGCTACCGCGGACAGTGCCCCGCCACCTTTGGCCGTGCCGTCCATTTTTGTTATAATGACTCCGTCAATCCCGATCGCTTCATGGAATCGTCGCGCCTGTTCGCTTGCAAGCTGACCGAGAGCGGCGTCAATTATGAGCCAACGGTGCGTGGCTTTCGTGAGCCGGTTTAACTCGATGATCTCCTGGATCAGGTTCGCTTCGAGGGCATGCCTGCCCTGCGTATCCACGATAAGCACTTCGAGATCATGGTATGCTGCAAGTCCGTTGCGGGTGATCGAAAGCGCGTCCTTTTCCTGCGGATTGCCAAAACAGGGAATGTTGATCTTCTGGCACAGGGTATAAAGCTGGTCGTATGCACCGGGGCGGAAGGTATCGGCACAGATGACACCCACCCTAAGCCCCTTCTTCTGGAAATAGCGGGCAAGCTTTGCAGTTGTTGTTGTCTTACCACTGCCCTGCAGTCCCGCCATCAGGATCGTTTGGGGTTCCAGCTTCAGATCCGTGGATGCCCAGATAAGCCTGACCAGCTCCTGATAAACAATACGCAGCACATGTTCGCGCACGCCCATCCCTTTGGGAGGCGGCTCCTCAAGAGAACGCGTCCGGATTGCCTTGGAGAGATCCATGACAAGTTTCACGTTCACGTCCGCGGATAGCAGCGCACGCTGCAAATCCTTTACCAGCTCATCAACTGCTGCTCGATCAACCACCGTTTTTCCCGCAAGCTTCTTGAGGGCATCCTTTAACGAGTTGGAAAGTGTATCGAGCATCATGTATCACCCAGCAGGTCCTCAACCATCTGGTTGGGTGAGAATGGCATAATGTCATCGTATGCCTGACCCGTACCCAAGAACATAAGCGGTTTTCCGATGGTATGTGCAATCGAGATAGCGGCACCCCCCCGTGAATCCATGTCCGCCTTGGTAAGGATAACTGCATCAGCCCCGACGGTTTTGTCAAATTCAGCAGCACGGACGACCGCATCATTTCCTGCCACTGCCTCATCGACATACACGATGAGATCTGGCTTCATCACCCGGCGGATTTTTTCCAGCTGGTTCATCAGGTTTGCCTTGGTGTGGAACCTGCCCGCGGTATCAGCGAGCACCACGTCGATCTTGTGTGAAGAGGCATACTGCACGGTATCAAAGAGCACCGCCGACGGATCCGCACCCTGCTGGTGCTGAATAATCTTGATCCCGATCCGTTCGGCATGCACTTCAATCTGTTCGATTGCCCCGGCGCGGTGCGTGTCCCCGGCACCGATTACAACCGTAAATCCCTGTTTTTTTAAAAAAAAACCAATCTTTGCAACCGTCGTTGTCTTTCCTGTCCCGTTCACACCGGTGAAGAGAATTTTTACCGGGCGCTGGTGGTTCCGAACATATTCCGTGAGGTCAAAACCCTTTCCCAGCACATCGAGGAGCGCCCCTTTGAGTGTGCCGACCACAAGTCCATCCACCGATTCCCCGATCTTCCGGTGTCTTCCTACGAGATCGGTTCGTACATGGGCGATGATCGCATCGGTGACTTGCAGGGCGACATCGCTCTCGAGTAATGTGATCTCAAGCTCTGAGAGCGCATCAGAGAGTTCCTTTTCAGAAACGATCAACTCCCGATCAATAATCAGCGTCTTTATCTTATTGGCAAATGTTGGTTTTTCAGAAAAGACCCCGGGATTTTGCACCACGGATTGAACGGCAGATGGTGTTTCCTGCAGTGGCTGTGGTGTCATGGTTGCCTCTATGCTGATGCCCAGCTTTGCACGGGCAGCCTGAAGTCGTTCCCGAAGCCCACTGAACATGCAACAGATCCTGCCTCAGTCCTCTTCACCATGTGCCGGCGGTGAATACTGCTGTTCCGCCTGCACCGCCTGCTGGTATCCCTGCTCAAGCCTTTTGGTGATCTCGTTCATCTGGCTGCGGAGCCGGTCGAGTGTCTCAACTACCTTCTTTTCCGAGGCTTCCATCTCGGTGATCCGGTCTTTTAAAAACTCGACCGCATCCTTGTTCGTCCGCTCGACAATCACCTCAGCACCGATGTTGAGGAGCACCTTGTCGGGTTCAAGCACTTTGACCCGGAGACTTGCGCCACCGCCGATCTGCAGCAGGACGGTACCGTCATCTGCATCAGAAATGCCCTGCAGTGCTTCGATTGCGGCGAGCGCCTCCATCCTCCCGTTTTCCATCAGTTCCAGCTGACCGGCAAAAATTTCCGCCTGCTGCCCATATTGTTTGAGGTAATGCTCAAGGGTCAGCAGCTCGCGCTGGTCCACCATTTCTGCGTTATTTCCCACTATGTACCACCCCTTTTCTTACGTTGATGACAGAATTCGTATAACTCTTCTATTGTATGTTCTTCATCACCATAAATACATCATTGTCGAGGGTACTTCCCTACCTCGCAAATGCCGCAAATCTCCCATGCGGCTCGGGAGGAAAATAGGAACAATGGGTGCTCGTTAAAAGAGGGATTACCTTTCCTGCCAGGCTATACAAAAAGCAAAGGGAGGCTGGAATTACTCACTCTTAACCGGTGTCACGCCATCGATTTTGATATACCGTCTCTTCAGATTGTGTTTACTGCCCATGAGCGCAAAAGCACGTTCCTGTGCCTGCTTTTCATTGGGCGCCTTGATCACCTTTGTGTACGGCTTCCAGTCCTCACCCATCAGAAACGTGCCTTTGACTTCAAACATCTTCTCTTCCATCTCATTCACTCCAGAAATCCAAATATATCCTCAATTCTGCCCAGTTCAAACCCGCTTGTCAGTGCACCTGCAATATAGCCGCGGGTGTTGACCAATAGTCCTGTTCCCACGAGCCCGCTGCCCATATTGATCGTGCCAGTACCAACTGGGATACCACAAAATTCCCCAAGCCTTGTGAGTTCCTGGTCGGTTGCACGTGGAGGGACAATCATGCCCTTGCCGGTCGCGGCACCCGCCATACCGACAGTTTTCACTCCACCCAGTGAGCACTGCATCACGTTAACACCGAGAAATTCGCCGATTGCATCTGCAATTTCCTTCTCCAACTCGGGATGGATAATGGCGATTTTGTCGTTTACCAGTATTATATTGCCCGCAGCGTTCATAGTGCCTGAGAGCAGCATCACTTCACGGTAATCTGATAGTACGGCAATCTCATCCTTTGTGGCAAGTCCGCTCACGACGATGCCCTTGCGGTTGCCGGCCATGAGTGACCCGATGATCGCACTGCCCTGGATCGTCGTTTCGACAAGTTCAACATCGAGTGCGGCGCGGATACCCTGTTTGAAAACATCAGGTGCTTCCGGGGGAATGACCGCAATGTCCTCAAGAACACGGGAAAATACCCCGATGTGCGGCCCACCTGTGAACGTGATTGTCCGTTCCATCTTCACGATTCCTCAGCGAGTTCTGCCTGGATTTGTCCGTCCTCCATCTTCATGGCGCGGACCCGGATCTTTGAGGGGGGCTTAGTACTCCCCCGGTCCCAGACTTTTTCATTGATGCTCTTATCAAGCTTAACCTCGTCGCTCTTCATGTGCTTGGCGAGGTACTTTTTAATGTCTTTGATCGCAGCGTTGCTCCGCTTCCACCGCGGAGCCCGGCGCGTATCCCGCAGCGGGATGATATAGATGTGCTCCTGCAACTTCTCTGCCATCGGTTACACCTTTAATGTGCTCTTGCGCCAGTTGCGTCTTTTCGGGTGCGCAACAACATTGCGCTTTGTTCTGACCATAACCCACTGGGGCACGCGGCGGTTCTGGTCGCATGCTTTTGCCAGGCGTATCTTTCTGCCTTTGCTTAATTTGCTCATGTTCATTCACCTTTCATTTAGTATCTTTTCGTCCCACAACCAGTGACTGGTCATGGTGGTGCGGAAACAGAGGGGCTGTATCGATGCCGCGGGCACGACATTCCTCCCGTATCTCCGCTTCATAGTCGCCGTTGTTGATCGTTCCGGTCTCTCCGTATGTGACGACAAGGAACCGGTCCACGAGCCGGTCAACCTCGGTTTTTGTAAAACCCAGCAAAGGGCGGACATAGGAGGTGGTTGTCCGGCTTTCCAGGCTCTGAACCTCCGCACGCGTCAGCATCGGGACGCGGTCGTTAAACCGTGTGCCATCCCCGACAACCCGGTACTCACTACAGAGGGTTTCAACGGCGGTACGGTGTACCAGATTGATCGCCTCATTAGGAAAACCTCGCTGTGTCACCAGATCCACCGCCTCAGTCAACAATCCTTCGCGGAATATTCTTTTTTTTATAGGTAGTCCCAACACCTGCGCCGCAGCCTCAACAGACGGGATTTTTCGGGCGGAGTCGAAGACGAACGCATTCAGTTCGACTTCATAATACGTACCCAGCATCATTGCTGCAAGGGAACTGTCCTTTCCACCGCTGTACAGCACTCCCGCTCTCATTATTTACGCGTGATCGAATAATCCCGCTTGGCTGGTGCAAGCTGGCGCAGCAGCTCCTTGAGCTGTGCGTCGCTGATCTTCTGGCGCAGCTTGCCGCTCTGGGCGAGCAGGACCAATTGCTGTTCGACTGCCCCGGCAAACTCCGGCTTGGTCAGCCTGATGGTGTTTAGGCGCTCCCGGGCATCCGGTTCAAGTATCTGCATGAGCACCATCTGCAACTGGGCTTTCTGTCGCTGCTGACGTTCGAGCTCTTCCTGCATGCCCTGCTGCTGGTCTGCTGCCTGTTGCTGCAGTTGCACCATCCTTTTCCTTCGGATTTCAGCCAGCTCGTCGTCTCCCATTGGGATCCCTTCACTCTTTCTTTTCAGACTTCTTTACGTCTTTTGCCTCAGGCTTCTTGTGATCAGCCTTTGGCGCGTCACTCTTTTCCGGCTTCTTTGCTTCGCCTTTCTTTGCTGATGTTTTCTTCTCTGCTTTCCCTGTTTCAGGTTTCTTTGGCTCTGCCTTGGTAGGCTGCACCTTCTTTGGTATGGGCGCGGGTGGGTTCACCAGCGTGTCCTTTGCCATTGAATCCATAAAAGACTGCCCTTCCGGCGCGATCCTTCGCCCGGTCTTGTCGTGCACAATAAATTTGCACGCCTCGAGTTGCTGGAGCGCCTTGCGCAGGATGGAGCCGCTGCCCTTCCGGAATGCGTTTGGCTTGGAGCCGCGGTCCTTTTTCCCGCCGTAAAAGCTGCGCATCCGCTGGACACCTAGGGGCCCGTCAACATAGACGCGCCTCAAAACTGCCGCCGAGCGGACATACCACCAGTCCGGATCCTCGGGGGGCATCTCTTTATGGACACCGGTCTTTGCAAATGCTGCCCACGCGGGCGGTTTGATTTCCTGCCGGGACTTGAGCACCTCTGCGACCTTACGAATGAGAAGGTCAGCCGGTACATCGTACACGGTTGTCATATCTGGACCTCACTGTTGCTCTAATAAATAACAGTCTTATCTTATTTGTGAGGTAAGTTCATATATATTTCGAGTGAAAAAAATCTGCCGTTCCCTTTAAAACATCACGGAGAACGCCCTGTTTTTTTGCGCCGGGCAAGCACGAGTGTTCTCCCCCTGACCGCGACGAGGTCTGCTCCTGTCCGGTGTGCAATTGCTTCAGGGTCGATATCGGTGTTGTGGAGCCATTTCACCTTGATGAGTGTGCGCTTTTTGAGCTGGGCTTTAATCTCGTCGATCATGGTGTCCGTGCAGCCCGATTTTCCAATCCAGATCGTGGGTTTCAAATCCTGCATCGACCGGTCATTGTCCATTGTCAGCATCCCTCCCTACCGGGTATCGTCTTTTTTTTTTGCAGCCCAAGCAGGTGACCACCACATTGCCCCCGTGTACTCGCACCCGCGAGGTTCTCCCCGGCACCAGAAACGATGAGCAGTGCCGGCAGAACTGCCTGCGGAATTCGCGGTCGATCCGGATCCGCTGGCGCATCGCAATCCGCCGGGCAATCTCCACGTACCTGGAACTCAATGCGGGGTGTGTGGAAAATATTGCCTGTGCCAGAGAAAAGAGCACTGCTAAACGTTCGCGTGCGATCTTTTTCGTCTGGGGGGTGCGGGAACGCTCTTTCATGGTAGTCCCTGATTCCGTTTTCGCATACGTATCAGCGTTTCATGTAAAAAAGGCAGGGGCTGGAAAATTTACCGGATACGGACCCGCCGCCCATCGATCACAAGCCTGCCCTCGCAGAAGAGCCGTATTGCTTCAGGCAGGCAGCGGTGCTCATGGTCGAGGATCCGGGCGGCAAGCGCATCCTCATCATCGACTTTGAGCACGGGAACGCACTGCTGGATAATGATCGGGCCACCATCAAGACTTTCATCAACGAAATGAACGGTGCACCCCGATACTTTGACACCGTGGAGGATCGCCTGCCTTTGCCCGTGCAGACCGGGAAACGAGGGAAGCAGCGCCGGGTGAATATTGATCATCCGCCCTACAAATGCCTTCACAACCTCTTTCCCCACAATCCTCATGTAACCGGCCAGTACGAAAAGATCGGCATTGCAGTCCTGCATCGCAGGTAAAAGAGCCCGCTCATAGGCATCCCAGGACGGGAATGAGGTATAATCGATAATGGTGCACGGGACCCCGGCCTGTTTTGCCCGTTCGATCGCATATGCCCCGGGATTATCGGTGATGAGCCGTACACATGTCGCAGGCACCCTTCCGTCCCGTATCGCATCGATCACTGCCTGGAAATTCGACCCTCTCCCTGACGCCAGCACAGCAATCCTTTTTGTCATACCAGACCACCCCCACGATTCATGCAGAGCCTCCTTCACGGCTGCTCCCGTCCTGCATCTGGTGCGCGATAACCTTTACCTTCACGATCCGCCGACCCCGCATCTGCATGACCATAAGCGTCAGTCTCCCGTCGTCGATCTCCGCCTTCTCCCCGGGATGTTGCGGGATATGTCCCAGCCGGTCGAGCAGGAGTCCCCCGATCGTTTCATAAGACTCGTCAATCGGAAGGTTGATCCCCAGTTGTTCGTTGATTTCGTCCACCCACATCTGGGCGTCTACCACATACACACCCTCGCTCAGTTTCTGGACATCAGGTTCTTCCTTGTCGAATTCGTCCTGGATATCACCGACGATCTCCTCAAGTATGTCCTCGACAGTCACGATCCCGACAAAGCTGCTGTATTCATCGATCACGACCGCGATCTGGACCCGGTGGAGCTGAAGCTCTTTTAACAGGTCATCAATCTTTTTTGTCTCCGGTACGAAGGTGGGGTCGTACATGATCTCTTTTATCGTCGTGTCTTTCCGGCGTAACACCATCGCTGAAAACACATCTTTGACATTGAGTATGCCGGTGATGTTGTCGATATGCTCATGGAATACCGGGATCCGGGAGAAGCCGGTCTCATTGAAGATCCGGATCGCCTCCTCAAACGTCACGGTATCTTCCATGAGGATTACATCTACGCGGGGTGTCATGATCTCCCGTGTGGTCGTATCACTGAACTCAAGCACCGAGTACAGCATATCCTGCTCCTCCTGCTCAATCGTCCCCTCTTCCTTACCCACATCGATCCATTCCCTGATCTCCTCTTCTGTTACTGATTGATCCGGCTGGTCCCGGTACAGTGGCAGCGAATGGCTCACCTTGTTAACGAGCCAGATAAACGGGGTGAAGAGGAAGGAAAGGAACAGTACCGGGCGTGCAACCGCCAAAGCAAAATCCTCAGACGCCCGTGCTGCGTAGACCTTGGGGCCGATCTCCCCAAAGACAAGCAGGATGATCACGACAGCCCCGGTCGCGATCCCGATACCAAGGTTGCCAAACGCCGTGATCGCGATTGCAGTTGCGATCGCCGCAGCGGCAATGTTGACGATCGTATTGCCGATCAGAATCGTAGTCAGCAGGTGGTTGGGCGATTCCTTGAGAAGGGCAAGCGCCTCGGCACCGGTTCTCTTCTCATTGACAAGCGTCCGGACTTTTGCCCGGGTGATCGAGATAAGCGCCACTTCAGAACTCGAAAAAAACGCTGATAGCAGCACACAGGCGATAAAAAGAACGATATTCAGGGGATCGATGATCATAAAATCCCCACCGCAGTGCGGTAATAGTAAAGACGGGTATTCATAGAGCAGATAACAATACACATAGGGCGAAGGAATGAGATAAAATTAGCGGATTAACAAAAACAGTGCTCTAGAAAGGCGCGATCGACTGAGAGAACTGCCACCTTTTCTTGTGCGGTCAACGGGCGGGTAAAATTCAGGTCATCAATCTCGAGCGTGAATGGTCCGGCATATCCGCAATCCCCCAGCACTCCGATAACCCGTGCCATATCAGGGTGGTTGTCAAGGGGAAGATGAAGGCGTTTGCCCTCAACCCTGCTGATATGCACATTTGTAAGCCGGTCTGCACATAGCTCAAGATACGTGACAAGGTCATCTGCTTTTCCTGATATCGCATGCGATACATCGAGAGTGAAGAGGAGCCATGGTTCGGCATCGAGGAGCTCCCGCATCCGTTCCGGAGTGCAGAGCAGGGAGTTGACGATCGGCTCCATATTCTCCATACCAATCTTCACTTCAGTTGTTGTTGCCGCTTCACGGAGGATAGTGATATACCGGTCGAACCGTGCGAAATCCGCATCAGATGGCGGGCGTTTTGCCGTGCGCCTGCCGGGATGCACCGTGAGCACACCGGCACCCATCAGCTCCGCAAGCCTGATCGATCTGACGATGTACTCAAGGGAGACTGCCGCCACCCTAGGGTTGATGGAGCAGGGATTCAGGTCGAGGACCGGGGCATGCACGGTGATCGACGGGATCTCCGGTTGGTTCTTTTTGCATGCAATAACCTCATCAACCGGACAGTCACGGAGCCAGAAATCAGGCGTTTCGATCCAGATCTCCATGCCGTTTAAGCCCGATGCACCCACATATGAGAAGATCTCCTTGAGAGTATATTCATGGAAGAACATGCTGGAGACAGCGAAGACGGGCATGGTCATACTCATTAATATGTATTTTGCGCATAATAGTTGTTGATGGACTGGTTTTACAGCCCGGATAAGCCGTTGGCAGGGAAAACAGCACCGTTGCTCGTATCGGAAGTCTCATTGATAATTGAGAACCTGCTGAACGACAAACTACTGCAGGATATCTGGGTAAAAGGTGAAGTGACAAAATATACCCGAAGTTCCCGTGGACATTGCTATTTTAGCCTTTCAGAAGGAAAAGGGGCAAAAATTACCGCTGTGATCTCCTGCGTCATATGGAAAGCCGATGCCGAACGGCTTTCCTTTACCCCATCTGATGGGATGGAGATCATTGTGTACGGCTCGGTTTCTGCATATGCCCCGCAGGGCAGATACCAGCTCAAGATAAAAGAGATCCTCAGGGCAGGCATCGGTGAGAAGTACCTCCTTATTGAACAGTGGAAAAAAGAACTTGCCCTTGAGGGATGCTTTGCAGGTGAACGGAAGCGCCAACTGCCCGCCTTTCCGTCAAGGGTGGGGGTAGTCACATCAGAAACAGGTGCGGTCATCCATGATATCAGGACCGTCATATCCCGACGTTACCCGGTAGAGATTATCATATCCCCGACAGCTGTTCAGGGAGAAGGGGCGCATGAGGAGATTGCGCTGGCAATCCGTCGTCTTGAGGAATCCGTTGATGTCATTATTGTCGCGCGTGGAGGCGGTAGTTTTGAGGACCTATTCCCCTTCAACCACCCGGATGTTGTGAGGGCAATCGCATCCTGTCCGGTCCCGGTTGTCTCCGCAATCGGCCATGAAGTGGACATGACTCTTGCTGATCTTGCCGCTGATATGCGGGCGGCAACCCCGTCAGCTGCCGCTGAGCTTGTCGTACCGGATAAAAAAGTCCTGATGGTGCAATTATATGAATACAGGTTCCAGATTGGGGCATTGCTGCTGAACCGCATTGAACAGGCGAAGGAGATCGTTGCCGATATCAGAGACCGGATCCGTCCCCAGCGGTTTATTAAAAGACTTGAGGACCGGCAACAGGTGACCGCCGACCTTGCAGATCGGTTCGAACGGGCATTTAGCCACCGGACCGGACGTGAACACCTCTTGCTTTCAGAAATTAAAACTGCGCTTGAGTCAAGAAGCCCGCTTGCCGTCCTCGCCCGGGGGTTCTGTGTTGCAGAGAAGAATGGCAGGCTGGTTAAAAGCGTGGATACCCTGGTTCCGGATGACCGACTTAAAATCCGGTTTTATGATGGCAAAAGCCATGTAATTGTGGAGCGTGTTGAACATGACGGAAACATATGAGCAGAAGATCGAAAAATTAAAAAAGATCATCGAAAAAATCGAAGACGGGAACACAAGCCTTGATGAGAGCATCCGGCTCTATGAACAGGGAGCGGTTCTTGTCAAGCAGTGTGAGACACTGCTTTCCGAGGCTGAAGCAAAGATCACCACCCTCAGCCGGGACGCCTGACCGTCATCCTCACCACCATCAGTCGTCCCGCCCTCATGAGTGCGACAAGCTCTGTCGGCAACGTTGCTGCCACACGGTCCGAACGTATCCCGATTGTCCTCCCGCAGACAAACGTACTTTTTCTCCATACCAGATCCCTTTGGTGATCGAGAGTCATTGCAGCACTCCCTGCTGAATGCACCTCGGTAATTATCCCTCCACAGGATAGTACTGTCGTGAGGACCGCTTCATCATGGCAGAGGATCTGCCGGAATTCGGGTGACAGCCCCTGGCATCCCTTATCCGCACCAACTCCGATAATGCAATGCCCGTTTTTTGTTAGCGTATCCTCTCTTGTCACTTCAAACGTTGTCGGGTGACTCGCGGACACACGGGGATGGCCACGGCAGTGGATGACCTCTGTTGCCTCCATGCTTTAATAAGTGAGGGTCGCTATTGATAATCAATGTTTATTTCCACCTACTGCCCCGAGTGCAGGAAGGAATGCGATCATGAGGTAGTCGCAGATACCCGTGACAGGATTGTACGCTGTTCAATATGCAGCCATGTCCAGAGGTTAAAAAAGGGGAGAGCACCCCAACCGATCATAATCAAGACTATAGTGAGCCAAGAGGATGCATCGATTGTCTGCGGCATTGAACTCATGCCAAATGATGATTGCTCTGTTGATGACCATCTTGTGGCGGAGTGCGGCGAAGACGCTTACGGTGTCGAGATCACGGGAATCGAGAGCGGGGATCGGCGGGTGAACCGGGCTCAGGCGCAGGACATTACCACGCTCTGGACTCGGGTGATCGAGCAGGCGATTGTCAAGATATCGGTCCATGACGGAAAGCGTACGATCCCACTCTACAAGGAATGCGAGGGTGAAGACCCATTTGTCGTAGGTGAAATCCTCACCGTTCAGGGAAAACGCTTTAAAATTACCCAACTGAAGCTGCGGGACGGCCCTCTCATGCGAAAAGAGGGCTGGAAGACCGTTGCGCACCGGATCAAAAGGGTGTATGGGTACCGGTTATAAATATTTTCTAATCGCCCCTTCAAGCTGCTCGCGGTGCACCACCCCTTCGAACCGTTCCCTTACCGAGCCATCCTTTTCAATAATAATTGTCGGGGTCGCTTTCAGGGAATACTGCTTGATATACAGCGGATTTTTGATCGCATCGATCTCTTCGATATCCATCCGAAGGGCTTGTGCCACTTCGTAGTTGATCGGGCTCTGCTCCATGCAGCCCATGCAACCAGGCTGAAAAAAACAGATCACGTGTACTGCCATAAGTACACAAATGAGAGGGAGGGATAAAAAAAGATACGCTAGATGGGGGGGTTATTGTTTGGATATTGCAACGATTCGCACATCAATCGCGGGATACCCGAAATTAATGACAACTCCTTCAGAGGTCTTTTTAGTGACCTCCCCGATCCTGATATATACGGTCTGGGGGGTGGTATTAGTCGCAAGTTCAGGAGAATCTGATACCCCCATGGAAATCGAATCACCGACCTGTACTTCACTTAAATTTACTCCATTTCGGGTCAACTGGTCAGCAGACCAAGCTTGTGTCATCGAATCCTTGAAGGGCATAGTAATGGTTTTTTGTTCATTCTGCTTCATCCCGATGACACCCATCGTGATGGCATCATGCTCAGCCCCAAAGAGGGCAAATGACTTTGACCAACCCTCTTCCCGGTAATAGACAGGGAGAGGGATGACCCCCTTTGTCGTGCTCTGGTTTGCCTGAATAACAAGCTGCTTTCCAAAAAAAAGTCCGTATCCGGAGCCCGCAACAGTTGTGTAGAGTTGCTGATCCGTCGTTACAATCGGTGATCCCCGTGCATCCCGTATCGTATAATCGATAGTGACGGTATCCCCAGGTTTGATCACAGAAAAGAAGTTAACCCAGCTACTCCCCATCGAAGAGACCACCATGAGCACAACAAAAAGTATGCACCCAATGATGGCAAGAACCTTATACCAATTTTTTGTCGCCTGTTTCTGTTTTTTTTCACCCATTGCTCGGATCCTCCTTATTAGTTCATCATCCAATTGAGATAAACTATTCCGATTCAATTTATTAAAAAAAAAGACCGCTCACTCTCATAATCAACATACCAGAACCCCCTTGAAGAGAATTTAAATATAATGAGAACTAACCAAAAGTTACCCCATAGGTACAGACCGGGGGAATAACCAGAAAAGGAGGGAAGAAACATGGCATGGAGACGATATCCGTTTGAATCGATGTGGCGGGACATGGAAAAGATGCGAGATGAACTGGAGAACATGTTCCAACATGCGTATGCCGGTGGCAAACTGCTCCCGCCCGGAGGAGTCACCGACAGGATGCTCCCTGCAATCCGCGGTGAATTCCGCGTTGATGTGCGTGACCATGACGATGAAGTCATCGTGGTTGCCGACCTGCCGGGCGTTGAGAAGGAGGATGTTGCACTCCAGCTCGTGAATCCACGGGCGCTGGAGATCTCCTGCGAGCGAAAGGGAGAGATAAAGGATCAGACTGAAGGCTACTTCATGAGGGAACGTGTATATGGTTCAATGAGTCGTGTTGTTGCGATTCCTGCCGATGTGACAGAATCTGACTCAACTGCGACATTTAAAAACGGCGTGCTCGAGATACGGCTTAAAAAGGCAAAGACCCCGCAAAAGACACGCATCCAGATTGAATAATTCCTTTTCTTTTTATCTCCTCAACGATGAGTTCAAGTAATCTGCACCATAAGCTGTAGTGATGGACAAAAAAAAGGTCAAGGACTACATGACATACGATGTCGTGAGCGTTGATTTCCACGACACGATAAAAGATGTCATGGATATGATCCAGACCACGCACCACGATGGATTTCCTGTGCTCTCAGATAACGAGGTGGTCGGTTACATCGCTGCCCGTGATCTGCTGTTTGTCCCGCCGGAAACTCCCATCGAAAAAGTGATGTCTTCTAACCTGATCGTCGCAGATCCTGACATGAGCATCACGGATGCAGCACGCGTGATATTCCGTTCAGGTATCCAGAAACTTCCTGTGGTGGATGAGAAGAGCCACCTGCTGGGGATCATCTCAAACTCCGATGTGATCCGGTCCCAGATTGAACGCGTTTCACCAGAGAAAGTATTCAATTTTATGACTACCCTTAAAAAACTGTATGGTGTCGATCCGACACTAAACCGTGGCACCGTTCCGATCAGTGACCTCCTGCCAACCCAGTCTAAGATTTATGAAGATGAGCTTGAAGGGAGGGTTTACGAGATAAAAAAAGGTCTTGTAGAACCGATCCTCGTTGTTAAGCGCCCGAACCGCATGATCCTCGTTGACGGGCATCACCGGGCAGTTGCGGCAAAAAAACTGGGGATTACCGCACTCGATGCATATATCATCGAGATTGCGCAGGATGTGGAGCTCGGCATGGAGCGGACAGCACAAGCGATGAATTTGCGGACATTGGACGACATCCAAGTGCTCGACTATGCACGCCACCCGCTCGTTGCACTCACGCACCGGCTCGCAAAGAGAGGTTAGGATCCCTCGCAGCTCACATCAAATTTTTCATTGAGCACATGCTCTTTAATAATACTCCCATCAGGAACAACCACTTCGGGCCAGAGCCGGGTCTTTGAATGAACAACCACCTTGTCCCGCAATACCACCCGTGGTCCGATGACCGTGTCATTCTCGATACTGCATTCCTCGCCGATATGGGTGTCATTATCGATTATGCTCCCGCTAATCGTAGTATTCGCAGCGATAATGACACGGTTGTAGATTGAAGAGGAAAACACTTTTGCGTTATTTCTCAGGATGCATTTTTCGCCAATGCTGGTATACGGCCCGATAAGAACGTTGCCCCCGATTGTCGTACCGGCACCGATCGCCACCGGACCGATGATCCTCGAGTTCTTTCCTAACGTGACTGCATCGCCCAGTTGGACAGGGCCCTGGACATACGCACCCCGCATGGAGAGATCACCGTTGATTGTCGTTGATGCCATACCTGCTAGCTTCCAGCGTTCCGCATGCCGAAGCGAGTGCGGGCTCCCGACATCCGTCCAGTTCCCACGCGCAAGCCAGCCTTTCAATATGTGTCCCCCTTCCATCATCTCCGGGAAAAGATCCCGGGCAAAATCGAATTTCTTTCCCGCCGGAATAGCGTCAAAGACAGAGGGGCTGCAAACGTACATCCCGGTGCTTGCAAGATTTGAAAAAATTTCCCCCGGTGCCGGTTTTTCCTTAAACCTCTTTATCACGTATCTGACATCGATCTCGGCAATACCGTAATCGCCCGGTTCGTCGATGCTGATAAGCCCGATCGAAACAGATGCCTTCTCCTTTTTATGCGCACGGTAAAATTCCAGAACATTCAGGTCAGTGACATGGTCCCCGCCAACTACAAGGAAATCCTGCCCGTCAAGATATTTCTGGGCGTTCTTCACGCTGCCTGCAGTTCCCAGTTTATTCTTTTCCCGGACATAGGTTATCGTGGTCCCGAACAGCGAACCGTCGCCAAGCGCTTCCTCGATTGCCGTACCGAGATAGCCAAGGGTGATGATCACATCGCCAAACCCAAGATTGGACAAGTGTGTAACCAGATGTTCGATGGATGGGCGGTTTACAATAGGGATGCAGGGTTTCGGCCGCTCAAATGTGAGAGGGCGCAGGCGGGTACCCTCACCGCCGCACATGATACACACCTTCATACAGAGGTTTTTGTGCTGGATCGTTTTAACTATACTGATACGGAAGTTCTCAGGAGAATATCCAGCGATGAGTGATGACAAGTACCGTGTACTTCCGGTCTTAGACGAGAAGGTGCAATGTCTTTCTGACAAGAAGGAGCCTGTCGACCACTGCCGGTTCTGTATCCATGCACGGGAATTTTTGGTACAGGGCAGGTTTGTGAAATCCCCCTCACTTGCCTACTGCCTGCAGTGCCGGGTGACTGAAGAAGTGAATCTTAAAAATGTCGATGCAGTGAAATGCGCGGACAGGCAGGGTGAAGGATTTCACTCCATCGCAAATATCATCGGGTAGCAGAGGAACCACCCTTCGTGACCCGGCAGGGATCATTATTGTTCGGTCACAAGGGCGGAGATCGCATCCATATTGACGTACTCTTCAAAGAGTGCAGCGAGTTCGTCATAGGGGTCCGGTGAATCTTGAGGTATCGGGGTGAACTCTAACTGTTTTTGTATTGCGATGTATGACAGGATCGCATTTACTGCTGACGGGTTTGAGAAAAGCCCATGCATATACGTGCCGAAAACCAGCCCATCCTCCGTTACCCTGCCATCACCAATAAAAGCCTCACGGTCATTTCCTGCTTCTGTCTCCCCCATGTGGATCTCGTACCCGGTCACATCCCCTATTGAGGACAGGATGGGAGGGACATTGCAGGCATGCCGGTGTACCTGTCGAATTTTTTTCTCATAGGGACCAAACCGGGTAACGCAGTCCAGCATGCCGAGCCCTGCATATGTGCCGGCACGTGATTCAACACCGGAATCAATAATCTGCGTACCCAACATCTGGTACCCGCCGCAGATGCCGATGATGGGGATGTTACGTGCTCGGGACCTGCGCAGCTCGTCTGCCATTCCGCTCTGTTCAAGCCGCATGAGATCCTCCACCGTGTTCTTGGTGCCGGGCACGATTACACAGTCATAACCATCAAGGGATATATCAAGCGGGACATACTCCACCGCAGCATGCCGTTCGAGCAGTTCAAAATCCGTAAAGTTTGAGATATGGGGGAGGCGGACAACCGCAATACGTATCGCGCTGGCCCGGGTTTTTTTGTCGGCTATGGAGAGGGAGTCCTCACTTGGCAACGGGATATCAAAATAGGGGACGACGCCAAGAACGGGAATCCCCGCACGCTGTTCGATCATGGTGATGCCATCCTCAAATAGTGCAGGGTCCCCGCGGAATTTGTTGATGATGATACCCCGTACAAGTGGTCTCACGTCATCGGGAAGGAGATCGAGCGTCCCGAGGATCTGGGCAAAGACTCCACCCCGTTCGATATCGGCAACAAGGATTATGGGGATCGCGAGCACCCGGGCAAGCCTGATATTGGCGATATCACGGTCGTAGAGATTGAGTTCCGCGGCACCACCGGCGCCCTCTACAATAACCTGCCCGAAATCGTTTTTAAGACGATGATATGCCTCCACTGCGAGATCCAGAAGACGATCCGTTTCAAGGTAATAGTCAGTAATTGGCACATCCTTATACGGGCGCCCGAAAAGAACTATCTGAGATATACAGTCACCTTTGGGTTTTAACAGGATCGGGTTCATGTCGGTTCTGGGAGCGACCCGTGCTGCCTGAGCCTGCATCGCCTGTGCCATACCGATCTCTCCACCGTCGGGCGTCACGTTCGAGTTCAGGCTCATGTTCTGGGACTTGAACGGTGCTACGCTGATTCCACGGTTTATCATGCTTCGGCAGATTGCAGCAACGGTCACGCTCTTTCCTGCATGGGATGCGGTGCCGACCACGAAGACTGACATGCCAGAAATATATTGATGCAGCCTTCATAAAAAAGGCGATAGTCCGGCTTTTCTTTTTTCAAATGACAGGAAATAACCTGTCCGGCAATGTAAAGGAATAAATAAACAGAAACGATAAAAATAACATAATGATTGGTGGGATTTGTCCGACGTGTGGTCTACCTAAAGAATTATGTATTTGTGAGGAGGTAGCAAAGGAACAGCAGAGGATCAATGTCAAAGTCAACAAACGCCGGTATGGAAAAGAAGTGACCGTCATCGAAGGCCTCGACCCGACAGATATTGACCTTGAGGATCTCTCAAAATTCATGAAAGGAAAACTCGCCTGCGGTGGAACGGTCAAGGGAAATTCGATCGAACTTCAGGGCAATCACCGTGACCGTGTAAAAGATCTGCTCACGGTAAAGGGATACAGTGTGGATAATATTTCCTGATTTTTCCGGCAATCCTGTTTTTATTCTTAATATCGCTCAATATCGCTCTTGATGGATATAAGTTACTGAAGACGCACCGGGTCTTGTGGATTTAAGATTTTTAAAAGTTTTCCGGCATTGTGATTCATCCAAAAAATTTCTTCACTTTGTAACATTCACGACCGCAGGTGTTTTGGCGCCGTTGCTGTGATGAATTAAAATATCTTTCAGACATTTTTCTCCAATCGGCACTTGACCCTCTGCCACGGCAGACACCCCTAAAGGTGATAATCCCAGAACACCCGCCCGGTCACTATCGCTATTCATCAAGAGCGGGAAAAGAGTATTCGCCGCGACTATTGGTCAGTGAGAATGTGAGACGAGATCCGTCAGGGTGTCTTCGATATGCAAGGGAGGATATGAGAAGTTATCAGACCGGGATACTTTTTAAAAGACGGATAAAGTCCCCGGTTTTTAAACCAAGGTTGGATTCTGTTCGCACACCAGAGTTAAATGAAAAACCGGAACGTCACCCACGCGATAAAAAGCATCATTGCCGAATATTTGAGTCCGGCGGTCACCCTTCCCTCGCCCATCTGTCCTGCCATAAGGCCCGAGCAGAACCCTTGGATCATTGCACCATGGGAAAAGAGCCGCTTATATGCATTAATATCAATTCTTCCCATGAACGAACCACCTCCGGCTTCCGCTGCAGCCGCACCGGCAGTCGCCATTGTGGTCAGAAACGTACTGACAAGGATGGCGATGACAAATAAGAAGACCGCAAACGAGACAAGCACGATGACCACATAGATTATCATATTATTGCTCCGTTCCTGCGCAAGGTTCACGATCTCGAACGTGTCATTTGCTGCTGCCCGCAGCACTTCACTGATATCCCCACCTGCCTTGCTTGCTTTTGCAATGAGATCAACACTGCGATCGGCAAGTTTTGTCCCAAGACTGCTTCCAAAGTGATGGAGAGCCTCGACAAAACCCACCCCCCATGACATCTCGTTATCCAGTTTCTTGATATGGGGGGTGAGGGTGCCATACTCAGCACCGGCAACAAGGTGCACGGCATTGGGCAGCGTCATGCCGCTGTCGTTCATGCCGGCAAGGTCGCGGAAGAAGTTCGGCAGCGCCTCCTCCAGTTTTTTGACCCTGTGTTGCTCTTTGAAATCCAGCATCGCAAGGGGAACAACGGCGATCAATACCGCAAAGATGGCAAAGTCATCGACCATCGTTGTGGTGGTGAGCACAGAGATGCCGTAGGTCATGACGCCCGAAATAAATCCCCAAAAAAAGATGATCAGGGCGAGGGGAATAGAGACGATGAGGATATTGATCGGTTTTTCCGTGAGAACCTGGACCGGGTGTTTGAAGAACCTCCCTATCCCCTCCCGGCTCTTGCGCTCGATCTCGAGTTTATTTGTAATCTCGTGGACCTCTTTTTCTACCTTGACAAGGTCGGTTGGAGGGATTTTTTTCTGTTTAAATGGTCCACGATTGAACAGATTATTGACCGTATCCTTGATTCCCATATCATATCTCCGGTGTCATGGTACTGACCATTATTACGAACCCGATGCTGCCGAACGGGATCATCACATAAATGATTGCATAGAGAAATAGGGGGGTTTTCTCGCCTGAGAGCACGGACATGATCGACTGTAAAATGATCAAGAACAACATTCCCGCCACAACCGCCGTGACATAGGACTCTGCAATAAGCCCGAGAGTATCGAGGAACATTTTTTGAGTCTGACGGTTCTCAAGTGCATACTGGTTTGACTTTGTCCGGAAGTATGCAGTGAGGTTGCCGCCCGAGGAGATACTTGCCATTGCACCCTGTAAAAATTCCTTCATCCGTGAGCTCGGCGTACTTGCAGAGACAAGCCGCAAGGCATCGATCAGATCCCTTCCGAAGATATCGATCTCGCGAGCAATGTACCGTGCCTCAACCGCACTCTCTCCATAAATCGGACTGTCCCCAAGCAGCCTGAAGATTTCAGCAGGTGTGATACCTGCGGTTGACATGGAAGTGATGTAGTTGATTGCATAAGGAAGGGAGGCATCGATGTTTCGCCGCCGGTTCCCTGCCTCGATATTCGGGTAGATCAGGAAGGCGATGTAGGTGAACCCCCCAAAAAAGCCCAGAGAGAAGAGAACAACAAAGATAGTACCAAGAATTAGGCTGTACTGGGAGAGACCGACTATAACTTCGGGAACCTGCCCTTTATAGGAAATCAGTTTTGGAAGTTGGAGAAGATAGGTAACCGCACCAAGTACTATTGCCATGCCCAGTCCTACAATCACAGAGCTGATGAGGGCGGTTGAAATATACACTTCAAACGGGGTTTTGGAGCGGGCAGAGATGAGATCATTTCTCAGCTGGGCATACTGCTCCCGCTGTACCTTCATCCGCTTTCCCAGGAGGTTGAAGCATAACCTCTCGTAACTATTCATAAAGGTCTTTCCTTACTTTTTCAATAACGGCTTCCGGATCGCGATGGTATGAGATCAGGATCTTTGATACGTCCTTGTAGTGCCGGATCTTCTTGATCCTCATCCATTCCAGCACCTCCTGCCTCCGTTTAAGCTCCTCCCGCATCCGGTTCTCGCTCCAACCCTTTGCTTCCATGATCTCTTCGAGCAGATAGGACTTCCCGGAGTAGTTTATCTCATCAGTCGCCGACCGCCACTTGAAGACCTCATTGGTGATCAGTTCGTTGGTTCTGGGATCAATATCCAGGATCTCAATGATCTGCTTGCATCTCCTGATACGTTTACCACCCACACGCGCCTGCACCTGAATTAAGATAAAATCAAGGGCTGAAAGCATGTTGCGTGGTACGTCCATCGGCGGGTTTTCGAAACGGTGCACTACACTAGAAACCGAGTCCGCGTGTGTGGTTGAGTACGTTGTGTGACCCGTGCTCATTGCCTGGAAAAGTGTCTGGCACTCCTTACCACGGACCTCACCTACGATGATGTATTCAGGACGCTGTCGCATTGCGGCACGCAGGAGCTCATACATGTTTATCTCGCCGCGTCCCGCCGCATCAAAGGAATCGCGCGTGACACTGGGGATCCAGTTGGGATGGGGGAGTTTGATTTCACGGGTATCCTCGAGCGAGACAATCTTTGCCAGGGGCGGTATGAAGAGCGCAATTGCATTAAGCGACGTGGTCTTTCCTGATGCAGTCCCACCGGCAAAAATCGCGGATTTGCCATTTTCAACGCAGAGCCATATATAAGCAATCGACAGCGGGGCAAAGGTATGCCACTCGATGAGGTCAGTGGGTGTAATCGGTTCATCCTTGAATTTACGGATCGTGAACGTGGAACCGTGTGCAGTAACTTCCTGCCCGAGGGTCATCTGGATACGGGAACCGTCTCCCATCGTTGCATCAATAATCGGTTCAGCAATTGAGATGTATTTTCCTGCCCTTTGGGCGAGCTTTGTAACAAACGAATCGAGCTCCTCGGCATTATGGTATATGAGGCTCGTCTTCATCGATTCATAACTTGCATGATACGCAAAGATCGTGCTGTTGACGCCATCACAGGAAATATCCTCGATGTATTTATCATGCATGATCGCATCGATAAGCCCGTCGCCGAGGAAATCCTTTTGCATGTTATACAGGATCTTTTCGCGTTGTATCGGAGTTAATTTGATGCCATAGTCCCGCATAATTTCGTCCGCGGCTATCCGGAGTTTGTGCTTTGCTTCTTCCTTTGAGATATCCTTTGTATTGATATCGAGCGTCTCGAACAGGCGTTGCTTGAGCTCCTTTAAAAGGTCTTTTTCCGGTTCCGTGAGAAGAGGTTCGAGTATTAGGTATGTGTACTCGTGGGTGGAGTGATCGTAAATAATCCGGATGTAGGCAAAGGGTTCGTTGACAGGATATACTTCAATTTCTTCAAATCCGGGTTTTGGCTGGAATGTGAGATCAACAAGGGGACCGTGGATTTTGGGGTTGTAATCCTCGACTTCCGATCCGATCACCTTGAAAATGCTGGAAAGGCTGAATTTTTTAAAGGGGGCAAACCTCGTTGCCTTCTCCTTGAGGAGGTCTATTTCAATATCAAAGTCTTTAAACGCACCTGTTGAAAATTCCCGCTGCCAGATCTCGTTGATTTCTGGGGGAAGTACACTCGTACCTTTGCCCTCAAAAACGTTGACCCGCCCGTGAAGCTTCAGCTCTTCGATCTTGAATGTGGCACCTTTAGGCAGGATCAGTTCAGATAAATCGGAGATCTGATCCACAGATATAATCTTCTCGTCCGCTTCTGTAGGAGGGATACCCGCGGGTGTTTTTGCCACCGCGAGGGTTTTTACGGTTTGTCCGGCTTCATCGGGTTCTCCAGATGGGGCAGCCAAAGTCTCCCGGGGAGTTTGTGGGACACCAGCTGAGGGTTGTGATGGGGGTTTGCGTTCTTCTTCCACCGTTTGTTTTTGCACCCCTATCTCAGTGATGATCTTGCCGAGCGATTCGCGGACATCATCGGCACTGATCTCATCCTTGCTCTTGGTGGGTAATCCCCCTCTTTTTAGACCGGTGAGGAGGATAGTATCATCTGGGGGGGCTTCCACTACATTCTCGATATCGGGTGCTGGAATGATTCTTTCCTTTTGTTCATCCTGAGACAATAAAACCGGTGGTGGTGTGGATTCTTCTTTTTTTCCCGAAGATATTTTTTTGAGGAGTGCGCTTAAATCGCCGGCATCCACATTTTCGGCCGCATTTTCAGATTCTGCAGGTTTTCTGGCCTCTTCTTTTTTCCTCAGTTCGCCGGGCTTTTTCAAAGCCCCAAGCATCTTCATCAATGAGGTTTCATCCGGTTGTGTATCATCGTCGGTCAAGCAGGACTTCCCCCCAATCCATCTGGATATTGCGTGTATAAATTGCTTAATTGATACATCTCCATGGAAGTATATCTATTCTCTGGAGGGTCTCCTTCATCCACTCGTGGTTCCATATGAGGTCTCCTTTATAAGATCAACACCGAACAATATTCATGAATTCGCTTCCTGAACAGACTGGAGATTTTTAATCGCCATCCGGACGAGCCCGAGCTGTGCATCCTTTAACGTGAATACACACAGGAACAGGTCGCCGCACGGTGCGATGATGAGCTTGTTTGAGGCAGTTTCAAGAATCAGCTGGTCAAGGTTCCCGATTTCCATCTCCCTTGTGATCTTCGTCCCCGCACGGAGGAGGTCTTCGGCAAGGGCTGCCACATGCTCAAAATCGGCATCGCCCATCGACTGAACAGAGAAACCTTCAAAAAATGCCGAAATTGCAACCACGCCAGGTAGTGAAAGTATTTTCTTGAGCTTTGTTTCATCCAGAAGGTCGGGAAGCTGTTGTTTCATGTATCCCGTTTTCTCCCCGGATAAGCCCAGCCCCTCTTCATCACAGATCGACACAGCTTTTAAAAATTCATCGTCATTATAGGAACGGAGCGTAAACGTCTGCCGGTATCCAGTATCGTCGGACTGAACCAGGTTCATATGGTCAAGGGCTACTTTTCCCCGGAAAGACCCGCTCATGTCCTTGAAATAGGCAGCGATGAGCGTACCGTGATCAGTGATGATGAATCCATGCCCCATCTGGGTATCGATCTCAATTGCACCGCGAAACCCGATCAGCTGCTGGATTGCGCCCTCTTCCTGCGGGTTCGTGATGACCCCACCTTCGGTTCCTGCTGGAAGTTCCATGGTCAAAGAGCAGCGATGATCCGTTCCTTATTTTTCTTTAATTCGTACCGGATTCTTCCGATGTTGGAAGAACTGTCCGCGACGATTGCGATCAGCTCATCAGCAGAAAGCGGTGAGAGAATGATCGGTCCCTTCTCCAGTTCAACAAGCATCTGGTGGAGTTCCCCCTTACCCAGTGTCGTCCCCATGGCTTCTGAGGTACCCAGCCCTGTTGATGCCATCGCGCCAAGCGCCTCAATATCGACTTTTCCGGAGACCGCACTTTCGATTACAAACCCGTCCCTTCCGACAACAACCGCCGCTGATACTCCCTCCACTTTCAAAAATTCTTCAAGTAAAGGCTTTAGCATTCTGTCACCAGTTTATAAGCGTATTGTTCTCGCCCAGTTCTATTAAATCTTTAGTCTTAATTATCAAAAACGCACAAGATTCTTTCAGATTATAAAAACTTCCTGAATTTCGTTATGAAATTTTTCCGATACCACTAGTCAGCAATTCCATTCAACAACAGCATACTCTGCCTCTTTTGAACTACCAATAAAATATAAACTCAAAACGATGACAATAGAGATATAATGGAGCTCCCGAGAGGCACGTTTCGCTCTATCAGGAAAGGTATCCGACTGGGGGATTTGATCGGTGAGCTTATAACAACAAGATTCACCGGTATCTGCTCTTTCTCATCAGGTGACATCAGCGGTTCGCTGGTGTTTAAAGGCGGAACCTGCATCCTTGCAAAGGTTCAGGACCAGTATGGTGATGGAGGTTGGGCAGAGACACGAGCACGGGAGGAACAGGTAATCGATGCAGTATTGTCGGATCTTAATGCAACCCAGTTGCAGCTGGCGCTGGAATTCAATAAAAATGCGTATGTTAAAAACGCGGGGGGTCTCACGGCCCCCCCGGTTCAGAAAACCGGCGCTATGCACCATGGGGCTGAGCAGAAGACAGCTGCCACCAGCCAACTTCATGTTGAGAAGGAGAAGGAATTTATTAAAACAACCCCGCTCACCTTTGCAGGTGCGGTGCATCCGGTTCAACCTGAAAAAAGGCCAGCACCCAATTCACCAGAATCAGGATCGATTCCCTCCCCTCAAAAACCGGTGACAGCCCCAGACGTAGAACCTTCCCCCACGGAAAAGGAGTACGATTCGATTGACTCTATGGACTTTGACGACGTAACACAGAAGATCCGCAAGGATGTCAAAGTAATTCTCAAACAGCTGCAGCTTGAACATCTGACCGAGAAATAATTTTATATGGGGGGGGTTTTTATCGAGATCAATCTTCTTGGTATCACTGACATTACAACCATTGTCCTCGTGTGCGTCATCCTCGCGATCATCTTTTTTCTCGCACTCTACCATACATTAAAATTTTTAAAACGAAAGGATGAGATCACTTACAACCCCCCACAATCAGATGAGATATTTGAACTTGTGTCCCGGGTGAAATACCCCCAACAACCGGAAATGCATACTGAGCAGGAGGCGAAACCACATACCTTTTTTTCTGTAAAAGATCCTGATTTGGAAACAAAAACTAGCCCAATTGATTTGATCAAAAACCGTCAAGATATCACAGCAAGCCTGCAGGCACTCGCCCGGAAATATTCGCTTTCCGAGATCACTATTGCAACAGATGACGGACTTGTCTTCGCATCCTCTGCAGGACGGGATGTTGAGGCAGATGCCGCAAAATTCAGTCAGATCAGAGGGAGGGAATCACCCCCTGATGACCCGGATGTGACTCTGTTCGAACTTAATCACAAAGGATCGCACCTGAT
This sequence comes from Methanoregula sp., assembly GCA_026394595.1. Taxonomy (GTDB): domain Archaea; phylum Halobacteriota; class Methanomicrobia; order Methanomicrobiales; family Methanospirillaceae; genus MVRE01. The sequence continues at coordinate 24,207 of JAPKXX010000045.1, read as the reverse complement.
CGGTATCATCAGGACGGAAAACGAGCTTCCCCAGAACTGGAAAAAAGAGATCGGGGGAGATACAAAAGGTATTTTACAATGGTGGTTGTAACAGAATTATGAAGGTAAATTGATCAATCTTATATAAATTTAAAAAAAATCATTCCGTAGTAAGGGTGCCTAATGGTCAAGGTTTATACAATTGCTTCCGGTAAGGGGGGTACTGGGAAAACCACCGTTGCAGTCAATCTTGGCACGATGCTCTCGCAGATGGGAAAGGAAACGTTTCTCATGGACGCAGACATCGGCATGGCAAACGTTGGACTTCTCCTTGGTCTTCAGGATGCACCGGTCACTCTCCACGAAATTCTTGCCGGCAAAGGAACCCTCAAAGAAGCGATATACGAGGGTCCTGCGGGGCTCAAGGTCATCCCAAGCGGGCTTTCATTGCAGGGGTTCCAGATGGCAGATCCCGAACGGATCCGTGACGTGATGAGTGAGATCATCAAACAATGCGAATTTCTGTTAATTGACGCCCCGGCAGGGATCAGCAAAGACGGAGTCGTCCCGCTTGCCGTGGCAGACGAAGTGATCCTTGTTGTCAACCCAGAGCTTTCTTCGATCGTCGATGCCCTCAAGACCAAGATTTTGACTGAAGTGGTCGGGGGGCAGGTACTTGGATCCATCATCAATCGTGTCGATCAGGACAAGGTCGACGTCATTACAAAAAAGATGGAGAAGGTGTTGGGAGTCAAAGTGATCGGAATCATCCCGGAGGATACGAATGTCCGAAGGGCGGCGGCGGCAAAGACACCAATTGTTGTGAAATTTCCCGCATCGCCGGCAACGCTTGCGTTCAAGCGGATCGCCGCCAATATTATCGGTGTCGCTTACAAGGAAGAGAAGGTGGCAGTCCCGAAAGAAGGATTCATCGATCGGTTCTCCAAAGCCCTTTTCAAGAGAAAATAACATCCATCTCTTTTTTCCTTTTTATTCGTGATTACAATGAATTTTAATTTATTTTCTTACCAATGGCGATAAAGAAGCTAATAAAAAGAAGAGTACTGGACTGAGGGATACAATGAGGTCATCCTGCCTTCTCAGGTTTGTTCGTGATCACAAACACGCAGTGATCATCCCCCTTTGACCGGCACTTCATCTCCTTTCCCTGTACTTTGATACCAAAAGCGCCTTCTACAATGCCTGCGAGGAGTCCTGCCGTACAGAAACAGACATTCTTTCCGGTATTACCAAATGAATCCGATTCTACGGTGTGCTCGAGCGTTATTGTCTTTGTCTTGGCGGCCTCGTTCCATTCCATCTTGATGATCCTGAACCAGCCCATCTGGGAGTAGAAAGCAAACGCCATATCGGCAAGAATGTTTGGTTTGGTGATGCCCATCTTCTTGTAGTGTTCAACATTTTCCTTGCCCATATCCATGTACGCACGGTAATTAACACCACCAGCGGGCATCTCTCCCATCGTCTTTTTCAAAGAATTCATCATTGAGGAAAAGATAAAGCGGGGCATCATGACGACTGGATCATCGATAAGCTTGATCGTCCCCTCCAACGGCTTGTGCTCGATATATTCAGTGATGGCAGTGTCACCTTTTACGATTGCCTCTGCCTTCCACTTCCAGCTGGATTCCCTCTGATCGGCAACAAACTCACAACAGTCATCACCGTTTGCGAGACATTTAGTCTCGAGACAGAACCAGGTCTTGCCCGTGACAGTGATCAGGATCCCCTCAATCCAGCCCTGGTGGATACCACAGACCGGCATTTTCCAGTTTTTCATGACCTGGGATTCAAAGGTCTGTTTCGTGCGGATTACGATCTTTGTTTCCCCCTGCTCAACAAGCTCAAACGGGGCACCCCAGCCCTGCTGGTGCTGCAGCCTGAATACGAGCATGAGGAATTCAGCCGGCTTGAGATCCATACCGAATTTCTTTAACAGGTTCTGAAGTCCGACAGATCCCATGCCAACGGAGCGGAAGAGCTTGCGTACAGCCTGTACAGCAAGCTTCTTGTTCAGGTTGACTTCATACATTTCATAAATAGCTTTTACGAGATAATTCGGATTGCTGGCGGTCCTTACTCCGAACACTGAATAGGTCCCGGCAGCAGGATCCATCTCGATATAGGGCGTTATATCTTTTTCTCCTCTGAGCAAAGCTTCAAAATCCTCACGCCCGATTTTCTTTTTATCCATGGGGCATAGCTCTGTTGTTCTTTATTTAAAGGATTTTGTCTTGTTTTTGTCTGATAAAAAAGCAGATAAATGACAGGAACAGGGATTGTCGATGAACCGGTTGATTCAGATCCCTAGTTTAATAGAATTGTGGGATTCATCGAACTCAATCCGGTATTTGGTAACGACCTGTGTCTTATCCTGCAGGATACAGTCATAATTTCCATACGCAATCTTGAATCCGACAGCACCGTCATTGGTTGTAATATCGCTGCCCACGATCTTTCCATCCTTGCGGATCGAGACGCGGAGACCGTTCTGCGGTTTTCCCTCTTTTACCACAGTGACCGTCAGGTGGCCGATTCCTCCCCAGGTACGTCCAATCTCCGGAACAGCGCAGGTGATGCTCTTTTTGATCCGGTTTTTATCAAAGATCCTGCTGCTCATCACGAGGGGTTCGACAATATCTGCAGGGATTTCAGTAAGGACAAACTTCTCTTTTCCCCCGATCATGAGCACAGCCTTGTCACCGAAAAGCACCCCCTTTTCATCAACATAAATGGCGCCTTCCGGTTCGCCTTTGAGAAGGGCAATGTATAACTCCAAACCGCCCCCCTTTGCAACCGCAATGCCCTGGACACCGTGTGTGCTGGCATACTGGAGTAGCGCAAGCAGGTCAAATGTCCCCAGATATTTTGACCCTTTGAGAACGTTTTCGAGCAGCTCTTGAATCTTCATGTAACGGTTTCCTTCTGCCGAACGCGTAGAGATAGGAAGGCCCGGCCATTTCCTGATCGGAATATTCAACCCTGTCATAATATTAATGTGTGGATGGATTGTTGGGGGGAAGAGACGGGTATGAGAATTATGAGAATCGTCCAGACGGGGTTATGGTATAGGATAACCTGTCTGCCACCGCATCGCCATGCATAAGTGGTACCCGACACAACACTATCTCAACGGATGTTTGCTGATCAGATCCAGATACCAATGGCCATCTCAGCCCTGGCAGTGTTTGTCACACTCATCTATGCCTCATACCTTGATGTCAGAGATCGCAGGGTGCCATTCCCCACATGGTATCCGATGCTTATTGTTGGATTACCGTCAGCGGTATATTTCTATGGTACTATGGGTCTTTCCGGCAGATGGGGGCTTGTTGCCGGCTATATCGCCCTTTGTACTATTTTTTCTCTGATGTTCTACATGTTTGCCATAAAAAACCTGTTCGGGGGCGCAGATGCCTGGGCACTGATCTTCATTACCGCCTGTATCCCTTTTTTCCCTCTTACACCATACTTTGGATACCCCCCGCTTGGATTCCTCCCCTTTACGGTCCTCACCAATGCCGTACTCCTCAACCTTGCTGCTCCTGCCGGGATCTTTATGAAAAATCTCATCAAAGGTAACCATGCCCCTCTGCCATACATGTTCTTCGGGTTCCCCGTAGATGGTTCGGGCATCCAGAAGACCTTCGGGTTTGTTATGGAGGATATGTACGAAAATGAGGGTCTGCTGGTCCGGAATTTTGTAGGAATCCGCGAATCGCTCCGAAGGATGTTATCAGGAGAAAAACGGATCTACACCAAGGATTTGCGCCTCTACCCCGAACGTTATAAAAAGGAACTCACGTTCTACCGGAAGGCTGGTACGGTCTGGATTTCCTATGCAGTGCCGTTTATCATCCCGATCACTGCCGGTCTTATCAGCGCGGTCGTTCTGGGAGACTTCCTCTTTGTGATCATGAAAACGGTAATGGGTCTTTGAAATGATTCCGATGAAATTTGTTAACGGTTTGATTCCTGTCATCGTGCAGGACGCAAAAAGCCGCGATGTGTTGATGCTCGCGTACGCAACTGAACAGGCGGTTAATCTCACAAGAACAACAGGATTTGCCCACTACTTCAGCAGGAGCCGGAACAAGATCTGGAAAAAAGGGGAGGAGAGCGGGCATTTCCAGCGGGTTGTGCGGATTCTTGTGGACTGCGATGAGGACTGCCTGATCTACGATGTGGAGCAGACAGGAGCTGCCTGCCATACAGGCTACACCAGTTGTTTCTTTCGAACGCTTGATGGGGCGATCATTTCAGAACGGGCATTTGATCCCGATAAAGTGTATAAGAAGAGAGAGAGAAAACAATAATTTCCATATCTTTTTCTCGTCTGCCATCGCTGTAATTTTCGGGTTCAATAAGGAAGTAACTTTTTTCGGATCACCTCCATTGATAGAAACCTTATATATGGAGATAGTGGGAACTAGTGCATAGCATCAAAGGAGCGCTGATGAAAATGGTATTTGTCTCCGACCTGATTCCCCTGCTTAATGTCGTTCTCTGTACAATCATTGTGATTCTCGGTATTCTGGTATATACGAGGAAAGGTGCGATGGGTGCGCTGCTCATAGGTGTCGCATTCGGACTTTTTGGTATCTCCCATCTCTACACCCTGCTTGGGTTGGGCTCAACCTGGGAAACCGCCATGATCACTGCACGGACATCCGGATACATCCTGGTCATCGCCGCACTGTACCTGTTTCTGAATGGCGGAATCAGGAACGACCAGGAGGAGGACTCCCGTTTTTAATTCCCCTGCCAATCATGCATGGGATCCACGGTAATCATCACCCTTTTCAGATAAGTTGTACGTTCATACATCTGATATTTCAAAAAAGGATAGTGGAAAAACAAATATTGGATCCAGTGATCTTGAGAATTATTTTTTCATATAATCCTTCACATCGCGATATGCCGGTTTGCTGGGAAGAAGCGGGAATTCGGATTCCTCAAGTTTGAAGAAGCGCTGGTGTTCCAAATATTTCTTACGAATCCTTTGTTCGATCGCTCTGACAGGAATCTCATAATACAATTGCCCGATCCCTACTTCATCCATACCGATTCGATCCATCAGAACATCTAGCAGCTCAGTCATTGCATCTTTAGAGAAAATGTTCTTGAGCATCTCTTCATCGCCCCCGCGTGCGATAAGAATGAGATCCTCAAGCGCGACAGTTGCCTGCTTGTGGATCGCGGCGTCATGCTGGATCCGCTGACTTTCGGAATAGTACTCCGCCCGATCCTTTAGTGGCATTCTGATATATTCCCTTCTCGGTTCAGTCAGAAAGCCGGATCTTTTTCCCGCCATACAATGTATCAGATGGAATATCAGATTATGCTTATATTAATTATTGCATTTTTTCGTGAATTTGCTATATAAATAAATTCCGGATATGTTCCGGAAACTTGTATTGGAGATCTTGCATAAAATACAAAGCTGTTATTTTTTCCTATCAACAGATAAACACCTCAAACCCGCGTATGTATATAATTGTTTGCAACACATACATGTACCGTATCAACGATATTCCATCGTTGAATTCAGGAATAGAATAGCGAACAATACAATTGGAATAGCAATACATACAGGAGATGAATTTTTATGAACATTGTACCGGATACCAGCGTCCTGATTGATGGACGTATTACTTCGATGATAAAGGCCGGGGATTACAAAGGGGCAACAATAATCGTCCCCGAAGCGGTTGTCGCGGAACTCGAAGCGCAAGCAAACCAGGGCAGGGAGATCGGTTTTTCCGGCCTCAACGAATTACAGGCGCTCTGCAGGCTTGCAGATGAAAAAGTGATAGAACTGAAATTTTCCGGCACACGACCAACACTCGAGCAGGTAAAGCTTTCAAGTGGCGGGGAGATCGATGCGATGATCCGCAATATCGCGATCGAGAACAGCGCCCAGTTTATCACCAGCGACAGTGTTCAGGCAGAGGTTGCACGTGCAAAGGGGCTCAATGTCATCTACTTAAAACCCCAGATAACCGATTTTGTGCCTTTGGGCATTGACCAGTTCTTTGATGAGCACACCATCGCAGTATATCTCAAGGAGCGGGTCTGTCCCTGCGCAAAGAAAGGAACGATTAGCGCGATGAAACTGGTGCAAATCCGCGACCAGCCAACGACTGAGTTCGAATTACGGGCACTTGCACAGGAGATTCTGGAACGTGCAAAGCGCAATCCTGACGGCTTTATCGAGGTCGAAAAGCGCGGTATTACGGTCGTCCAGATTGGGTCCATGCGGATCGCAATCGCCCGGCGCCCGTTCTCAGATGGGATGGAGATCACCGCGGTCCGTCCCATCGTGGATGTGACCCTCGAAGATTATGTTAAGGCAGAGGTCATTAAGGACCGGCTGACGGGAGAAAAACGCGGGTTGATTATCGCGGGATCACCCGGCTCAGGAAAGACAACACTTGCCCAGAGCGTCGCCATGTTCCTTTCCAACTACGGGTTCGTAGTGAAGACAATGGAAGCACCCCGCGAACTGCAAGTGCCAGATCAGATCACACAATATACGGCATTGGACGGGAGCATGCAGAACACCGCAGATGTGTTGATGCTCGTGCGTCCTGATTTTGTTATCTTTGACGAGCTGCGGAAGAACGAAGAGTTCCGGATCTTCGCTGATATGCGGCTTGCCGGTATGGGGATGGTCGGCGTCGTCCACGCAACTGATGTCCGCGACGCGCTCCAGCGTTTCTGTGACCGTGTTGATTACGGCGTCCTCTCGCAGGTCATCAACACCATCGTCTTTGTCAGGGAGGGTGTGATCACCAAGATCTACGACATTGGATTTACCCTCAAAGTGCCGGAAGGGATGGCACATGAGATGCATATCCGGCCTGTTACAACGGTCAGCGATTACGAGACCGGATCGCTTGCCTTCGATGTCTTCAGGTATGACGGTGAAACGATCGTGATGCCGGTGATATATCCCGAAGACCAGAAAGCAACAGCTGCCATACAACCGCCGCGTTCCTCACCCGCTGTACCGGTTGCGCAGGTAATCCCCCAAGTCAGGACTCCTGCTGAGTTGTTACCTCGAAAGGAGAGCCAGGAACCTGCGGGCTGGAAGTTTTCCGAGAAGGAAATCCAGCGGGAGATCGGACGGTACACCGATGGTGCCGTAGACGTCCAGATGATAAGCGACACAAAAGCTGTGGTTTACATCGATGACAAAGATGTTCCGGCAGCGATCGGGAAAGGAGGGAAGAACATCTCCGCAATCGTGAACAAGATCGGAATAGGGATCGACATCAAGCCCAGAAACGAACTCGAAAAGCAGAAAAAGGAGGAGGAGGAGTTCAACCTCGGAGGGGGAGTGAAGATCCACACAGATAAGAAACAGCTGATGATCATTGCCCCTGACCACAATGGGAAGATTGTTGACGTATTTGCAGGGAAGGAATACCTGTTCACCGCAACGGTAAACGACAATGGTGAGATCCACCTTGCTAAGAATTCAAGTATCGCACAGGAAATGATCCGTCGTTCCACAGCAGGAGAAGTTATCAAACTGCGACCTGTATAACATACCACATCGCGGGATTTTTTGGAGTGTGAAATCACGTGACCGAATTTGATCTTGCAGCGTTTCAGAAGGAAGCACTGGAGAGGTGGACGCATGCCTTCGAATCCAACCCGTCACAAAAAGAGAAGTACTACCTGACCGTCGCCTACCCGTACCCCAGTGGCGCGATGCATGTCGGGCACGGGCGGACATATATTGTTCCCGATGTGATAGCAAGGTTCTGGCGGATGCGGGGAATGCAGGTGCTCTACCCGATGGCATTCCATGTGACGGGTGCGCCGGTGATCGGGATCTCGAAACGGATCGCCCGGAAGGATGAGAAGACCATCAAGCTCTATCGCGATCTCTATAAAGTGCCGCCCGCGGTGTTGGATAAGTTCACGGATCCCTTGACGATTGTCAAACATTTTTCCGACGAATACCAGCGGGTTATGACCGGGTGTGGTCTGTCAATTGACTGGCGCCGCCGGTTTACTACCGTTGATCCGACGTATTCAAAGTTCATCGAATGGCAGTGGAAGCACCTGTATGAGGCGGGGCACGTAACCAAGGGGGTACACCCGGTGAGGTACTGCACGCATGATGAGAATCCTGTAGGTGACCACGATCTCCTGGAAGGGGATAAAGCTGAGGTGATCAAATTCACGCTCGTCATCTTCAAATTCGATGATGCAATAATCCCGACCGCCACGCTGCGCCCGGAGACCATTCACGGTGTCACGAATCTATGGGTGAACCCCAATGTCACCTATGTCCGGGCGCTGGTCGATGGAAAACCATGGGTTATCAGCAGGGAGGCGGCGGAGAAACTCCAACTGCAGGATCACGTTGTCACCATCGAAAAGGAGATTACGGGCAGGGATCTCATTAACAAAACCGTATCCCACCCACTGTGCGGTGAGATCCAGATCCTTCCTGCAGACTTTGTTGACCCTGATATGGCTTCGGGTATGGTGATGAGCGTACCTGCCCATGCACCGTTCGACTTCATCGCGCTGCGCGACCTCCAGCGGCAGGGAAAATACAAAAATATCAAACCGATCCCTCTGATCAAAGTGGAAGGATACGGGGAGATCCCTGCGCAGGATGCTGTGGAAACGGCAGGCATTATCAACCAGCTTGATACCCGCATGGAGGAACTCACGCAGGAGATCTATTCTGCAGAATTTTCCAAAGGAAAACTCTTCGAAAGGTTCGGGGGAAAACCCGTCCGTATCGCCCGTGAAGAGGTTGCTCAGGAGATGATCGAGAAATACGGGTCTGTTATCATGTACGAGTTCGATACCCGCCCTGTTGTCTGCCGCTGCGGTAACCGCGTGCAGGTAAAGATCCTCCACGACCAATGGTTCCTGAAGTACAGCGACCAATCGTGGAAGTCGCAGGTCTCGGACCAATTGAGGGATATGGTGCTTGTCCCCCCGGAAGTGCGCCTTGAATTTGATCGGACGGTCGACTGGCTTAAGGACTGGGCGTGCACACGGCGGGTAGGGTTGGGTACACGGTTCCCGTGGGATACTACCCAGCTGATTGAGCCCCTCTCTGATTCGACTATCTACATGGCATACTACACCATCGCCCACAGGATCCGAGAAATATCACCTGAAAAACTCACACCCGAGGTGTTTGATTATATTTTCCTTGGCATAGAATCCCCCAACCTGCCCGAAAAGGAGAAACTCGATGCAATGAGAAAGGAGTTTTTGTACTGGTATCCGTACAACTTCCGGTTCTCAGCAAAAGACCTGATCTCCAATCATCTCACCTTCCAGATCTTTCACCATGTCGCCATCTTCCAAAAACATCAGCTCCCGAAAGGGATGGTTGTCTTCGGTATGGGGCTGTTAAACGGGGCCAAGATGTCCTCGTCCAAGGGTAACGTCTTTTTACTCGAGGATGCAATCAATGAGTTTGGTGCCGACACCGTGCGGATGTTTTTAATGGGCAGTGCCGAACCATGGCAGGACTTTGATTGGCGCAACGAACTGGTCCTCTCTACAAAAAAGCAGATAGAGCGGTTCTATAATGCTATACATGAGATGAAAGATGTCGGGGGGGAGCCGGAAGATATCGACATCTGGCTGATGAGCCGTCTTCAGGAACATATCGGGCGCACTACCACAGCGCTGGACAATTTCCAGACCCGGCAGGCGCTCCAGGAAGCATATTTCGGGATCGAGAACGACCTGAAGTGGTACCGGCGCCGTCTTTCCGAAGGATGCGATGGGAGCAGGATGCTCGTTTCGCTCTGCTCGGCATGGGTGCGCCTCCTTGCCCCATTCATCCCGTTTACCTGTGAGAAACTCTGGCAGGAATTCGGTGAGCAGGGGCTTGTCTCGTTTGCTGACTGGCCGGTCGAAGATAAAAAACTGGTAAACCGTCGTATCGAGCTTGCCGAGGAGCTGCTCCTGCGAACCGTCGAGGATATCGATTCGATCAGAAAACTGATCCAGATCACGCCCAAATGCATCACACTCTCTCTCGCACCGTTATGGAAACACACGGTGTTCATCACGATTGCCCGCTCGGCAGATAAGACCCTCGCCATCCGCGAGATCATGAAAGACAATGCAATGCGCAGGCGCGGGAAAGAGGCGATGGACACCGTAAAACAGTGCACCAACCTGATCCACAGGCTGCCCCCGCAGATTGTGGAGATGATCGCATCAGAGGGTGTCAACGAGCGTGCGGTCTTTGAGCAGGCAAAATCATTCCTTGAAAAAGAGTTCGGCGTCCCGGTCCACATCACCGATGCAGAAGGCAGTGCACATGCAAAGGCATTGACTGCGTTGCCATTCAAGCCGGCGATAGTGATTGAATAATTTTTGGTGATTGTGTAAGATCGCATACTAACAAGGAGTTAGTATGTGCGAATTTTTTTTTTTGATAAATATGATGAAACGTATTCCCAACATAGTGGGAGGGGACCGTGCCTGTCCCCTCCTTTACCCTGCGTGTGATTGTATATAATCACCTAAAAACAAGGAATTCTACAGAGCCTTTACAGGAATTTTTTTAATTACTCCACTTTGCCCTTCGCCCGCTTTACCCGCTCCTTTGTCGAAAACCCTGTTACCGCATCAAGGTATTTCCGGAACCGCTTGTTGGTATCGAGGATTTCCTCGTCGCTTACGTTCATGTTGGATTCAGTATCGATAATGACCGTTTTATCACCATTACCCGCTTTGACATCAAGCCGTTTGAGGGCGCCAAAGCTGATTCGGAATTTGCCGCCTGCATCCACCGGCTCGATCCCGAAACAGTTCTTTAATTCCGCGACAATCCGGCCCTGAAGGTCCCGGGTTAAACCGCGTTTAATCGGATATTCCTGCATAATACTTTTTTAGCATGTGCGTATATGTTAATCTAATGACCACGGATTACTATGAAGAAATTAAAAATATAATCAACAGACTTGAAGATATACATAAATCTGTTGATGCGTTAAAAAAAGATGAAATCAAAATCTTATCAAAACCACTCCCTTCACCTGACACTGCCGTCCTTATGGGTTTTCCCGGAAGCGGGCTTGTCGGGAGCATCGCGCTCCAGTATATGGTCGACCAGCTCGAGTTCGAGCTGATCGGTACGATGACCTCCAAGTTCTTCCCACCGCTTGCAATGATGAACAAAGGGGTGATCAATGATCCGGTCCGGATTTATGCAAAGAATGACATCGCTGCAATTGTTGCCGAAATCCCGATCCACCCGATGATCTGCTACGAAGTTTCCAACGGGATCATGGACTGGCTGAGTCCCTTCAAGCCAAAGGAGGTGGTGACAATCGCGGGTATTATAACAAACGAGCCGGAGAAGCGGGTATTTGGTGTCGCAACTACGCCCCAGGCACTCCAGCGAATTCAGGACCTCACACTGATTTTACCTATCGGGAGTATTTCGGGGATCGCATCGAGCATTCTCACCGAGTGCAAGATCCGTGGCATCCCGGCGTATGGGCTTCTGGGAGAGACCGTAAATGCGCCCGACCCAAGGTCATCTGCGGTGACAATCGATGTGCTCAACAAGATGTATAACCTGAATCTCGACACCCAGCCACTCCTTGAGCAGGCTGTTGAGATCGAGCAGAGCATGCAAAGGGTCGCCCAAGAAGTACAGTCCGCAGAACAGGCACCTAAAAAAGATCTTCCGATGTACGGGTGATTGCAATGAAATGTCCAGCATTAACCGGCATATCCCCAGACATCATCAGGGATCTTAAAGCGGGGCGCCCCCGTACCATCGAGATCCAGAGCACCCACAATATCATCACGCTTGCAAATATCATCCCAGGCCCGGAGACGCACCTTTTTATGACCTCGATCGATATGGAGGACCTTACACCTGGTGATACCGGCATCTGCGTGTACGTGCTTTCCGTCAATATCATGATGAAGCGGATCGTCGAGTTCATACACGGGCTGAACTATGAGGAGCGGGAGCGGATGTCAGCCCGTATTCAGGTAAAGTACTGCGCAGCATCTGTCGTGAAGGCAGTCTTCCATGAAGGGATGATCCAGCCGACAGCGGTTGAAGTGCTCAAGTCATCGTGTTACCATGCGGGGTAAAATAGCACTCAATCAATAATAATCCGGTCGTGATGACCGTTTCAATAGATTATTCTTTTTCCTAAAGCTTGACCAAATTTTAATATAATCATAGGGAAGATCGACAGATCCAAATCAAAAACCTAATATATCGTCCTTTATGAGAATTAATAAAAAAGGAATTATCACATGGTAAAAGAGGTATCATCTGGAGAAAAAAAAGATCAAAAGTCCTTTGAGTGGATGATTCCCTATGCCGGAATCGTGCTGGTGCTCTTTGCCACAGCCATGTTTGGCATCTTTCCTAGTAATCCAAATAATGTTATTATCTCGATTGCGATCTTTGGTGTCGGGTGCGCTTCGATATGGTTCGGACTGACCCATGCCGATTCAGCAAGTACTGACAGCAGGATCCGGCAGATCAAGGAAAAAGCTGACCGCATGAAAGAGACCATAGAGAGAAGCAAGAAATGAAAAAAATTCCGGGTGTTCAGCACGTTCTTTTTATAAGTGACCCGGGCAGGACACACCTTAATTATCCCAGAATACGAATCTAATAGGCGTCGGGGCTTGTGGCTTAGCTTGGACATAGCGCCGGGCTTCTAACCCGGGTGTCGGGGGTTCAAATCCCCCCAGGCCCGTTCTTTTTTAATAATGAGTGAAAGTTAATTGAGTATCTTGTACAATCGATCGCAATTAGGGAAGCGAGAAATGAAAAAATTACCAGGGAGTGATTATCCCTTTAAAAAAGGATATTTAAAATTACTGGGGAGCCGGCTCTTCCATCATTGGTTTTTGCAGGATCTGCACGTCTATGATATTATGCTGGCGCTGAGCGAGCTTTTTTGCCTTGAAGATGTTTTTTCCGTCTTTTCCAATCGCGATCCCGCGATCTTCATCTCGTACCTCGACCTGAACGTTCTGCTCTCCGGGTTCACCTTCGAATGTCATGGAAGTGACCTGAGCGGGTAAAAAGCAGTTCTTGATGAACTGTTCAGGGTTGCTGTTATATTCAACGACCTCGATCTTCTTTCCCATGACTTCCGAGGCTTTCTTGATACTCGCACCTTTTTTCCCGATCGCAAGCCCCATATCACCGGGGTTCACCACAAAAATAAGCCTGCCATTACGCTCATCAACAACGCAGTCGCGGCTTCCGGCGCCAGTAAGGCTCTCAAACTGGGAGATGAGGCGCATACAGTCCTCTGTCAGTTTGACTTCCGCCATATCATACCCTCTTGAGGGAAAGAATATCTGACTCCCCCGGGTCCACGACAGCAAGCGTGCTTACCATGAACGGTTTCCCACAGGATTTACCAAGCGCGACACTCGAACCCTCAAATGTATGGATAAAAAGATTCTCATAGCTTGATATATTGGCTCTGAATTTCTCCGGGCAATTCTTTGCGATGACGACAATCTGCGCTTTGCCCTCTTTGATACATTTTTGCGTGTTGTGCTGACCAAGAATGACAATTCCGGTTTTTATCGCTCTGCGCAATGAAGCATTAAAATCCATTCGCAATTCTCCTAGTTTTCAGGTTTTACTGCAATTAGTTTTACGTCGCCTGTCCCCAGCTGAATCGGCTGACCGACGATGACGTTTTCTGTAACACCACTCAGTTCATCGACCTCATTTGCCACTGCGGCATCGAGCAGGTGGTTGACGGTCACCTCGAAGGCAGCGCGCGAGAGCACGCTCTCCTTCTCACCGGCGATCCCATGCCTGCCAATCTGCTTGACTTCCCCGTCCATGCACATCATATCCGCAACGAGCATGATGTGACGGACATCGATAAGTATACCCTGTTCGCCAAGCGTTGAGAGTGCTTCGTAGATGATCGCATTACGGGCGGCCTCGATGCCGAGCACTGAGGCAGCCTCGCTTATGTTGTTGGTCCGGGTGCGCGTGGTATCGACGCCGGCAACCTCAAAGACATCTTTTAGGTTGGAGCCTTCAGTATATAGGATATACTCTCCGGTCTCCTTTCTCACGACTACCCGCTCGATATCATCGATGCCCTGTACGATTACGTTCCTGACATGTTCGGCGAGCTGGAAAAGGTTCTGGTAGCTCTCGCGATCTTTCGGAGTGAATGCGACACGGGAGTTCTCTTCATCAATCTCGTGTTCAAAGTCCCGGTAGTGCCGGCGGTCACGGATATTTTTTGGAGATTTCTCCATAATTTCCATGGGGGATATCTTGCGCTTTTCGCAGACTTTTGTATTAATATGAACGACAACCTGCATTTGTTCCATATCGGTGGTGATATCTCCGAACTCGTGGAGCGGTGCTGCCTCGATCTTCCAGCTCACCTCGCGTGCACGGTCACGGTCATTCGCGTAATCCTGCTCGAGGTAAATGGTCATTGTCGGAGTGCTGGGCTCTTTCCTCGCGTCCATGATCTCAATCAGACGCGGCAGTCCCAGGGTAACGTTGATCTCAGCAACACCTGCATAATGGAATGTGCGCATCGTCATCTGGGTGCCCGGCTCTCCTATGGACTGGGCTGCGATAACACCTACCGCTTCGCATGCCTCGATTCGGGTGGACTGGTACTCCCGGATCACGCGGTCAAGGATCTGCTTGAACTGGGCATCGGTAATCTCCTTGCCTTCAAGAAACGAGCGCAGCTGATCCTTGGTCTTTTCAGGGAGACCCGCCGCTGCGATCTTCTTTCCAAACTTTTCGGGAAGCATCAGACCTCCTCCTTTACAATGCTCTCAACAATACCTTTCACATCAACAGGGTCGCCAAATGCGCTCTTTGTCGGGTCAGTACCATCCTCGCCATACTGGAACTGGATGATACGGCCTCCGGTTGTGCGCACAGTGCCATCATATGCCACTTTAAGATCCTGAAGCGCATTGATCATCCGGCGCTGGAGGTACCCGCTCTGAGAAGTTCTGACCGCGGTATCGACAAGCCCTTCACGTCCGCCGATTGCATGGAAGAAGAACTCAGTGGGGTTAAGCCCGCCTTTATAGCTGTGCTTGATGAACCCGTGGGCATCCGAACCACGGTCCCCTTTACGGAAGTGCGGGAGCGTGCGGTCATCATAGCCACGGACGATCCGTTCTCCTCGCACGGACTGCTGTCCGATACAACCCGCCATCTGGGTGAGGTTCAGCATCGAACCACGGGCCCCTGATACTGCCATAACAACGGCGCTGTTCGTGAGACCCAGGTGCCTGCCCGCGATCTGGCCGGTCAGGTCACGGGCTTTTCCGAGCACCTGCATGATCTGCATCTCGAGCGTCTCTTCAACAGTACGACCCGGCATCGGTTCGAGTTGCCCCTCCTCGTAGATCTTGATCCTGCGCTCGACATCCAGTGCGGCATTCCTGAGCACTTCCTCGATCTGCCCGTGTTCGGTCTTGGAAAGGTCTTCATCATCAATACCGAACGAGAAGCCGTCCAGCATGATCGCCCGGATCGAGAGCTTAGTGAGATCATCAATAAACTCCGCGGCTCGACGCATCCCATACTGCCTGATAATGCGGTTCACGATCTGTCCGTCAAATGCGCCGATCGCTTTCTTGTCAATCGTGCCAGACTCGAGTTTGCCGTCAAAGATCCTGACGTATGCATCACGTTCGCAGAGCTCCTTTTTGCAGGTCTCGCAGTTCTGGCAGGAGCTCGCACGGAACACCATGTTCAGCTCGGTCGGAAGGATCTGGGAAAAGACCTGCTTGTTGGTCCAGTACTCTGTCTCATTTTCCTCTTTTGCAGTCGGTGGCATATGCTCAATATTTGTAAACCGGAGCAGGTACAGCACCTCTTCTTTGGTAAAGTGCCGCATTCCATGCGTGAGCATGAAGATGCCCGATACATGGTCGTGGATACCGCCGATAATCGGTCCCCCGAACCGGGGGGATAAGATGTTCTCTTCGACCGAAATCAGGATGTATGCCTCCGCCCGCGCCTCCTCGGTCTGCGGGATATGAAGGTTCATCTCGTCGCCATCAAAGTCCGCGTTGTAAGGGGGGCAGACGGCGGGGTTGAGCCGGAACGTCTTGCCCTCCGTAACCTTGACCCGGTGCGCCATGATACTCATCCGGTGTAGCGAAGGCTGCCGGTTGAACAGGACAACATCGCCATCCCGCAGCTGCCGCTCGACAGTCCACCCGGGTTCGATCATTTCAGCGACCGTATCGAGGTTTCCCTCCGCCAGCCGAAGCCTTCGGTTGTCCGGGCGGATCACGTAGTTCGCCCCGCATGGTCCATTTACGGTCGGGCGGCTCGGACCATTCCTCGCGATCTGCTTGAGTTGCTCAATGTTATAGGAAGTGACGCGGACGGGGATTGTCATCTCATTGGCGACTGCCCGGGGCACACCGACTTCTGTGACACTGAGATTGGGGTCAGGGGAAATGACCGTACGGGACGAGAAATTCACCCGTTTTCCTGAGAGCGAGCCACGGAACCGTCCGTCTTTACCCTTGAGACGCTGCGAGAGGGTCTTTAATGGTCGCCCGCTCCGGTGCCGTGCAGGGGGACACCCTGCCACCTCATTATCAAGGTAGGTCGTGACGTGATACTGGAGCAACTCCCAGAGATCTTCGATGATCAGCTGGGGGGCACCGGCATCCTGGTTTTCCTTGAACCGCTGGTTGATCCGTATGATGTCCACAAGCTTGTGAGTGAGATCATCCTCAGATCGCTGTCCGTTCTCGAGAATGATAGACGGGCGCATGGTGACCGGTGGAACAGGAAGCACGGTGAGTATCGTCCATTCAGGGCGGGCGACTTCGGGGTTCATACCAAGCGGGATAAGGTCCTCATTCGGGATCTTCTCGAGCCGTGCACGAATGTCCGCCGGGGTGAGCTTATGCTCCACCTTTCTCCCCTCCTCCAGCAGTACTTCTGAGAACATGGTCGGTTTTTCAAAATTTATTTTGAGCTGCTGTTCACCGCAGTGAGGACAGGTCCGCTCTTTTTTCACATCTTTTTCCGAGACCTGATCACCCGTAAGGTCGTCCTCAGTCCCAAAGACCTTAGCAACCTCATCAAGAGATAAGAGAAGCCTGCCGCAGGAACGGCAGGTGACACGCAGAAGTTTCCTGATCAAACGCGTGTAGCCGACATGGATAACGGGTTTTGCAAGCTCGATGTGCCCGAAGTGTCCGGGACATTCGCTTGCTTTCTGGTCACAGGTCTTGCACCGGAGTCCGGGGTCAATCACGCCCAGGTTGAGATCCATGAGCCCCTGCGGGTAGGGGAAACCGTCATCATCATAGGTATCTGCCCAGATGATCTTTCGCACGCTCATCTCGCGGATCTCCTTGGGGGAGAGCAGACCGAATTCAATCTTTCCGATTCGTTTTGGGCTTGGCATGGTGCACCTCCTAGACGACGTCCTCAAGCTTCAGCCTTGGGGCGATCCCCATGCTCTTCATCTCGTCAAGCAGCAGCTTGAACGCATAACTCATCTCGACCGGGTAGATATCCGTCTCGTTCCCGCAGGCAAGGCAGCGGGTCATATTCCGTTTCCGGTCGAGCATCGCGACCATGCCGCAGTGGGCGCACACGTACTCCTGCACCTTGTCGGATTCGTCGAGCAGGCGCTCCTTCAATGCCATAGCGGCACCGTGCCCGATCATCACGTCACGCTCCATCTCACCGAACCGTAATCCACCCTCGCGGGCCCTGCCTTCCGTTGGCTGGCGGGTGAGCACCTGAACCGGGCCCCTTGAACGTGCGTGCATCTTGGATGAGACCATATGGTAGAGTTTCTGGTAATAGATCACGCCGATATAGATGTCCGCCTTGAACGTCTTGCCTGTGATGCCATCACACATCACCTCGCGTCCATTATGGGAGAACCCAATCTTTTTCAGTGACTGGCGGATCGTGCTCTCAGATTCACCGCCAAAGGCAGTGCCGTTGATTCTGCGGCCTTCTAGCGCACCGACCTTACCGCCGAGCATCTCGAGCATGTGCCCGATCGTCATCCGACTCGGGATTGCATGGGGGTTGATGATCAGGTCAGGCACCTGGCCGCTCTCGGTAAACGGCATGTCTTCCTGCTGGGAGATCAGGCCGATCACTCCTTTCTGCCCGTGCCGGGAGGCGAACTTGTCGCCGACTTCGGGTATCCGAAGGTCGCGGGTCCTGACCTTGACAAGCCGGGAGCTGTTCTCTCCCTCTGTTATAATCACCGTGTCAACAATGCCATGCTCGTTGCTGCGCATTGTTACTGAAGTGTCACGTCGTTTTTCGACTGTTATCAGGTCACTCGTTGGTTCTTCGAGGAACCGCGGGGGGGATGTCTTACCGATCAGCACATCCTTCTCCATAACAATCGTTTCAGGATTGATAACACCGTCTTCATCGAGATTCTTGTACGCCTCGGTGCCATGGGCACCACTCACATCCTCTTCGGGGATCTCAATCCGGTCAACCTGTCCACCGGGATATCTGCGCTCTTCGCCCTCGTACGTCCGGAAGAAGTGTGACCGCCCAAGCCCCCGGTCAATGGATGCTTTGTTGAAGATGAGCGCGTCCTCGATGTTGTAACCCTCGTAGCTTAAGATCGCTACGACAAAATTCTGTCCTGCAGGACGGTCATCGGAACCGATCAGCTCCGATGTCTGGGTATGAGTGAGGGGTTTTTGCACATAGTGGAGCAGGTGTCCGCGCGTGTCAGGGCGCAGCTTCATGTTCGCAGCGCCAAAACCGAGCGCCTGTTTTACCATCCCCGCGCCCATTGTGACACGCGGACTTGCGTTGTGCTCGGGAAACGGTACGTGTGCTGCGCCTATACCAAGAATCAGGGAGGGGTCGATCTCAAGGTGCGTGTGCTCCGGTGTCGTATCGTTGGGGTTCATCGCAATGAAGAGGTCCTCTTCCTCCTCCGCATCGATGAACTCGATCATTCCATGCCGGACAAAGTGATCAAATTCCAGCTCACGCCGTGCAAGCTTCCCAAGATCATCATCGGAAATGAGGGGCTTGCCTTCGTGCAGCACAATGAGTGGGCGGCGTGCCCTGCCCCTGTCGGTCAGGATTACTACATCACCGTTATATTCCTTAAACGAGACGTTCAACTCGGACGAGATCGCACTCCGCCGCCGCATCGAACGAATATTCTGTACAAGCGATTTTCCTTCATCGGCTAATCCGATGAGCGCCCCATCTACAAAGACGCGTGACTTCTTTGTCATCGCACCTCACCCCGGATCTTCTCGACGCCGAGCGAGTACAGGATCCGCATCACTTCCTCCTCTTTGTCAACTCCTTTGCTGATCTCAACCATTTGGGCAAAGTTCTTCACCAGACCACAATTCGGGCCTTCGGGAGTCTCACTGGGGCAGATCCTGCCCCACTGTGTCGGGTGCAGATCGCGCGCCTCGAAATGCGGTTGCGATCGTGAGAGCGGTGAGATAACCCGGCGCAGGTGGGATAGCACGCTCATATGGTCAACGCGATCGAGGAGCTGGGAGACACCGGTCCTGCCACCCACCCAGTTGCCGGTGGCAAGGGGGTGGAGCAGACGCTCGGTCAGCACATCCGCACGAACGGCTGTGGCAATCGAGAGGTCACGGTGGCGCATGCTCGCCCGCTCAAGCTGATATTTGATGTCGCGGGTAAGACGGTTGAGGGAGATGCGGAAAAGGTCTTCCATCAGGTCCCCGGCGAGTTTCAGGCGCTTGTTTGAATAGTGGTCCTTGTCGTCGATCCGACGCTTCTGCAATACGAGGTCAAAACATGCTTCCGCCATGCGTCCCAGGAAGTGTGCCTTTGCAAGGCGTTCACTCTGGATCGATTCGAGATACCCTTCGTCGCCCTCCTTTTGGTTTCCATGCTGGTAATTAAGGTGGGGGAGGAGGTAATTATCAAGGACAAACTCCGCCCGCTTGCGCTGGTAGTCCTTTGTCTGGTTCGGCGCCAGTTTCTTGCCTACATACATGACGCCACAGTCTACAGAATCGCACTCGCTCTCTTCGAGGTTCTGCATCATGAAGGTAAGGATATCCTCGTCTGTAGAGACTGCATTTACGATCTCCTGATCATTGGTCAGGCCTAGTGCCCGCATGAGATCAACAAACTTCAGATGCCCTGCGACGGATGGAAACGATACTTCCAGAAGATTCTTTTTGTTCCGCTCTACCACAACAAGAGCACGGTATCCGCGGAACTGCGAGAATACCTTTGCCACGTAGATTCTTTCGTTGTAGCGCTCGGTGGACTCGGTCATGATCTTGTTGGACGCGAGATCCTCAAGCGTCATGAGCACGCGCTCGGTGCCGTTTACGATGAAATACCCGCCCGGATCAAAGGCATCTTCACCATGTATTACCCGTTCCTTATCGTTCATACCGTACAGGTTGCAGGCGACCGATCCCACCATGATGGGCAGCTGGCCTATCGTCGTGACGATTGGTTCCTGATGGTCACTGCCAAGAACGAGACTGAGGCCGAGCTGAATAGGTGCGGCATAGGTGAGGTTCCGGAGCCGGGCTTCGCTGGGGTATAGTTCACCCTGCGACCCGTCGGCTTCCCGAACAAGGGGTTTTTTCACCGCGATCGTACCGAGTTCCACCCATACCGGCTCATTGTCCTTGCCGCGGTTTTCGATATCGGTCTCGATTACCCGCTGTTCGTTCACGACCTTCTGAAGGTTATGGATTAAAAAATAGTTAAAGGAGTCAAGCTGGTGCCGCGCAACATGCTCCCGTGAAAAATATGCCCGAGATAATATACTTCTATCAATCAGATTGATCAACCCTGAATTATTTCTTCGGTCTTTTGATCACAAGACGGTACGATTCAGCCCTGCCCGCTGTGTGGCTGATCCTTACAATGCGAATTACGTCGTCAACTTTTGCGTCTATTGCTTTGACTGCAGGATCATCGTGGAAAATGTTAGGTAATTGTTCAGTTGTAATATTGTAGTGGGAGAGCAGCGTTCTGACCTCCTCCTCACTCATAATGGTATGGTCAGGCACCATGACATGGGTCAACACGTTCAGTTTGGTGTCCAAATAAAAACCTCCGTCTCGATTACGTTTCCTCTCAGATGCATCACCGGAAAAACTCCACGATTTAATTCGTGGCAACGGGCCCGGAGGGATTTGAACCCCCGACCACCTGGTTAAAAGCCAAGCGCTCTACCGGACTGAGCTACGAGCCCTCAAGGTAGGATGTGTAGCATTATTACAATGCAAGAAAAGTATATAAAAGTTATCAAAATAATAGAAGTAGTGTAGCTAGTACTTAATTCATATCAGATATTGCTGGTGAACAGGTCATTGATCTCCTTTAATCGTATCTCACCTGTAGCAATCTTTTCCTCGAGTTTTATAATGGCACTGCGATCCGCCTCAGATACCTCTTTGCCGGGTGTTTCCATACCCCTGGACGCACGAAGGACAACCAGCAGGTTTTTGTCCACCTCAATATTCTTCCGGAGTGATGAGTATTCTTCGACGATTTTGGGATCCAATCCTGCATTCTTGGCAAGGAGCGCCTCCATTGCGACGTCCTTGCGCCTTTCAAAAATCCGCTCAATTGATTCGAGGAACTGCGCGGGGTTAACCGGTTTTGAGATAAAATCATCGATGCTCATGCTGTGTTCCTGAGCTTCGTCAGGCGTGATCTTTTTTGCCGAAAACATCAGCACCGGTATGGTATTGATTTCAGGGTTGCTCTTGATTCGCTCCAGTGTCTCCCAGCCGTCCATCGGTTCCATCATGATATCCAGCAGGATAAGATCGGGTTTTACTGTATTAAGAAGAGCAAGACACTCATCTCCACCGTGGGCGGCAACAGGCTGATAGCCCCTGCGCTTAAGGAGCGCAACAAGCCCGTCAACAATATAGGGGCTGTCATCCACGATCATTATAGTACTATTCACACGCGCTCACTTCTGATGGGAATCGGGCCGATTTGAACCGTTTTGATCCAAATTGCATATCCTGAAATATAGGTGAGTGGGAGAAAACTCGCTCACACTCACCCAGAGGTTCCTTGATTAAATGCCCCTGCAATAATTTCAACCCGCTGTATCCTTGGCCAGAGTACCGGAGAGCTCATCTTTGATCTGCTGCAGCCGGCTCTCCTGGAACTTAATATTGGTCTCCATGCTCTTGATCGCCCGGGATATCTCATCTGATACACGCATTTTTGTGTCGTTGATGTTGTATGTGGTCTCGAGGATCTTAAGAAGGCGATTGTTGACATCGATGCTCTTGCTCAGACGTGCATACTCGCTGATCACCTGATCATCAAAACCGGACTGGCGTGCCACATCGGCATCCGATTTGAGTGCCTGCCTGCGGTTGAGTACATGCTCAATCGCATCGTAGAGTTCGCGGTGGGTTATGGGTTTCAATACGTAGTCTTCAATATAGATCCCGTATTCCTGAGCCTCGGCAGGCGTGAGCTGCTTGGCGGTAAGCATCAGTACCGGAATCTCTTTTGTGGACTGGTTTTCCTTGATTTTCTCCAGTGACTCCCAACCATCCATCGGTTCCATCATAATGTCCAGCAGGATGAGATCGGGGGTGACCGTCTTAAGAATCTCAAGACACTCCTCCCCGCCATACGCTGCAACTGTGCGGTACCCGCCCCGCTCAAGCATGGTGACAAATACGTCGACAATAAACGGACTGTCATCAACGACAAGAATCGTATACATTACATCACCTCACCGATTTTTTTTGCTATCATCAGGATCTGGTCATGGGCTTTTGTATGGTCTGCACGGTTTTTGAGAATTGCTGCAACAAGAAAATTGTCGCCTGCACCCATTACCATGATAGAACCTTCATTTCCTTGGATGATCACCGAGTCCATCGAATGCATCCTGATAATGTTTGCTGCGGATTCTGCAGATGCCAGGATGGTTGCAGTCAGCGCACCAAACCACGGTTCGTTCAGCTGAGAGTCAAAAAATTTCCCTGCGATAATCCCATCGCGTGAGACTAAGGCACATGACGAAACCCCATCAATCATGCGGAGTTTTTCAACAAAACCGGAGATCTTATCCTTCAACATGGTATTTGCACCCGGTGCACCATCCTTTAATAATTCATAATTCCTATGTGTACCTTAAATACATATCTTTTTGATTTGTGCCGCATTCTTCGCCGTATTAGGAAATTTTTCGTACACCGGAGGTTGAATAGAATTTCCCGTATGGGATGGAAAATAGAGAGGGAAAACCAGAGCAGAGAATATCTTCATTAAAAACCTGCCAGCATAATTGTATCATAATCGCATGGTGAGAAACCGAATTGAATAGCATTATATATATTTCAGCCGAGAGAATGGTACGTGCTCCAGTGATAACTAGGGATTTTTACACCCTGAAAAGAGGTAATTGTACACAACAATACGGCGTGTCCAGGGTTCTGTGAGACCATGGCGTATGAAGCATACATTCTGGTGATTTTCGGGATTGCAATCTTTTTCCAGCAATTTATCATGTATCTCATGTATGTGAGAATCCGGCAGCTCCTTCTCGAACTGGACACTATCGAGGGTAAAATTAAAATCAATGATACAGAACTTGAAAACCTGATGCAGCGTGTCGAAGAGTTCAAAAACATCAATTACGGGGATGAATGGCAGAGATAATCTCATATTTTTTTACCGGAAGTGTTCATGATAAGATACATAAGCCATATGAACGAATAGTATGAGAGCGGGGCCATAGGGTAGCCTGGCCATCCTAGGAGACTGGGGGTCTTCTGACCTGCGTTCAAATCGCAGTGGCCTCATTGTTTGTTTTAATCATATAACGAACCCGATGATACTGCCATGAAGCTCACCGACACATGCATTGAATGCCTCCTGTCGCGTGTCGCTCTTGAATGTCAGCTTGCCGCAGCAGATCCTGCATGCACAGACCGCACGCTTGCAACATGTCAGGGTCTTCTAACATCCATGAAAGGGTCCTCCCTCCTCCACCCGCAGATTGCCAGCGCAGTACATCGTACGGCATGCGAAATGATTGGCAACAGTGATCCTTTCAGTGAATTAAAAAAAGCAGGAAACGAGCAGGCCCTTTCAGTCTGCAGAGATGTGCGGGCAACGCTGACAAGTTTCCAGGACCGTGTTCTCGCAAGCGTTCTTGGCAATACCTTTGATTATGCAGTCAAGGACCA
>JAPKXX010000121.1 GCA_026394595.1 Methanoregula sp. | reverse complement strand
AACCCCTGTTAATGAAGAACATCAGCGGTCAGGGATCGATGGTATTAAAACAATACTGGCACAAGTTACAATCCCTGCAACCGGTGACCCATGAAAACACAGATAGAACGCGCAAGAGCCGAAAAGATTACCCCCCAGTGCAGATCGGTAGCAAAAAAAGAGGGGATCAGCCCGGAGATCATCGCTTCGCGAATCTCAGGAGGGAGTATTGTCATCATGAGCCGGGGGAGATGCTCTGTTGGCATTGGTGAGGGGTTACGCACCAAGGTGAACGTCAACATCGGCACGTCATCAGACAGGCATGACCCGCAGGAGGAGGTCAGGAAAGCAACAATTGCAGAGATGTACGGTGCGGACACCATCAGTGATCTTTCCATGGGACCGGATATCGAGGGTACAAGGAAACTCATTTTTAAAAATACATCCCTCCCCATCACTACAGTCCCTATTTACCAGACAGCTTCTGAAATTGGCATACAGGAGATGACAAGGCAGGACATCCTCAGGATCATTCGGGCACAGGCAGAGGAAGGAGTGAGCTCTTTTGTCCTGCACTGTGTCACCAAACCTGTCCTTGCGTCCTTTAAAAAAAATAAAAGACTACTCGGGGTGGTCTCAAAGGGGGGCTCAATCACCAGCGCGTACATGATGCTCAACCGCTCCGAAAACCCGTTTATTGAACATTTTGAGACAGTCCTTTCCATCCTCAAAAAGTATGACATTGTCCTCTCGCTTGGCAATACCATGCGGAGCGGTTGTGTCCATGATACACGGGATAAAGCCCAGCTTGCAGAGATCCGCGAGAATATCAGGCTTGCCCGTATTGCGCATGAGGCAGGAGTCCAGGTCATCATCGAGGGTGTTGGGGGCCACGTCCGGATTGATAAGATAGCGCATCATGTCAGGTACCACAAACGGCTTGCCCACTACCCGCTTTTTGTCGCCGGCCCTTTACCGACGGATGTGGCGATGGGGTATGACCATATCGCCGGGTGTGCCGGGGCAAGCATCGCAGCCGGTGCCGGGGCTGACTACCTCTGTTATATCACACCCGCTGAACACCTCGGCCTCCCCACGCCCGAGCATGTGCGGGAAGGGCTGATCGCATTCAGGATTGCCGCACATATCGGGGACAGCGTAAAATACGGGCTTTCCCCGGCCGACGCGTCGGTTTCCCGGAACCGGGCAGACCTGAACTGGGAGGGACAGTTCTGCAATGCGCTCGATCCTGACAAAGCACGTATGATGGCTCCCCGCTCCGGCCCCTGCTCGATGTGCGGGGATTTTTGTGCGATAAAAATTATGCGGGAACTGGTTTAGTAAGATATTCTCTTAAAAAAGCAGTTGGGGATTTTTTTATCTGATCACTTTTTCTGCTGCATCGACGCCACTTCGCTCTCCAGCGTCGATTTCAGTTTATCCACCGCTTCATTGAGGTCGTTTGTGGTCGTGATGGTAAACGAGTTGTCACTTTTTGGGTCGTGATAATTGACCACGTACTCGATCAGCCCGTCCTTTGCCTTCTTGGGTTCGATGATCAGCTTTGCCATAATGATACGAAAAAAGTTTAGCTCTTGTCCCTCATGTTTGTTGCGAAAGAACGCCGATCAGCAACAACTATATGGCATCCGCAGAAAAATAATATGCCACATCCTATGGGGGCTCGTAGATCAGGGGTAGATCGTCACGTTTGCAACGTGAAGGCCACGGGTTCGAATCCCGTCGAGTCCATCTCATTTTGTTGTGTTTCATCCGATGCCCGAATGTCATCCCATGTTAAAAAGGGGAGCGCCCTCGCGATGTGACGAGGTAATCATCCCGCCGGCGGTGTCCGGTTTTTCACCTATTACGGGCCCAACCGTTTCCTTACAATCACACACGAAATCCGTTGCATACGATATCCAAATAACATACTTGATTAGTATCGTTTAACAGAGAATTGATAGAATGGGGGACTGCGGGGTGATGGAGTACGATGATGACGTTAAAAAAATACTGGACTCATTGCCGGCACTGATATTTTTTACCGATGCTCAGGGTGTGCTCCTGTGGGGCAACAAGACCTTCAGGGATCATTTTTTTGCTGGGGCTATACCTGATACAACGATATCGGTCGGGGATCTTTTCCCGGAGAATAAGGAGGATTTTTTCCTCGAAATCCCGCAGGTCATCTCATCCGGCGAATCAAAGAAAGATATCATCCGCAGGGTTGATACCCGTAATGCCGGTACAAAGTCATTGCGGTTCAGCATCCTTCCCTGCGGTGACGAAACCACAAAAAATTCGCACGTGATCGTGTTTGCGGTGGATGTAACCGGGCAGGCCGAGATGGAGCAGTTGAAAAAAGACGCCTATAACCAGATTGAAAAAAATATCGAGCAGTTTGCAATTCTAGGCGACCAGCTGCGCAACCCGATCACCGCAATTATCGGGCTGTGCGATCTACTTGAGGATAGACCCATTGCCGAAAAGATCATAAAACGGGCACAGGAGATCGATCAGATAATCACAAAGATTGACCATGGGTGGATTGAGTCACAAAAAGTCAGGGCGATGATCAAAAAATATTACGATGTCGGGATCAGCGGCACGCATGAGCTGATCGCCCGGGCGATGCATGAGGAATATATTTCACAGCAGCAGAAGGAGGGGCTGACGCCCCAGACGAACCCCTCGATGCGCCCCTGGAACGAGCTGTCGCGCCATTTGCAGGATGCAAACCTGAGGCAGGCAGATGAGATCTGGAAGAAACTGCAGCTGATCCACTGTGCAATCGGGATATCAATCAAACCAGACGAACCATTGTTTGAATTCACTTCCGATGAGATTGAGACACTCGCAATGCTGGAACATGACCGCTGGGTGAACGAGAAATTATCCCGGGGCTGGAAATACGGACCTGATATCGATGAGAAACAGAGGATCCATAATTGTATCGTTCCATGGGAACAGCTTTCAGACCACCAGAAAGAAAAAGACCGGAATGCGGTGCGATCCCTGCCGAGGGTTCTTGCCAAAGTCCGTTTGAAAATAGTACGTTTCGCGGGATCATAAGGAATAATAAGCCAAAGACCACTAAAAGACAATTACCAGATTTATCAGGTCAATATCGGGGGTATCGAGCCGGGTATGGCGAATTCTGACAGGTTTTCACGGTCCAGTACCAAGCACCACGACGTCTTTATCAGCTACGCCCAGAACGACAAGCCCATAGCCGACGCAGTATGTGCAAAACTTGAATCGCGCCATATACGGTGCTGGATTGCTCCCCGTGATGTTGCCCCCGGCAGAAATTTTCCCGAGGAAATTATTGACGGGATTGCGGGGTGCTCCGTGATGGTCCTGATATTTTCTTCCCACGCAAATAACTCCCCTCACGTAATCAGGGAACTGACAAATGCCGTCAATAAAAGCCGCATCATCGTCCCATTCCGGATTGAAGACGTCCTGCCTTCCAAATCAATGGAGTACCTGATCAGTGTCCCGCACTGGCTGGATGCAATCACCCCGCCTCTCGAAAAGCATATTGAGGTACTTGCCGGAAATGTTGAACGCATCCTGTTGTCGGAAAAGGAACCCGAAGTCTGTGCGAAATGCAAAACCCCCCTCTCCCCAAATGCCAAATTTTGTGACGCGTGCGGCAGTCCGGTTTCTGTAGTCCCGCCACCGCCCCCCGAATTGAGCGAACCGGCTGTTCATCCTACACCCGTACCGCCGCCACCACCGGTAGAAGAACTGCCTCCGCCAGTCGCAGGACCGGTCCCGGAAGAACCATCTCCTGAAGAACCGCACATCCAGCCGCTCCCTCTCATACCGGAAACACCCCCAGTTCCGGTGGCTGCACCGCCAGCAACCCCCTCACGCAATATGAAGATGCTGATCGGCGCAGGGGCTGTTGTCATTCTCCTCATCACGCTCGTTATTGTATTCCCGGTGATTACCGGATCGCAGATGCCGTTTGGGAATCTGGGAAGTGGGGGTGCGGAAACCCAGGGTCCCACTCCCACAGCGACACCCATAGATTACCGGAGCGGGAACGCCTTGGTAAATACCATCGTGCTCGCGCCCGGTCCGACCCAGACCCTGCCCGGGGAGAGCCGGCTGATTGTCGAGGCGGACAAGAATGCCATCACCGCCGAGGTAAATGTGCTGTTCGAGGGCGGTAATGCACAGGGAACCGTGATGGACAACCGGGTGATCCTGACCAGATCTGATGGTACAGTGATCGAGGGAAAACTTGATTTCAACCGGATGCTGTCAGAGGTCGTTTTACAAGGAACACGCGGGACAGACCGGCTCCAGGTGATTGTCACCCTGCATTCGGGTTCAACATTCACAATTGTCGACAAATTGATCCCCTACCCTGAACGGATGTCAACAAAATAATTGCCCTGAAAGGTCGTTCATACCTTTCACCCTGTACCTGGAAATAAAAAAAAGCTTCAGTCAATCCATTCGAGCAGTTCTTGTGCCGGGTCGTGTTCTTTGCGCTGGCTGATCTTCTCCTTCACCCGCCTGACTGTTTCTGTTGCAGGTGACGGCGGGGGCTGGTCAAACTTCCCGTAGTCCATATAATCGTTCGTGATGGTATCGTCTCCCCCCGAGGCTATCTCCTGCATAAGCAGGACAACCGGGTCGTCCTCTGGTGTTTCCTTCATGGGTTCCTGCGGTCGCATCAGGTCGTGGAGCTGGATCGGTTCCGGTGCAGGTGTGGGTTCCTGCACCATGAATGGCAGGGGCTGAGCCATAAGCGGGGGCGGAGCCGCTGCAGGGTTCGGTGGCATGGCGGGCGGTGTTCCCGGGCGCTGGAGCAAAAAGTCAACAAAGTCTTCGACCTCACGGCGATGTTTGGGGGATAACCGATCCAGTTTGCTTTCCAGCGATTCCATCCGATCTCTGCCCATCGTCTTTGATCAATATCTCATTTCAGAAGTATTAAGGAAAACCGGCCGGATGGCTGCATTACACCCATGTATGCTGGTACCCCCGTTTCTCCAGTACATGACCATCGACAAACACGCGGCGGTCCGCGATCACCTCGCCAATGACGGTATACTGGACGCCGGCGATGGGGTGCCTGTCCCTGGAACAGGTGAAGATCAGCTCATAATCTCCACCGCCATGGAGTGCGAGTTCCTGTGCCTGCACTTCCGGTATTCCGGCCGGCAGGGGCAGCTTTCTGGATTCAATCGAAAAACCGCAGTCGTTTGCCTCGCAGAGATCATAGAGGGAGAGCGCGATCCCGTCACTCACGTCCATCATCGCTGAGACGCCCATTCTGCCGAGCACCTGCCCTTCCGCGACGCGTGGCTGCGGCTCGAACAGGGCGAGCTTATGCCGGGCGTAGCCTTCGAGGAATGCCTGCGCCTGACCGCAGGTACCGGTAACGCAGACAAGATCCCCAGCGCGGGCACCACTCCTTTTCACAAGGTACTGTGCCTCAACAATGCCCATCCCCATACTCACGATGGTGAGTTCGCAGTGCCGGTCAATATCGCCGCCGATAATCGCAGCCCCGTACCTGGTGCAGCAGTCATATGCCCCCTGCATGACGCCCGCAAGCTGTTCCCACCGGTCGAGCCCCACCGCAAAAAGGACGAACCGCGGCGCCGCCCCCATGCTTGCGATATCCGATAGCGTGACGGCCGCGCTCATCCACCCGATCTGCCAGTCAGTCATGCCACCCGGAAAGTCGGTGGTCGCGTGGAGCATATCGGTCGTCACCACCATCACCTGATCGCCGAACGGGATGATCGCACAGTCGTCAAGGCATCGGTCCCTGCCGATGATCCCCATCACGGTTTTTAAAAGGGTCCGGTCATCCACCCTTGCGCACCTCCTTACCCCGTTCGCTCTTGTACTCCTTGAAGATGTGCTCGACCATCGCAGACTTCTTCTCCCGCTCGAGCCGTTCCTGCTCTTCCTGCCAGCGGGCGAGCGCAGCATCGAGTACCGCTTTCTGCACCTGCCCGGTCTTCCCCTTCACCTGCGCACGGGCGTCCGCATCGGAGATGAGGACAACCCCGAGCTCCCTGAATGCCGGCAGCATCTGCTGGTCACTGCCAGCTTGTGTTGCGGTGCCGGTGATTACCGCAAGGACACCGGCATCAGCAAGGTCTTTGACCACACTCCTGCCCCAGCCATCGGTACGGTGTACGTATATGACATCCCCTTCCTCAAGCCCTGCATCCTCGATGAGACGGTGCATCCCGTCCCGTGTCAGTGCATCCAGCACCTTGAGCGGCACCGCTTCTCCTTCCATCGCGATCTCTTCTGACTGTTTCTTCCGCGTGAGCCTTTTTATGAGGTTTTTATTGTACCGCTCCGCCTTTCGTAAGCGGTTTTTCAGGCTCTGGATGATCGCGTCCCGTTGGGCAATGTCGGCATCTTTTGCAAGCTTAACGTCCCGCGCCGTATGGACACGGCGCAGCCGGGACTGGAGCCGGTGGATCTCGTAGTCCCGTGCCTTGGCTTCCTCCTGCAATTCGGCAACAAAAGACCGCAGGCGCTTCACCATCCCGTCCAGCACCCGCACCCGCTCATCCCGCTTCGTATCGATCGCAACAGACGGCTCAACCGTCTCCGGTACTGCCGGTTTGACATCCAGGTCGCCCAGCACCTGCTCGAGGGCCTGCCCGCGGATCACCCGCGCCCGCACCTCGTCGAGATCGTGGCCGGGAGGCACCCGTTTTGCCAGGTTCTGGAACTTGTTGCGGTACTGGCGGTACGCTTCAAGTGCCGCGGAGAGCGCGTCCCGCTCGTGGTCATTTGCGTACGGGAACTGGGCGGTAAGCTCCATCTTGGTATCCACGCTCGTGTCCTGCTTTGGGGAATACGCGATTGCTGCAAATGCCCGCCGGATCTTTTCCACCGAGTAGGGCATTTCCTGAACATCAGAGGCGATGATTAACGGCTTTCCCACCTTGTAGAGCGATTCAATCACACCGGACATGTTCATCTGCCGCGAACTTGCGAGATGGAGCAGGTTGCCATCGAGATCGAGGGCAGCAACCGCGGTGGTGGTCCCGGGGTCGATACCCACGATCAGGTACCGCGGCCGTCTGGTGAGCGGGCGGAACCGGATACGGTCGAGCCGTTTGCCACTGATCCGCACCTGCACATCAGCGCCCCGGTACGTGGAAACAGGAATCTGGTCCCTGACCGCAAAGACCCGGAATGCGACCCGGCTGCACCCGCCAAATGCCCGTGTCTCCTTCTTCTCGTACCGTAAGCCTGCAGCGATAAGTGCCTGTTCGATCTCGCGCCCCTTCTGCTGCACCGCCCCGTGTATCTTCCGCACGTACCGGTTCTGGCTCCAGCCGCCTTTTCCAAGCGAACGGTGCCGGCTCACGACCACTTCGCTCTCGTTCTCGAACGCAATCACTTCGGCTCCTGCGCCAAGCGATGCCACCTGTGCCGCCGTGCGGGCTTCGGCAAAGGGATCGAACCGGTCGAAGCTGATGTTGTACCGCGCTGCCACCTTGCCCAGCGTCTCCTTGCGCTCGCCGCCGGTCACCTGGACAAGGCGCGTCTGCGGGGGGAGGTGCTGGAGAAAGAAGAAGAGCTCGCGCTGGTCTGCCGCGATCTCCTGGAGGCTGTCGAGGGCGAGGATATCCGGCTGCTCGGAGGCAAGCAGCCGGAAGAGGCGGAACATCGAGACCTCGCTCTCGCTCTCGATTTCCTGCCCCACCATACGGACGAGCGCGTACATCGGGCGGCGGGACTTTGACCGCACCGAGCCTTTGATGATGTCGATTGCAAATACCTTCAGCCTGTCACGCATTGCAGTGCATCCTGAGGGCTGGATGTAATCGCATATTTTCTTTTGAAATACGCGAGGATATTTTCAATATCCCTTTGTAGGATGTTCTGTGCATTCGGGTGATCGGCCTCCACCCACTGGGGCCAGTCGATGATGACACAGCGCCCCTCCTCGACCATGATGTTAAACTCAGAAAGGTCTGCGTGGATGATCCCTGCACGGTAGGCTTGCCGGACATTGCCGAGGATCTCATCCAGCATCCCGGCGGGGTCGTCAAGCCGGCACCGGTTCAGATTTGGCCCGGCAACGAGCGACATAACAACCGCATGCCGATTCCGATCCACAGGCACCGGTACACTCACCTTCGGGTGCAGGGCAGAGAGGGCGGCATATTCCCGTTCTGCCGACCGGCTGGACGCAAAGATCCACGGGCAGTGCCCTTCTCCGGGCATATATTCGCGGTTTGTGCGGGCGGATGCAAACGACCGCTGCCCGACACGGTGGAACTTGATGGCGACAGGACAGAGCCCGAGCGCCTCGTACACGACCGATTCCTTCCCCTCACCGATTAACGAGCCGAGCGCCGAGATGGTGCCCTTTTTCGTAAGGGAATGCAGGGAGAGCGTATCGTACCCGCCGAAGACAAGTGCGTACCCGTCATACGGCACCGGGTTGAACCTGACCATTCCCCAGCTGATCAGCCGGCTGAGCCGGTAATTCGTCTCTGACTCCGACAACCCGATCGAATTTTTGATCTGCTCAAGTGGCACCCAGGAGTACCGCTTCATCCATCGCTCGATGATGGAAAGGAGGCGCAATTCGTACCGGTGCAGGGAGCGGATGTGCTCGGCGGAGACGGGCATATCAGAACATTGGTTATGTTGCGGACTATAAAATGCTCTTTGAAGCATGGGGTTTTTCGATGAAAAAGGGAATTGTTCGATGAAACTGCGGCTTTATTGGCGAATCGACCGGCGAACTGGCTGCATATCCTTCGACTACATGCGTGTATGCCGAAGTGTCAGTTTGTACTCCGGACGGGTGGTTGGGCAACGGGCTGCTCGAGGATACGGTATAGATATGGCGGTGCCGGCGAGCACAACCTTAAACATCTTTGATCATCCAGTTTTGATGGATAAAACGATGCGGTGCGACAAATGCAGGCGTGGGGCGGTCATCTTTCAGCCGTATTCCGGGCTGCACCTCTGTGAGGCACATTTTGTCGCAGATTTTGAGGCAAAGGCAAAACGGGCCATCCGGACCCACCACTGGATGAAGAGCAACGACCATATCGCCGTGGCGCTCTCCGGGGGAAAGGACAGCAGTGCCCTACTCTGGTTTCTGAAAAACCTGACCGCACAGCGCAAGGATATCACCCTCTCGGCGATCACCGTGGATGAAGGGATCGGGGGCTACCGCGACCCTTCACTGGCGGTACGGATCGCCAAATCACTTGGTACTGGCTGCCTGGTCGCGTCGTTTCAGGATGAGTACGGTGTCACCGTCGATGAGATCGTGGCAAAAAAGGGCGATTCGTGCTCCTGCTCGTACTGCGGGGTGCTCCGTCGCTCGCTGATCAACCGGATCGCACGAGAACACGGCGTGACAAAACTCGCACTGGGGTTCAACCTCGATGATGAAGCCCAGTCAGTGCTCATGAACGTGCTGCGGGGGGATGCTAATCGCCTCATCCGGCCGCAGCGGCATATCGATGGCATGGTGCCGAGGATCCGCCCGTTCATGTACATCCCGGAACGGGAGGTTGCGCTCTATGCCCACCTGCATGTGGAGGGGTTCGAGCGGGAGCGCTGCCCCTATGCCCACAATGCCCTGAGGGCAGACGTCAGGGGGGTTCTCAATGACTACACGTCAAGGCACCCGTCTACGAAATACTCGCTGGTGCGCCTCGGTGAGCGGTTCGGCGAGCTTGGCGGTGCCGCAGGCGGGGAGATCCATGCCTGCGAACAGTGCGGAGAACCCTGTGGTGCCAGCTGCCGAAGCTGCCAGATCTTGCAGGAGGTGCTCAGCAATGCCGCATAAACGTGGTGCACTCTGGAGGATGCTGCGCAACTCGCCCGGTGCGCAGATCACCCTCTATTTCTGTGCCTTTGCATTGCTGATCGGACTCTACACGTATATATTCCACTCGTTCTATCCAGTTCTTGAGCATAATCCAATATCCTGGTCGAATGCCCTGTTTTACGTGGTTTCGACCATGACCACAGTCGGATACTCCGAACTACCGGCGTTCACCAACGATCTTACGATCATGCTCACCATCCAGATCATGATCTCGGGCGTCATCATGATCTTCATTGTCGTCCCGCTCCTTCTCGCCCCGTTCCTCACGACGCTGCTCGCACCCACACCGCCCCGCAGGACGCCCCACACCCTGAAGGGGCATATCGTCGTGATCGGCTACGAGGAACTCACCCGCTCTCTTATTGAGAGCCTGACGATCTCCGACCATGAAATCCTTATCATCGAGCAGGACAAGGGGGTCGCGCTCGAAATCGCAGCGCAGTTCCGGAAACGTGCATATGTCATCTGGGGAAATTATACCGACCCTGCAACCTGGTCAGCAGCACACCTTGCGTACGCCAGCTATATCGTGATCTGCAAAGATGAACGGGTAACAGCAAATATCGTCCTTGGCATCCGTGAGATGGCACATGCAAAGATCCTCGCCGTGGTCGACAAGCTGTCGTTTGACCGGTACCTGCGGTATGCCGGTGCGGAATACGTGCTCTCGCCCAAACATGCGACAGGCAGGATCCTTGCCCGCCACGCGGTACTTAACCCGAGCGGGGACGCTTCTTTAGATATCCCGGGAATTGACCGCATGAGCATCAACTTGTCAGACCACATGGAGCGGGAGCTCCGGTTGATCAACATACCCGTCGTTGCCGGCTGCAGGGCGGCAGGAAAGACCATTCGGGAACTTGACCTGTTCAAACGGTACGGTGTGCTTGTCCTCTTCATCTGGAAGAGCGGCACGTTCAATCCCGACCCGCAGGGCTTAGATCTGGTGGATAACACCACATCACTCTTTTTATTCGGCAGTGCAGACGCGGTTGCTGCTGCGATCAAGGAAGAATTTGATGCAGGCGGGCAAGCGGAAGCGCTTGCTGTCGTTGCCGGGTTCGGGGATGTCGGAGCGGCGGCATACCATGAACTGCAGTCCACGGGGATCTCGTGCATTGTTGTCGATGCAAAAGGACATGGCGTGAGCGAGGTCGTCGGAAATGCCGAGAACGAAGAGGTGTTGAAGCAGGCAAAAATAGGAGAGGCGCAGTTCTGCATCGTCGCATTAAATAATGACGATGTGAACATATTCACCACACTCATGGCACGCAACCTCAACCCCAATATCCGGATCCTCGCCCGTGCCAACGAACCGGCATCTGTGGACAAGCTGTACCGTGCCGGGGCAGACTATGTTGCCCTGCTGCCTACCATCGGGGGACAGATCATCGCGCGGATCCTGCTTTCCGATACCGTGACGATCATCCTTGACCTCCCCGATGGTGAAAAAGTGGTGATGAAGCATGTGATGACGCCGTCTCTCCCGTCCGTTGGGTGGCTCATGAGAAAGAGCGGGGTCCGGATCGTGGGCATTGAAGCAGCAGACCGGTCGATTGTCGCCCCGTCCGACGATGAGACACTCAGAGAAGGCGATGCGGTGATAGCGGTGGGTAAGACAGAACAATTGAAACGCCTGATCCACCGGATCTAACGAGGAGATGAAATGGAAGAAGAACTCGGGTGCGGGATGGGGCAGGTCGAACAGATGATCCGGTACACGTACTGGGCAAGCGGGTGTACGGGTATTGTTGTGGGGCTGAGCGGGGGTGTGGATTCTGCAGTGGCAGCAGCATTCTGCTGCCGGGCGATCGGTCCCGGTCGCGTGCTGGGGCTGTCCCTTCCCTCTTCTGTCAGCAACCCGCAGGACATACATGATGCTGCCGCACTCTGTACTATGCGGGGGATGGAGCACCGCACGATCAGCATCGAACCGGTGCTTCAGGCATTCCGCAGTATGCCCGGTTTTGCCGATTCGCCGTACGTGATGGGCAACCTGATGGCACGAGTGCGGATGGCGGTACTTTACTACCATGCGAACCGGGAAAATCGGCTTGTCTGCGGGACCTCGAACCGGAGCGAGTACATGCTCGGCTACTGCACAAAGTTTGGGGATAATGCAGCAGATTTCCAGCCTATCCTCCACCTGTACAAGACGGACGTCTACGTGATGGCACAGGAGATGGGCATCCCTGCATCCATCATACAAAAAGCCCCGTCTGCCGGGCTCTGGGCGGGGCAGAGCGATGAAGGCGAGATCGGGCTTTCATATGAAGAGATCGATGCGTCGTTAAAAAGGCTGGAGGCAGGCGGCTGGAAAGCATCAGGCCCGACGGAGGCAAAGGTGCTCGAACTGGTGAAAAAAAGCGGGCATAAACGCAGTATGGTGCCTAACCTTTTAACAACACAGAAAGGGCCGGAGTGAACCGTTCCGGGTAATTGAGGAACGCGAGTGCGTCCTCATCTCCGATCAGGTCGTAGATTGCCGCTTTTTTGCAGAAACGGTGCTTCCCGTGCCCGCTCGTCGCATCCAGGTAGCGGACCGGCGGGGCGTGCGGGTAGTGCGGGTTCTTGACAAGCGTCCCGCCACTCATCTCATAGTATGCAGCACCATGCAGCGTCTCATAACTCCCGTATTCACTTTCAAATGCCGTTGAGACGATGTTTGCCATAACAAGCGTCTGGTCCGGTGAGGGGTTGATGGAAACGTGCCCGTAGCCCGGTGGAACGATGACGACATCCCCCGCATCAGCAGCGATAAGCGCTACATCTCTGAGCGGGCGCGACTGGACGAGGTAATGCACCGTACCTTCCAGCACCTCATACATCTCGGGGTAACCGACACCGTGCGGGTTATCCGGGTGGTAATGGCCCTTGGTCTTGATATATTCACCGCAGAGGTCGAGGGGGGGGATCACCGTAAGGTCGTACCTGAGGTGGTGCCCGTGCAGCCAGTGCCAGTCCGAATCTGACCGTGCAAGGTCGCGGTACATAAAATAGAGGGGACCCTCGCAGTTACATTCGGCCTTTGCAAGGACGGACCGCATCTCCCCGATGGTCCGAACCGATGGTTCAGGGAGCTCCCCTTCCCACCCCAGCATCACTTCTTCTTTCGCATTACTAGTACATAATACCCGGCGCCGATGATTGCCGTGGCAACAAGAACAAGTACGAGTTGGCCTGCAAGCGGGCTTTCGGCACTCGTTTTAGGCAGGACCTGCACCCTGACTTTGAGCATGTCTGAGATCTGGCTGTTGTCAAGAGCATCCCGGTAGCGAACCTCGGAATCCAGCGTGTACTCCCTTGGTGTTGCCGCATCGTTCACGCTCATTTCGTACCGTGCAGTCGCCGAATCTCCGGGCCTGATGTCGCCGAGATACGCGGAGTTGTCATTGCTTGAAAAGGGGGTGACTGCACTGATCCGGGCCTGTGCATTGTATATGGTCGCCCCGCCATTGTTCTGGTACTGGACCGCAATCACGTTTTTGGACCCTGCGGGTATCTGTGCGGGTGCTGATATGACAGCCAAATCCGTTTTGCCGCCGATGGGAACCCCGATGGTGACGGGAGAGGAGGTCACCGTTGCACCTTCGTTGTTTTCATAGGTGACGGAAACATCGATGGGATAGGTCTGCTTTTCTGCATTATTCGAGACCGACACCTTGTACCGGCAGTCAATGACACCCCCGCTCGGGAAATCCCCGATAAACACGCTGCTGTCAGTCGGGATGATCGGGCTCTGCCCGCTGCGGCTGATCTTTACCGTCGCCTTCTTCCCGTCATCAGAGCCGGTGTTTTTTATCGTCACGTGGAGGTAGCCTTCTGTTCCCACATTGAGCGTGTCTGGGGTCGCCTGGAGCACTTGGATCTTCACGAGGGGCTTGATCCTGATAGTTACCGGTAGGGTCTCGTTCACCCGGTTGTATACAAACTGGATGTCTCCGCTTACCTCCTGGTCCATTACTTTGAGGTATTTGTACTGGATGAAAAGCGGTACCTGGTATTCCCCTGCAGCTGCATCACTGGAGATCTTTGCAGAAAAATTCACCTGTGCCGTACCGGTCCCTTTGATATCCCCCACCATCTGCGGGTCTGTCCTGACCGTAAGTGGTGCAGTGCCTGCGGAAAGCCCGATAGTGACGAGCTTTGCGGTGTTAGGGAGGTCGTCGCGCTCGATAGTCCCTGAATTGACGAATTTGAAGGTATTGAGCCCGCTGTTCTGCACGATGACACGGATAGTGGCGTCCTCGCCCGGCGTGAACTCGTTGGTGCCGCTTATTGCCGCGGACATCGCGGGGCTTGAATCTATATATTTTGTCGCGGCGATGACGGGAGCACTACAGCATGCGAGCAGCAGGACAATGGTTATAACACTACGGGTGTGCATGAACGGTCTCTTATTGTTGTTGTTGTTATAACAACATTTAATATTGCAGGATATAAAGAGATGGTCTATGTCCGCAGCTGCAGACGAGCCGGCCATCATTGTCACATGGTTAAAATCGCTCGGTCTGACAAAATACGAGGCACTGGTCTATATTGCGCTCCTGCGTGTGACAGGCGCGACGGCAACTGAGATACACGAGATCTCGGGGGTGCCGCGCGCATCTGTCTATCCGGTGCTCGATCAGCTGCATGCAAAAGAACTTGTTTCTGTCTCCCAGTCGTCTCCCAAGCGGTTTGCTGCCCTCCCCCCCGATGAGGGGATTGGCAACCTGCTTTCAAGGATTGAGAGGGACGCAGAAAGGGCACAGGAAGCCCTGTGGTCAATCTACCGGCAGCGGCCGGGCCGTGAAAGCGGCGAACAGGAGTTGATCTGGAATATATACGGGATCGCTGCCATCCAGAAAAAACTTGCAGAACTCCTTGCCCATGCCACCGGCAGGATACAGATCATCGCTCACCCACGGCTCTTCTCAGATGAGATCAAACGCATCCTGTATCACCGGGCGCATGACATGTCCATCGAGATTGTCACTTTCCAGTGGGACGGGGAACGCCCGGACCATATGAAGATCTTCATAAAAAACCCCCCGCACATCCCAAAGGAGCTTGACCATGCAAAGGACATGATGGCGGGCGGGGTCTGCCTCATCGATGACCGTATTGTGATGGTTGTCATGGGATCCGGTGAAGAGGATGCGGTCGCACTCTACTCGGAATCAGGGGGGTTCGTCCGGTTCTTCACCCGGTATTACGCCGTCATAACGGACTGGGCAAAAAAACCCGATAGTTGATATCGCCCTGTTCAATAGTCCCGGATCTCCACCATCTCCGAAACGTCCATCAGACCCTTCATCGCGTTTGTCTGCACCCAGCACCCGCTCTCCCTGATTGCAGCGAGAGGGTTGGTGCCGCCAACAGCAGCGATCGCGATGAACTGGGGGCTCACGGGAACGCCAAGGAGCGGGACGTTGGGCATACCGACTTCGAGAATACCGATGAAACTGCTGTCCGAAAGTTCATCAAGAACCTTCCCCACCAGAGGTTCTGCCTCCATGTGGAACTCGCGGATATTTGCAAGTATATTCCCGCTGCCTGTGCGCATCACGCTCGTAACCGAGGTGAGGCGCTGGGAATTGAGCACCTGGAGCGGGTCAATGGTGGTGTACTCGTACAGGATCATGTGGGTGAACCGGATCGGTGTCCGGTTCTCGATCTGGACGACACCACCGCCGATCGGGTTGATCGGGACGCCCCGCCGGATCAGGAGCCCGTCAAACGTGACGCTGCATACCGTGCAGATGCCCGTCTGGTCCCGGGGGATGATGGTATCCCCGATCCGCTCGCCCGAGGCAAGGAATTTTACAAGCCCGCTCGCGGCAATGCCCGCTTTACATGCATCCTTGAGCGTCGCGATGGCAGACTCGAGGTCCCCATTCCGGATAAACGAAAGGTTATAGACAAGCCTTCCTTGATTGGTCACGGGATTGTAGGTCACCTGCATTGCATAGTCATCAATGCTGTGGGTGACAAACTTGAGGGGCAGAGTCATTGCATTAATTCTCCGACATTGCAATAGAAAAATTGTTCTATAAGACCACGGCAATTTATACATGATGGAACACGAAACGCGGGAAAAAGCCAGGAATGCGATGAGGCTCATTCTTGAGGCAGCTCGTTTCGAGGTGGATGAGGTGGACGAGCCCCTGGACCTGTCTGCGGTCCGGGAGGGCATCTGCCTCCTCGTCCTCTGCTCGAATGAAAAGAACGTCATTGCCCAGTTCGACAAGACAAACTACAGCCTCATGGTTAACGACCACGAGATGAACTGCAAGAAGCTCCTGTTCACCCTCGAGAAAGAGATTGCGACGGAAAACTGCGTCCACTGGGGGGTTGACGAGTTCGTCCGGTTTGCCGGTGAAGCGGTACTTGCAGATATTCTTGACCGCGAACTGGCACTCGACCTCTCCGGGACAAAGGAGAAGAAGGTGTCCGCACCGTCACCGGTATCACAGGAAAAGTCGGGCATCACCCTTTCCCATTTCCCGGTCAAGGTCACCGAACAGGCAGCAATGCGTACCGCCGGTATCCAGGGGACGGCAAAGCTCCGGTTCATTCCATACTTCCTCTTCCATTACAAGAGCATCGGGGAGCAGGTGTACAAGGACCGCCGGATCCCGTTTGATGCCGACGGCTGGGGAGCCATCAATGCAATCAATGGCATCAAGATCGAACTGGACGGGAAACAGGTGGTCGAGGACGAGATCCCCGGAGGTGCAGAAGTCGCCGACCCGCATATCGCAAAGGAAGAGGCGGCAGAACGGATTATAAACGAGCTGATCGAGCGGCTGACGCAGAAGGTACGCATCAAGCATGAGAAGGGCGATGCGATCTTCTACGAAGAGAAGATCCTCAAACCCGACAAGAAGAATATCACCGTCGATTCAAAGCAGGTATATATCCCCGTCTGGCAGATCAGGGGCAAGAAGATCGTCGAAGTGAATGCATTCAATGGCGAGCTGCTCTCAGAACCGATGGACGAGGGCGTCGAAGTGTTCTGAAGCGGCATATTCCCTATCAGTTCCTCATCTTTTATGATCATTATTCTCGGCGGGGGTCCCGCGGGAAGGATTGCAGCGATCCGTCTGGCAACTGCGGGAAAGGAGGTGACGCTCCTTGAATCCGGCGGGATTGGCGGGCAGTGCCTCCACTACGGCTGCATGCCGGTCTGTGCCCTGAACGATGCTGCCCGGTTCATCCGGCAGGCACGCTCGTTTCAGAACCTTGGCATAACAGGTACATCCCCGTCCATCAATGTCCCCAAGCTTCTTGAGGAAATGATGGCAATCCAGCAGAAGATTGCGGGCATCCTCGATCAGGAGACAAAAAGCGCCGGCGTTGAGATCATCTACGGTACCCATGGCAGGCTGCAAGGAAGACAGGCATATATCGGCGATGAGCCGGCCGTGAGCGACGCGGTGATCGTTGCAACGGGATCGCACCCGAATGTCCCGAAAATTGAGGGGGTCGGGCTCCATGGCGTCTATACCCCACACACCCTCTATTCAATCCCGCACCTTCCCCGGCAGCTTGTAATTATCGGGGGAGGGATCATGGCGGCGGAGTTCGCGTATATCTTTTCTGCATTCGGGAGCAATGCAACCGTGATCAGCCGGAGTGCCTTTCTCAAGTCCGTCGATAAGCACCTGAGGTCGCTTGCGATCAAAGATCTCGGGGGGGTGGAGATCCTCGAACACACGCCGGTCCTCTCCCTTGAAGGGTGCTCGCAGGTGACCGGTGTCCGGATTGGTGCGGACGGGAAGGAGAGGACAGTCCCTGCCGATGCGGTGCTGATCGCCACCGGGCTCGTGCCGCGGTCCGAGGCGATCGAAGGTGTGAAAAAGGGATCGATCGGCGAGGTGATCGTCGACGACCATATGCGGACGAGTGTGCAGGATGTGTATGCAGCCGGCGATGTCATTGGCCCGCCGTACTTAACTCCGGTCGCCCGGCACCAGGGAGCGATTGCCGCCGACAACATCCTCGGGATTGACCGCAAAATGGACTACCGGTTCATCCCGCAGTCCATCAGCCTCGGCCACGAGCTGGCGTTCTGCGAGAACGGAAGCACGACTGCCGGTTCGATCGCGATCCCCGGCCCTGCCGGGCCCGGCACCTTCTGGGACGTGCCGTTTGGCGACACGGGGCTTGCCAAGGTGATGGTGGAGGACGACGGGGCAATCAGCGGGATCTGTGCGGCGGGGCCCGGTGGCGGGCTGATCGCAGGCTATCTTGCGTTCCTGATGAAGGAAGGGTATACCGCACACGATTTCGAGGAGTTTATCGAGGTGCACCCGTCCACTGACGGGGTGTACGGGCTCCTGAAGTATGCGTCGGAGATGCTGAAGCGCCGGGGTCCCGGTTAGCTGCTCATTTTTTCCGGCCTTTTTTTGATCAAACAGACAGACCCTTTGATGATGGTATTATTAACACTGAAATCGAAGAATTACGATACAAAAATGCGCAGGGCATGATCCCTGCACCCCCGATCAGCAGGTGTGTCCCATGACCGATCCCGAGGAAAAGATTGCATTTGACCAGACCCGTCTTGACAAGGTGCGGGCACTGCATGAACAGGGCGTAAACGTGTATCCCCATGAATTTGACCGCAGGGACACGGTGCAGG
Source organism: Methanoregula sp. (assembly GCA_026394595.1). GTDB lineage: Archaea > Halobacteriota > Methanomicrobia > Methanomicrobiales > Methanospirillaceae > MVRE01. The sequence continues at coordinate 10,049 of JAPKXX010000121.1, read as the reverse complement.
AGATCAAGACCCGGTTTGCCGGTGCCACCCACGAGAAGAGCACCGAAAGCGTGGTGACTGCCGGACGGCTCTACATCATCCGCAACCATGGCAAGACTCTTTTTGCTGATCTGGGGGACGAGAGCGCCAAGATCCAGCTCTATATCCGGAAGAACGATATCGGGGAGGAGAAGTTCAATTTCTTCAACCAGTACATAGAACGCGGGGACTTTATCGGGGTTTCTGGGCATGTCTTCCGCACCAAACTTGGCGAGATCACAATCTGGGTGGACTCGATCACGCTTCTGTGCAAGGCAGTATGCCCCCTGCCCGAGAAGTTCCACGGGTTAAAGGATATCGAGAAGCGGTACCGGCAACGCTACCTCGACCTGATCGTAAACGACGAGAGCCGCCAGACCTTCCGTGTCCGGAGCAAAGTCCTCGCCCTGATCCGCCGCTACCTTGATGAGCGGGGATTTTTGGAGTTCGAAACCCCCATCCTGCAACCCGTTTATGGTGGTGCAAACGCCCGCCCGTTCACGTCATACCACAACTTCCTTGACCAGAAACTCTTCCTCCGGATCGCACCCGAGCTGTACCTGAAGCGTCTGGTTGTCGGGGGATTCGAGAAGGTTTTTGAGGTCGCCCGCAACTTCCGCAACGAGGACATCGACACCAACCACAACCCTGAGTTCTCGATGGTGGAGATCTACTGGGCGTACCATGATTTCGAGGACATGATGGCGCTCACCGAGAATTTCATCACCAGTCTCGTCTGGGAGATCCTCGGCAGCCTTGATATCATGTTCGCCGGCACAAAGATCAGCTTTGTAGCGCCCTGGAAGAAATTCTCCATGGCTGATGCGGTAAAAGAATACGCCGGCATCGACATCTTTGCGCACAGCGTCGAAGACCTCTGCAGGCTTGCGCAGCAGTGTGGAAGACAAGCTGGTCCAGCCCACGTTCATCTACGATTTTCCGGTCGAGAACTCACCGCTCGCAAAGAAGCACCGCACAAAGGAGGGCTTTGCCGAGCGCTTCGAACTCTTCATCTACGGCATGGAGATCGCAAACGGCTTCTCCGAGCTTAACGACCCGGTCGACCAGAAAGCTCGGTTCGAGCAGCAGGACGAGAAGCGCCGGCGCGGCGACCTCGAAGCCCAGATGATCGATTATGACTTCATCAACGCGCTCGGCTACGGCATGCCACCCACCGGAGGCGTCGGCATCGGCATCGACCGGCTCGTCATGCTGCTGACCAATAACATCTCGATCAAGGAAGTCATCCTCTTCCCGCAGATGAAGAATATCCAGACGGAAGAGAGGGCCGATGAGAAAAACCCTGACGCGAATAAATCCTTATAACCCCTTTACCGCTTTTATTACCTGGATTAGGTAGTCCATATAGTAAAAGATCCCAATAATTATTGAGATAATAACCATTACATCGAAATTTTTCCTTTTTTCAGTTAGTATATCATACAGTAAAAAGACGATGAGGCCAGTGATAAATCCCCCAAAATGTGCAATACCATTGCTGATGACATTGCCAGCAGGTATAAATTGGCCCTCTACTATCCCAATGAGCACAATTAACGCCACTATGATCGTCATCAGAATGTAGGAGATGTAATATCGCCAAGAAGAACCAGCGAACGATTCCTTATGATCAAACAGTTCCAGCCTGCCGCTCAATAACCATGTCACGCTGACCATGAACGCGTAGGCAAGAAAGGCTGCATTTGTCCCGGAGAACCCCTGCATACTGGTATTGCTTCCAAGGAGGTGCCATAGCCCGATGGTGAGAAATGTACAGATGATGGGGACGATGAAGAGCGAGATACCAGCCATCAGGTAAAATCTTCGCCTGTTGGTTTCGAATGCAAAGATTGCACACATGGCAATACCATAGAACGCCAGATTCCCCATCATATGGGGATAAAATTCCGTATGGGTATAGCCATTCAGAACCCAGGTCTGCAGGCTGATCAGATCCGAGGTATGGAAGATGAAATACGCATCCCTGACAGCCTGGGGCAGGGCAAAGATCATGAGAAGCAGCAGGGGAATGATACCGAAGAAGATCAGCCCGTCGGACAAGTTCCAGGCTTTGAGATTGCTTTTCAGCTGATCGATCTTCGAGATCTCCGATTGGACCGGGCCCTGATCCATGATACATCAGCGTAAACCGGGGACGGTATATAGATGTTGGGGGGTTGGGACGTGGCCATCCATCCCGAACCGCTTGTCCTGCATGACTTCAGCCTCGTCTCCCGGATGATGAACATGGAGCAGTTCCTTGCAGCAGCACAGGAGCAGGGTGTGCTGGCACAGGACGAGATCGAGGCGTGGCAGCGGGAGCTGAAGTCTGCGGATGCAAAAGGCCGGTTCACGTTTGCGGGGATGATATTTGGGGTGGTTGGGAGGAAGTGAGAGAATCCACTTGGCTATAGCATGCCCCTGACAGGTGGCGTTGGCATCGACCCTCTCGTGATGCTGCTGACGAATAATAATTTGATCCAAGAGGTGATCCTCTTCCCGCAGATAAAGAGCGTGCAGGAAAGGGGGCAAAGAATGAAAAGCGAGGGGAGACTGGAATAGTCTCTTATCCTAAGATTTTTTTATAGTTAGTTCAGAGAGAAAAATTATTGAAATCCCCTTTTTTCCAAAACCTTTTGTGCATACTCCGCTGTTAATAGTGGGGCTCGATCTTTTAATCCAGCATCTAGTACTTGACTACATCTAGTAAGTATCATTCTTGGCTCCCCTCCCGTTTTATCATAAATATAATTTACAAAACCTTCATTAAATGGGATTAATGGTTTATCTAAAACAGAATCGTCGATTCGGTTATAATGCAATCTCTTAGAAATAAGATCAGAAGTGCTTTCTTTATTAAGAACACTTAAGGTAATTTCTGCATCAACTCGATCAAGCAACGGTTGGGTAGGTCCACCAATCGAAGCCTCTTTGTCTCTCATTTCTTTTAAGCCGGACCACCCGGATTCTGATATTGAGATAAAAAATACAATATTTGCAAGTTCCTGAGGCTTAATATCTAATTCAGAGGGTAAATCGTATAATCCTCTCAGTAAAGCGGTATATTTACTTTGTTTGCTTTTCGGCACTAAACTGAACAAAGATTCAAATTCGTCGATTCCTAATAGTAATGTATGGTATCCTAGATTTCTCATGAAGAATAAAATTCCTGCAAGGTATTCTTTTCCTAAATCAATATTCTCAATTTTTCTCGAAACGCCTAATGCCTTCATCAAAGAAGCGTTTGGTGTGATTTCCCCCCTTAAAAAAAATAATGCATTCTTGCTAATATCCGATTTATCCTGAATTTGAAAGTCTAAGTTATCATCGAATAAAATTGCCTGTTCGGATTTTTGCGGACCAAAATAAATTCTATGCAGAATTTTTTTTACTTCAGTATATTGTGAAGGAATTTTATCGATTGCAATTTTAATTTTACCGTATTTTTTCCCCTTTGAAAGTTTATAAAAATCAAGATTTTTAAAAATTCGGAAAATAAAGGTCAATGCGGATGGTTGAGCCTCTTCTGCAAGCAGATTTAAATAAACAGATGAGATATTTGGATATTTTTTTGATTCGTTAAGAATTTTTAATATTGAGAGAGATTTGCCACGACCGTAATTCCCGATAATGAAAACGATATAATTCTTATCGATTTCTGAAGATTCTTTAATAATATTGTTCCATTTTTCCGATTCTTCGTCCCTATCTACCCATAGATGGAGATCTCTATTTTTTGCAACTTTATCTTTGAATGTTTCAAAGACCTCTTTCTTATTTTTTAATTTATACTGCTTTTGAAGAAATTTATCCTCATCATCCATTCTTTTCACCTCCCTTTAAAAATTTGATGTGTATGGTTTTGAAATAATTGTCTTTAGACTTATACAATTTCTCTTCTGCTCCCATAGACCTCCCTAGAGAAATGATATAGTTATCTGAACTTAAAGGAACCTCCCTTAAAAGATCATCAAATTTATTTTCTGTAATAATCTGATTATTCCTTTCGAGGTATTTTAATGCAACACTTGTTCGTAATTTGGAAATATCAACTATCCCAGATTTATCCTCATCAAAATTCCAATAAGACTCAAATAAATAATTTTTAAAGGTCCTCTCCTGAATTTTTTTTACATCCAAGTCGTTTAATGATTTGTTGTAATTCTCAAAATCAATAGATATTTTTTCAGGAGTCTCAATAATCAAACCAGTTTCTTTTAAAATTGTGATCCATTTCTTCATCCTCTCATAGTTTTGTTTTTCCGAAGGCCCTTTAAGATCTGTAGATAATAATTTAAAAATTTCATTTTTATTTAAGAATTGATTTTTGTTAATTTTCTCCACAAAATGAAAAATTTCTTGATCTATTTTAAGAAATATGGCACAAATGACCCTTTTATGAAGTTCAGCATTAATTTTTAGACTCTCTATCATAATTTTACCATTAGAACTGAGTCTTATTGTATCACTGAAACCGATGATCAAACCTAAATATCGCAAAGATGGTATTACCATCCCTCTAAAAACAGCTTTATCAAAGGATTCAAGGGAATGAATTTTTTTATTCTGGTATATTTGATAAATACAGTCTCTCTGACGATCTCGGTTCATTTGATATTTATCAATACAATTTAAACATTCGATTAATTTTTGAATCCGGTATTCCTTTAATACGGGCGGTTTATTCGACATTTACGGCCACACCAACCCAAGAGTTTTACAATAATCAAAAAATTTACAAAATCGGCAATCTTCTTTTTTCGGATACTCGGGAAAGTCCGGTATTTCTGTCCCTGAAGTAATTCGATACATCTCATTTCTTAGTGTTTTAAAAGACTCTCGCAAATTGTTATCAATCGGAAAAATATAGATTTGAGGCGTCGTCAAAGATTTAACAAAATCACTTTCTAATCGAGTTTGAATAAAATATACAATTCCCCAATTAATATCCCTTTTTTTAGGTTTTTTTCTCATTTCACTTTCATAAGCAAGAGCGTAACCGGCACAAGTTAATTGATGGTAAGGTTGAAATTGAATGCCCGTTTTGATGTCGCCAACTATTCCAAAATCAGGGATAATAAAATCAGGTTCTACATCATCACTAACCCCAATATCTTGAACATTTGGATGAAGTCTTCTTTTAGGTTGAATATGTGAAAAATCAATTACACCGTCTTCGTGGAGTAATGAATGTAATATTTTTGCAGCTAATTCTGCTCTTATATTGCAGCTTAGTAAAGACTGAAGCCAGTCTGTGTTTCCTATTTCTCCGGGCCGTTCTAATGATATTAATTTATCAAGGGCATTCCTATTCTTTTTTCTTCGTTTAAAATCATCATGAAATCCATTTCCAATTCCCGCGATATTAGAATAATTTTGAGGATTGATATCTATATCATTGGTTATTCCCATTAGGTATTTTTCAACAAGAGTTCCTGCTTTACTACCCCAATTATTCACATTAGGGACATCATCAGGAGGACTTACACCTTTTCGATAATACACATTTCTTCTTGTCGGACAAATTTTATCGACAATATCGCCAACTGAAAGTGGCTTAATCTCATGATTCCTAAGTTTGGTTCTATATTCACTTGGGAGAAGAATATCCTTTTTACGGTACCCTCGTATATTGATATCTGTAATTAAGTCACCAATATGTTGACTTGGTTCGGATAAATTCCAAGTAAGAACAATTTGGAACATATCAACCCTCTTTATGTAAGATTATGATATATTCTGTTTTTATTAAACCCCCACTACCATTTCTTTTAGTCATCATGCTTCGTGTTTTTATCTTATCTTTTAAAATAACAACTTCAGTAAAACCCACAGATGATGCAATTAAATTTAATAATTTATAAGTGTGAATTTTCTTCCCCAGAACAGTATTATCCCCTAAAACCAAAATAGCATATCCGTCGTTAATTAAAACACGATGCATCTCTTGAAGTGATTTTCGTATATTAACAAAATAATCTTGAATAGTAATTGCCCGTTCTTTCGATTTTAGCAAAGTGCGATTTACTAACGTATCAATTTGTTTTAATCCAAATTCAGTAATTTCTGAATTCATAGAAATGCATTCTGTTCCGATAGAGGATTTTTCTAAATCTTTGACCTCTTCAGGAGAGAATCCCATCCACAGCAATTCAAGTTTTGTGGTTCTGATATATTTTTGTGCCGTGAGATAGGGCGGAGAAGTAAAAACAATATCAATACTTTTAGACGATAATTTTCGTGCATTTGTTTTATCAATTCTTCCATTTTCGGTAAATTTTCCCTTTTTTATGCTTCTTGAATCATCCCAGATAATTTTTCCTTTGACTTCACCGTTCGAAAATTCTTTAAAATTATTAAGACATTTCAATTTAGTCATGTTTCCATTGACTATGTTCTGAAAAATCCCCCATACATCTGGATCGTCATTTGCTTTTAATAATCCAGATAATTTTTTAAATTGAGAAGCATTGTGAATATATTTCTCAGGTTTCAAAACAACTGGAGGCGGAATTAATGGATTGGCTCTTGAAACTTTCCGCACAACATTGGAAAAACAAACCCATAAGAAATCTTTGGTGTTTGATGGAATTTCCAAGATTTGAATTCCATATTTTAATTTTGACAATTTTTTTATTGCTTCAGATGAAAACCACAAATTAATATTTTGATATGTTGGTGAGATGATCTCATAATCATCAAACTCTTTCATTGTATTTTGTATTTTGTCCATTGACGAATCGATATTACTTAAATCAAGAGGTGTAATTTTTACTTTTGAGATTAATCGAGCTATTGGATTGATCTCTACACCGTATGCATCTCTTTTTTGAAGAGGATTAATCAAGGATTCTAATAAAATTGTTCCAGTACCAGTAAAAGGATCTAATAATTTTCCGTCATATTGTGAAAATGTGTCTAGAGATAGAATATACAGAGGGATATATGGATAAATGCGTCCTGGATAAGTATGAATATAATGAAGATTCCTATTATTTCGATTCGTTTCCGATAAGAGGTATTTGTTCGAAGCTTCTTTAAAATCTAATAAAATCGGTGATTGAGTAATTTGATACTTTTCAATGAATTTTTTAAAATTATGTCCAGTTTGAACTTTCATTTGATTACAACCAACAGTATCAATGTTCCAATTCGATAATATGGTTTCATTATGAATCGATTAGTTTTTTCAATCCGATATAAGGCGTTTCGGGAATCCTCCTTCCATCATCTGATAATCATGAGGGGGGTCATCAACTTTTATGAGCGGGGGGTACCCCCCCTTTTTTTCAAGCGACCGGACCTGTTGTGTTTCAGGCGTGAGTTCCACGGGAAGAGGAGGCCACGAGGGTGAAAAACGAAGTGGCGAGGGGAGTACCCACCCCCCTGAGGCTGAGGGAGGTGGGGGGTGGTCGCTCGTGATCTAGCCACGACTCCTCCTATACTATCAATGGAGTGCTGCGACCGAACGTTTATCGTGCGGGAGTGACGATTCACCCATAATGGCTGACGCAGTTACCAATCGCATCTCTGTTGTCGAAGGCGACATCACGCAGCAGCATGTCGATGCGATTGTCAATGCCGCCAACACGACCCTGCTGGGCAGCGGAGGTGTTGACGGGGCGATCCACCGTGCCGCCGGCCCGGATCTGCTGGAAGAATGCCGGGCACTCGGGGGATGTCAAACAGGCGAGGCAAAGATAACAAAAGGCTACCGGCTGCCCGCCCGGTACGTTGTCCACACGGTCGGCCCGGTCTGGAACGGCGGGCGGAAGGGCGAGGACGAACTGCTTGCATCATGCTACCGGAAATCGCTCGAGCTTGCGGAATCCCAAGAAGTAAAAACCATCGCGTTTCCCGCGATCAGCACCGGCGCGTACGGGTTTCCGCTCGCCCGTGCCATCCTGATTGCGGTAAAAACCGTGACCGAACACCTTACAAGATCGCCGTCCATCACACAAGCCGTGTTCGTCTGCCACAACGACCGGGCATTCCGCATGTACCTTGACGCACTTGCTGAAGTTGCAGGAGAGCCCGCCAATGCACCGGGAAAACGAGAGAGAGAGGCGGGGGATGCCGACCGGGACAGGGGCGATGCATACGCGGCAATCCGGGAACAGATCGACGGGCAGCTGAAGATGATCGAAGCTGTCCACGGGATCCGGATCGTGAACTGTGATGCGCTTGCTGACACCCTTGCCCGGGCTGCCGGCGATCGCACGCAGGCATCCCGTGCCACTGCTGCACTCAACAGCTGGGTCGTCATCAACAACATCAGGGGCGAGATCGAAATACCGGACGACATGATCGCCCGGATACTCGAACAGACGACGAAAAAATAAGGTTCACTTGTGGTACGGTTCGCCACGGATGATCCGGAACGCCCGGTAGACCTGCTCAAGTAAAACCAGACGCACCATCTGGTGCGTGAATGTCATGGCAGAAAGCGAGAGCCGTTCATCACACCGTGCGAGTACATCACCGGACAGCCCGAGGTCTCCGCCAATAATAATCGTTAGGTGGCTGGTCCCGCCAATCTCCTGCTCGCGGATCAGCCCGGCCAGTTCTTCACTCGATCGCTGTTTTCCCCTGACATCGAGCGCGATTGTATAACCAGATGCGGGAACAGATGCAAGAATACGGACCCCCTCCTTGTGGACCAGTTTTGCCTGCTGGGAGGGAGTGGTATGCACCAGTCGCCGTTCATCGGCAATTTCAGTGATTTTAAGCTTCACATATGGGCGAAGTCGTTTCTCGTACTCGGCGATGCCTTCCGCAAGATAGGGTTCCTTGACCCTGCCTACCGCAATGATCTGGATCTGCATTTCAAGACTACTCAGAGTATTATATACGATACCCTCAAAAAAAAGACTGGTGGGCCGGATTATCCAAAGATCATTTTTGACTGTTCGAGCGCATTGATGGCAGGCAGCTTTTTGCCGGTGAGGAACTCAATGCATGCCCCACCGCCGGTCGATATATGGGTGAAGTCTTTTTCCATGCCAAGCTTCTCGATGACCGCCGCAGTGTGCCCACCTCCAACGACCGAGAACTCTACCTTCGATGCAGCTCGTAAAAGCTCATACGTGCCGGTCGCATAATCCGCTTCTTCGAAAACACCGGCAGGTCCGTTGAAGACAACAGTGCCGGCTTTTTTCATCACCTGTATCATTGCTGCGATCGCGTCTATACCGATGTCAAGAACAGGTGCGTCCTCCGGGATCTTCTGCACAGGGTATTCCACCCGTTTGTTCTCCTGCCGCACCGCCACAAATTCGGGCATGATTACACGGTCGCGGTACTGTGCGAGAATTGCCTTTGCCTTTTCAATCTCGGGTTCGTATTTCAGCTGGGCAATCAGCTGGGCAGAGGGTTTTCCGATATTATATCCGTCAGCGATCAAAAAGACGTTGGCCACAACACCGATTACCATCACATTGTCGGCAATACCGTTTGCAAGCACGTGCCGGGCAACGTCAATCGAGTCATCCACCTTGGTTCCCCCCAGCACCATACAGACAGGGCGTGGAGCACCGGAAAAGACTTTCGAGAGGGCAGTAACTTCCTTTTCCATCAGCAACCCCCCCGCCGACCGCAAAATAAGCGGGAGCCCGACAACGGTGGGTTGGGAGCGATGGGCAGTACCGAAGGCGTCGTTTACAAAGACATTTGCCATCGCTGCGAGCTTTTTGACGATATGGGTCTTTTTCGCATCCTCGGGCTTGAGCGTAAGGTTCTCCTCGGCATTGAACCGGACATTCTCAAGCATGACCACATCGCCGGTTTTCATGCTGGCGACTGCGTCATGTGCATGCCGCCCGAAGATACTGTCAACATATTTTACCGGCACGCCAAGGAGCTGCTCCAGCTTCTCAGAATGCGCCTGCAGAGTGGTGAAATCCTTCTTTCCGGGCCGGCTCTGGTGGGTGATGATCACGACCCGGGCATCCGAAAGGGCCCTGATAGTGGGGAGATGTTCGCGGAACCGCTTGTCATCGAGAATGAGGTGCGAGGCAGGATCGATGGGGGAG
>JAPKXX010000102.1 GCA_026394595.1 Methanoregula sp. | reverse complement strand
CATGTCGACAGCATGTGGCAGGGCGATACATTCCAGTTCCGCATCCGAGGCATCGGCAAAGTCTACGTCACCGGGTTTACCGATGATTGTTCACGCTATCGCGTGAAAAGCAAGGTCTACCTGCACAAAGATGCTGCCTCAGCGATCAATGCCTTACAATGGGCACTCCGTAATGGACAAATCCCCGGAGAGATCTATGTCGATAATGGAAAACAGTTCGTCTCCAAAGCGTTCAAAGCTGAATCTCAAAAACATGGCATCAAACTGATCTTCGGCCGGCCATATCACCCGCGTGGTCGCGGCAAGATCGAACGCTATCACAAGACGCTCTATCGGGAACTCATCGCCCTCAAGGAGTTCCGCTCTTTAAGTCTTTTCAGGAGAGAACTCTGGAACTTCGACCAGCAATATAACAACTGGCGCAAGCAGGAGATCCTAAACTGGCTGACTCCTGCATCAGTTTATCATAACGAAATCAATTTCAATAAAAACAGAAAATATCTAAAAAGCGGACAAAAACTCTGTCAACAAAACGGACATTAATTGTGGCACTCTACAGGTAGGAAAAGATTTCTCCCCGTTTGCATTATGCCATAATCATGGGGAAATGCGAGGGAGAGATCCGAACCACTATCCCCATCGAGAGTTATTGTTGATAGTGATGGATCTCATTTGGGCTTGCATTCTTTATGACGACTTTTCCCAAATGCCTCTATCAATTTTGGGTAAGTCTCTGTCTGCCAGTTAGAATGTTTGGATGAAAAATACATGGGCTTTCCACAAACAGAACATGGAACGGTGAAGTGCTCTCCAGTGTCCGATTCGTTAATATATTCTTCAAGCGTGTCGATTCTTTCTACCAGTTCCGAAATTTCCTCATTGGGATCAATTTTATAATGAATAAAATCAGTCATCCACTGTGAGAGGGGTTTGCCAGTTGCCTTGATGATTGCATCAAGCCGTGCCTTGTCTTCTATCTTCAGTCGAAACGATACAGAAGGATTATTTTCCCGATAATTTTTTTGTGACGGATACTCACTTCGTTTCATAGTCGGCCTCCCGAAATCCAAACGTGGTTTTGCAAATTACATTCTATATCGCAATCTACTGTAGTAATCGATACTGCAATCGTACGACAATCTGCATGGAAATCGATATATCGCGATCTACACTCGGACGCTGCAATTTTGCATCGCTCCCTTGGGGGACTGGCAATGACAGTAGACACGTCGCGCACATCCTTCTTTGTCCGTATCTCTCCCAAGAGAAAAACTACACGGGAAAGACTCGGATCTTCACGTCCGGATACGGTTCTGAATCCTACGATCCGACCCACCCACGATTCCAGGGTTCTGATTGTTACTTCCGACATTATCACACACTCCCTAGGGAAAAGAGGGACATTTTATGTCCCCTCTCTGGTCTGGTCTGTTTGACTTGCACGGACAGGAGTATGCCTTCCTGGCTGTGTACATGTCTTCCCTCCCTCTTCCACCGTGGTATCCCTTTTGATCGGGATATCCCGGTTTTCTGCAAATGGTCTGGATACGGAACATCGTTGATCATTGCACTTCTTTAGACGACGGAACCGGTCCTTCGTATCTTTAAGGTCAGACGGTCCCTTTTGAACGACAGGAATTTCGTCAACCCCCGAACTAGGGTTACCCTTGGGGTCAAGAACCTTAAAGAAATCCTGTCCATCGATTTGAATCCTGCGTACGTTCACGGTTTCGTACTCCCCGTGTTCGCCATCGCTGGGACCATCAGAGGACGGTTTTGCTGCGTCTGCCCCGGGTTGGTCAGGGAGCGATGTCTTCAAAGATGCATCCGGAACCCGTCCTTTGTTTGTGAGGACGGGATTCGGAATTATCTCACAGCTCAACATGGTTGGATCTTTCGGGTCCAACGGTTTACACCGAAGTGTAATCGAATCGTTGTTAAGGTTTTCAACCATAAGGTTCACCTCTTATGGAGCTGGGGGAGTGTTGATTAGGGTGTTGTCGCAACATACTGGCTGGCAATTCTCCAGCGTGAAGGCCAATGACTGTCAAGTTTCACGACAATACCGTCAGCGCGAAGTTTCGCAAACGCTTTCGGATCGATATGGCATTCGTCAAGAGCCTGCCGGAAATAAAATTCCGAACTGCCGAACCGTTGTTTAAGTGCTGCAAGTGTTTCTCTTGCTGAAAATGCGAATCCACGCAGTGCTGTAGACGTACCTACTTCCCCCTGGCTCGCTTGGATGATTTTCTGCCACCGGCAGAAGGGGGTGTGGTTTCGATAAGGTCCCACCGGCCGTCGTGGATGTATTGCTCCGCAATCATCCGGTGTATTTCGGGAAGGCGTTCCAATTGGTCCCGGCTTACTTTCCTTCGCGGAATGCTCTTATCCAAATACAATCCCTGGAGCACATTGGTTCATTTGGATAAATAAAGGCAATTTAACAGTTATTTTCGAATTGCGTTCGTTATAGCCGTTTTCTCTAAACAGAATTCCAAAAACTCTGTTTTTTGTACTAAACAGATTTAAATAAAATGTGTTCGTTATTATATTGCTAGACTAAACATATTCAACCTGGTGATGTTCGCATGACAAACAACGGTAATCCCACCCTGCCTGTTAACCCTAATGCAGGCCAAATTGAGGTGGATTCGGCAGGCGCGCCCTCCGAAAAGGTCAAAAAAAAGCATTTTGAGATCTATACTGAAATTATCTCCGCACTTCTGAAACACGAAGTGCTTACCGAAAGTCAGATTGGAGATGAATGCGGTTACAAAGAGAAAGGAACGGACAAATATTCAAACGTTGATCGTCAGATTAAGAAACTCGAATCGACATGGAATTACATTGAGTATATTGCTGAGTCACGGCCGGGGTATCGGATCTGTCGGGATCCTGAAACAATCTGCCATATTTACGATGATAAAAAGTATGAATCGATCCGCCAGGATTTTCAGACATCCCCTTGGCTAACGGATCTCATCATTGATATACATTTGCCGGAATATGGGGCTGATAAAGAATTTCTTGAAGATGTAAAAAAGATGCTGAAAACATCCCGGCTGATGTTTGAATGGTATCTCCGGGGCACTATCAACGCTCATCAAAACGCAAACCTTGGCGAGATCCCGGGGCCTTCCCTCCCTATGGTAAATACACCGGGCATTGACAATGCCCTTCTTAAATGGCTGACGAGAAACTGTATTATCTATGATCTGTTTCTCACCTGTGTGCTCCTTGAGTACCGGTATGGGGTTGAAGCAGACACCCTGCCGGGAGAGGTCTCCCGGGTCAGGAAGGAGATGATCCAAAAATCTCTCGATATGAAACTCGCGGCCATAAACTATATCCTGTCATTTACCATGATGCAGAACCTTGCTCGGTGCGCCGATGCGACCCGGATGAACGATGGTCAGGTTCCACCGTTTTTCAACGATATCGGAGAAAAATACAAAGCAATTGTCCAACGTCTGCACTATAAGGATACGGCATCATTGGCGGCGGCTGCACAGGACATGGGCAAGTGGTATAATGACATCATCAAGTCATTGGATGCCAGATCTCCTGTTTATTCACTAACAGGAGATATCCTGCCGATGGGGCCGCTATCCCTCGAACATGCGCGAAAAACTGTCTTTAAAAAGACTGACAACGGAGAAGAGAAAAAAGGTTAGGTGCCGGCAACAAGTTTCTGGCGTGCCAGACCCAGGATCATCTTGTATTCCGGCAACTTCTCGATATCTCTTCTCAGCCGCTCCACGCTCAACCGTGCCTCTTCGGTCAACGGCTCCCCACATGTCGAACAGAACGCGAATGTCGGCGGGTTGACGGTGTTGCAGTTAGCGCACTGCCGGATCTCCATTGCGACCGACCGGTGCTCCTCCGGTCGCCGGATACCGTGCTTTTCGAGGACCTCGTTATCGGTGTCGTTGTCGACCAGGTGAAGGTAGCTCGAGAACATCAGCGTGTCTAAATTGCCCCACATCGTCTTCTTGACGATTGACTCACTGTATCCCTGCCGGATCATCTCGGTGACGCGGGAGTGCCTGAACAAGTGCGGTGTAACTTTTTTTCGGATACCCGTCCGGCGAGCGATTTTTTTGAGCTGCACGGCGATGGCGGCATATTGGACCGGCAGCCGCCGGTTGGATACAAAGACCAGGGCGTCCGGCGTGACCGGGAAGGGAAAATCGTTCTTCCACTGGATGAGGTACTGGGTCGCCGTCACGAGCCGGATGTATCGCGGGGCCCCGGTCTTCTCGTCGACGTTGATGACCGTGCCGTAATCGTCGAATTTTACCTGCGCCCAGGTGAGCCGGCCTAATTCCTGAACCCTGAAACCGCCCTCATATAACGTCGCAATAATCGCCCTGTCCCGGGACGTCTGGCACGCGTCGATCATGGCCCGGACCTCGTCTTCCGTGAGCATCTGGCCGGCGGTCTTGGTCATCCGGTCCGCTCGGGGAGCCTTGATCCCCTCAATCTTGTCTTCCTGCACGGACGAGTATCCGTTCGCCCTCAGCCAGCGGGAGAACCGCTTGAGCAGGGTTAGGTGATCTTTCAAGGTGTTCTGCTTATAGGGTATGTCCATATCGCCGTGCCGCGCCTCCCGCAGGGCCTCGATCCCCCGGTAGAGGTCGGCCACGGTGTTCGTCCGGAACGGCCCGATGTACTGCCGCCACGACACCAGGATGTAGGTGAGTTTGTTGGCCCGAGAGACCCCGATGCCCCGGGTAACCTTGATCTCCGCAATAAAGTCCCGGATCAGCCGGGCATCATCGGCGGTAAGCTGGCCGGCCTGGATGGCATGATCGATGGAATGTTCGGCGTATACACTCTTTGCGTTATGAAACGGCCGGCAGTGCCGGTTAGGTGCCTGTAGTGTGCGCATCGTCGTCCCGGCACCCCGGTTACCGAGGTTAGGGAAAAGGTTATCCTGAGAAACGGTTTTTACAGGGATTTCAACCTGCGCGAAGGAAGCCGCCGGAGGGATTTGAACCCTCGACCTGCTGATTACGAATCAGCCGCTATGCCGCTAAGCCACGGCGGCGCAATACCTCACAATATCGACCCGTATCGTAATAAAAATATGGTGGTTACGAATAACCACGCAGGGTGGTCACGCTCCCGTCCCCCGTCTTGTCGGTCGGTGTTGCGATCTTGCCGAACTTACCCTCAAAATCCGCCACACTCTTCTGGAGGACCGCAAGCAGGTTCTTTGCATGCGTCGGCGTGATCGAAACGATTGCCTTTGCCCGTGCCTGGTTGACAGCGGGGATCTGATGGAGGAAGATAAACGTGAACTCGTCTTCCTTGTACGCGATCTGGATCATGTTGCTGTATACCGGGTCAAGTGTCTGCGGGATATTGACGGAAATTTCCTGCCCTGTCATGGAGTACAGGTGTACCTTGCAGGTATGAAAACATTGGTCAGCATTGTTTCGCACATTCTTTGCCAAAGTGAGGCAAACCTGGAGTAATAAGTATAATCAGAACTGTCTCCCACGATGTAGTGAGGAATCAACCTGCCTGAAAAAATGGCGGCTGTTGCGGTCTCTGATCTTGTACACTGCCACACATGTCCGGTGCGGTATTATTATGAACGAAATGAGCCACGCACAGAATCCGACCGGTACGCGATCTGCAAACAGATCTCGTACCACTTGTGTGGTATCCCGAATTAATTTTACACATATAACCATTTCTGCGCATAGGACAGACAAAAAAGCATCAGGACTATGATCGATAATCCACGGAATGGTACCCGGTTGATGTGGGCATCCCGTCTAAAATAAAAAAATCCGGCACCTAAATCAGTTTTCTCTGTTCAAATGCTGCCATCAGGTTGCCTACCGTCTTCCAGCTCTTCCGTGCGCATGCCGGCGGGTGGTGGTGTTTGCCGATATATGCTGAGAGGTATGCAATGGTTACCGGATCCGATGGATATCCGCTCCCGATCTCCCCGTAGATGGCTGCGAGGCTCCTGATCTCCTGATCCCGGACGACCTTTGCGACGATACTTGCAGCCGAGACCACCTTAAATGTCTGGTCCGCATGGTGTTTTGAAACGATCTCGCAGCCGGTGTCCAGATGTTCCTGCACCATCCAGGCATATCGTGTTGGGTTGACATCGCAGGCATCCACGTATGCGATGTCAGGGTGGATACGCCGGATCACCGCAGCATGGGCCCGCGCAACACACTGGTTCATCGTCATGGTTTTGCGGTGTTCATCGATCTCTTCTGCAGGGATGATCACGGTTGCTACCCCGCACCGTTCACTGATGAGCGTAAAGAGCCGTTCACGGTCTTTTGGTGTGAGGAGTTTTGAGTCCCTGACAGGGAGATTGGAAAAGACCTCCTCGGAAGGGGCCCCAACCGCTGCAACCACCATCGGGCCAAGCACCGAGCCCTTCCCCGCCTCGTCCACCCCGCAGATCACACACAGATATTCATGCGCAAATTATTTCAATGGTGATGAAAGTAACCGGTAGATATGTAAATTATCATCGTGGGTCTGGGTGGAATCGGAAGGAGTCTCGTCGGGCAGGCGACACGTTCACCGTGTTTACGAAAAAGGAAGCGGAGGATGACTGCCTGCAGCTTCTGAACAAACAGTTCAAGACTTCAGTGTAGTGAAGCGGCGAGCACACCCAGCTCGAGGACCAGTTTCGGGTTTACCTTTATCAGTTCCTTGATCAGCGTGAGCGTGGAGAACTCGGAAAGGTTCAGCTTTGCGACGGAATGGATAATTGCATTCAGTTTCTCATCGGGCATGCTGATCAAGTATTCCTTGATGTGGTAGTTGCGTTCGATGGCTTTACCCATCTTCGACGCCCGCCAGGTTTTATCATAGACCATGAGCGCCTCTCTGGTGGTATCCCCCTTACTGATACACTCTGCAGCGACCTGGGCAGCCAGCCTGCCGGTATACATCGCATTGTAGATACCCCCCCCGGTAAGGGGATCGACGACCCGTGCTGCATCCCCGGTGATCATGAGACCGTCTGCAACCGTACTATCGAGCGGGCGGCAGACCGAGACACCGCCCGGGATATATTCGATTGTTTTCCCGTTAGGGAATGTCTTTTTCACAAATCTGTCGAGATAGTCCTTAGCCCGGTGCCCTTCCCCGCTCTTTTTCCCGGAAATGCCGACCCCGACATTTGCCGACCGTTCACCTTTGGGGAATACCCAGAGGTAGCCTTCCGGTGCCACCTCATTACCCAGATAAAAGATGGTTGCGTGCGGGTCGATATCGATATCCGTCATGACATACTGAACCGAGCTCATGATCTCACGGACTGGCACCGTGGTGTCGATGCCGCACCACCGGGAGAACTTTGATTCAACCCCGTCGGCAGCGATGACAACTTCAGCGCTCACCTTCGTGACTTTTCCGCAGTACTCGACCTTTGCCCCTTTGACAACGCCATGATCCATCAGGGGAGCAGACGCACGCGACTTGACTGCGACATCAGCACCTGCTTCTGCCGCCCTCCAGACAAGCTCGCGGTCGAAAAATTTGCGGTCGAGGATATACCCGACCTTGTTGCCCGCGTACGCGGATTCGAGTCTCATGAAAAAACCGTCGGGTGCAACGATTCCGGCCCCGGTCATCTCCGCGGAGATCCAGCGGGAATCAGGTTCGATGAACTCGTGGAGGGCTTCGCGTCCGATCCCCTCCGCACACCGTACCGGGGCGCCGATCGCTTGGCGCTTCTCGACGATGCAGGCGGATAGCCCTTTCTCGACTGCAGTCTTTGCTGCAAGTGCACCTGCCGGACCCCCGCCGATCACCAGCACGTCGTACTTATTTTTCATCGATGACCTCCAGGGCTCCGAGAGGGCATACTTTTGCACAGACACCGCAGCTCGTGCAATTGTCCTCTACGGAGAGGTATGCGTCGATCAGTTCAAGGGCGCCTTCAGGGCAGACCGACACACAACATCCGCAATACCCGCAAATATCCCGATGTACTTTGAGCATTGAGTGATCATGTTGGTCTCCTGTTTCATTAATATTTACGATAAAAAGGGAAGATGCAATTTCGTGAGTGCAACAGTTTACACCAGCGAGAACGTACCGTACTTTCCACCGCCGCCGGCATGCAGGGTTACGCGGCCGCTCCGCAGGGCTTCGATCGCATCAGCTGCCTTTGGGTGAATTGACCGGATCTCATCAATGGGGGTATTGGTAAGCACCTCGATCTCGTTGCCGAACGGGCTGATAAGGGAGGTGTAGATCGATGTGCACTTTTTTGTGTGTGGCGATGATGCCCCCTCCATTGTCTGGATGATCTGCCCGAGCGGTATGATGTGGAGGTAGGGTGGGCGGGGGCGTGCCTCGCCATATGAGAGTTCCCGTGCCCGGTCATATACGCCCTTCTTGATGATGCCGCCATCTGCCGGACAACGCCAGTTGTTCCGGATGGCTTCGTCACCGGAATATTGGGTAAAGCAGCGTACGCAGGCAGTCCGGTTGTATTTTCCCTCCTCCGGGAAGAAGCCGGCGTTCATTTCGATCGCACCTTTTTGGATGCAGTCCAGTACGGCCTTGACGCTGAGATTTGCGAGCCAGAGCCGGTTGAACTCCCGGGCAAACTTATCCGGTGCCGGGCTGTGGGCATCGGAATTGGAGAGGAATGGTACGTTATACAGGTCCGGGATCGCCGCACCATACGAGCTGTCGGCAGAAAGGCCGAGTTCCAGAAAATCAATCGGTTCACTGCCATAGCAGTCGGCTACACGGTCAAAATACGCGTACAGTGCAGTCCATGGTGTGAATGCATGTGCCGGGCCGATCAGCCCGCCGATTTCATGGACGATCTTTGCGATCGCTTCGCCGGATAGATAGACATGGGGCCGTCCAACTGATACCAGGCCCCTGCTGTGGGCTGCGAGCTGTTCCCGGAGATCATCGAACAGCATAAAGTCTTCAGCAATGATCAGATGGTGCACCCGGGACTGGTCTTCCACCTCGGCGGTCGGGACAACAACGATGCCAGCATCGTTTTCCATGAATGGTCGCCAGGCCTGCTGCCATGCCGGGTGCAATGCATCGCCGGTCCCGAGTACGGAGATCCCCTTGGTCACGCATGCCGTGATCAGGTGTTCCGGCACCATCGAGCGGGATACCGCGATCGCGTACGGGGAATGGATGTGCAGGTCGGCATTGGCGAGCATTGTATTGTATGATTTGAACGTCGTGCCTTTATATCTCTCTCACACAACCGGGAACCGGGAACGAGGTCAAAGGAGTAAGATCCAAATATGCTTCTTCTGTGTATCATTGAAAGACAGGGTATCCCCATAATGGGGTCAGAATGTTGGTATCTATAAAAAAAGGATTTACTTGATACGGTTGGGATCAATAAGCCAGGATGCATGGAAATTCACTCTTGGTCCGCTTTCCGTCTGCTGTCCGATGAATGATACATCAAGCGTTCCCCCTCTTGCCAGTGCAGCAAAGTCCGCGTCAGATTCAATGACAACGTAGTCCCGTACAGTTGCCGATGATCCCGGATCAAGCGGGGGGGTCTCTGCCCCTGAACCCCCGTGCGAGACTCCGATGCCGCCGTGCGAAACACCGGCCTGATCTGTAATCTTACTGTACCAGACCAGTTGGATCGGTTGTGTCCCGGAATTTATTGCCTTGATATAGATATCGATAATTTTTTTACCGGGTTTTGACGAGTCGACATCAATGTGATCGATCAGAGTGGTAACCGTGTAACTCCCATTCTGCAAAACCGCCGGTTCATTCATCTTCAGACTTTGAGCCGGTACGCCGGAATTTGATTGACCGGTTGTACAACCGGCAACGAGAATCAGGCAGAGGATTATTGCACCCAGCACAATCGTTTTCATCATAATAAATTCAATTTCAGAGGATAAAATCCTGACTTTTCTCTCGCTTCAAACCTGGGGCACACCGATTATTTGTCGCCATATGCATGCACGGTATTTCTGATGATTTCCCGTATCATGAGCCACTTCGTGTGTGCCCTGAACAGGAATTATGAAATGGTCGTGACGCCCGTAATCAGAGAGTTGAAAAAACAAGAATTCGCATACGGAAAATTTTCGAAAATGTTTCAGAACAATTACCCGATATAATTCAGTTCTTCATCACTCTGCAGCTTCTCGCCCTCGATCAATCCTTCGATCATACGCTCCATTTCGGCGGCGCGGGCGTTGAGCTGGGTCGGGTCGACCGGGACGTTTAGGAGACTGGAGATAACGGCAAGCACGCTTGCCGCACTCCGTGGGTCGACAAGGTAGCCGCTGGTCTCGCCCATAAGGCAGATGCCATCGATCTCCCGCAGGGCGCCAAGGCCGAGGAGGAGACCTGCCGTGCCGACAATTCCCCCGCCGGGTTCGTCCCGCTGGAAGACAACCCCCGCCGCCTCGATCTCCGGGCGCAGTTCAGGGCGGTTTATTGCGCCGAAGACCCGTGATTCCTCGACAAAGTGCCCCACACCGAACCCGCCGAGCGTGAAGATCCTCCTGATGCCGAGTTCCTCTGCTATGTCGAGGTACTGTTCGGTGAGGATGTAATGCCCCTCGTTTGAGGTGCTCTGGTAGTCCCCGACAAGGAAGACAATATCGCGGTTCTCGGTGTGGTGCAGGTATAACTCATTCCGCACAAGCCGGGTGACACCGCTCTCATCAATGATCACGTGGGGCGGGAAGTAGATGGAATGGATCTCGGCGATCTTTTCTGCGCCGAGCATGTGGATCATGTATTCCGCGACGAGCTTGCCCACCTGCCCAATACCCGGCAACCCTTCGATCAGGACAGGAGAAACCAGTGTCCGGTCCTTAAAATTGTCCAGGAAGCGGACGCTGATATCCTCGATCACCGCACCATCCTCCGATACTTCCCGTACTTATCTTCGGGTGAAAACCGTGCCGGGTGTGCCGTTACGGTCGGGGACCCGCATGCCGGGCACGTCTTTGCAAGCGTATAGGTCCGGTCATGGGGGCAGCGTCGTATCCGGCCGGTCATCAGCTCTTTCCTGACTTGGGTTTCTTGACGAGCTTGCCCTCGCCGCCTGCCTTTTCCACAACCGCAATCGCAAGGTTTGCCGCTTTTTCGAGCGCCTTTTCCGCTTCCTTATAGTCCGGCGCAGTCACCTTGATGCGGTACGTGGGGGCGCCGAGGTAGAGAAGTTCGATATCGACACCGGCAATCTTTGGCTCTGCACTTTTAAGCGCTTTTTTAATTACGGATATCCCATCCGGCAGGGGGCAGGTGAGGATAAGGTGCCCGGTCACATCGACCCGTGGGACTTTCACATTCTCCTGCGCCACGTGCATCAGCGCATCACCCGCTTTCTTAGAAAGCCCGAGCTTTTTTATCACTGGTTCGCCTTCGATAACAATATCCTCAAAAACAGGATAAAGGGCACCGTATTTTTCAAGGATTACGTCTTCGATTGCACGTGCGGGTTCTTCTGCAGTAGTTGCAACAAACCCGATCCACTTTTTTGCTTTTGACTCGTTCTTCCACTCGCGTATCTTCTCGCGCCGCTGGTGCTCGTTGACATCTTTTAAGGATAAATCGATATGTCCGCGACTCCGGTCAACGTTGAGCACCTTGCAGACAATCTTCTGCCCTTCACGGATATGGTCGCGGATATACTTGATCCAGCCGGTTGCAATTTCAGAGATAGGGATAAGCCCCTGCCGCCCGCTGTATTCGTCCAGCGAAACGAACGCAACAAAATCCTTTACGTTCACGACTGTGCAGACGACAAGTTCCGATTCCTGCGGCCAATCTCTGTCCTGCATACCGACCTGATTACCTGAAATCGGCGACGATCTCAGCTTTTACGTTCGCTTTGCCGCCGGTGGGAGTGGCAAGTTCCTTGCCGCAGACAACGCAGTTCACTACTGTACTGGCTTTCTCAAAGACGGTCTGTTCGTTCTCGCAGTCCGGACACTTTACCTTAAAAAACCGGCTCCGGTTCTCCCGAATCTGGCGTACCATGCCACTCACTCCGTCAGCTCGAACTTTGAGACACGGTACCCTTTGCGCAGGTGAGCCTTTCCGCAGGTGACACAGCGGTACCGCACGTTGATCTTCTTTGTCGGTTTATCGCCGCCCGGTACCTTTGAAAACTTGCCCATATTGCCAACCGTTCCCCTGCGCGCTTTTTGCCGGTCGATCCAGTGGAGCCCGGTCGTCTTACCCTTCTTTACTTTCTCAACCTCGTGCACCTGGTGGGTCCTGCAAAAGGGGCAGTAAGTTTTGAATTTCGCTGGCATTTTCATAATAATTACCCCGTTTATATATCGAATACCATTACTATTTACTAAGATTCATATTTAATGCTATGTTGCGCCCGACAAGAACCTCCGCATTCCGTTCCGGCAATGTCACGATATCGCCCTGGGCGAGTGTATAAATCCTGCCATCAACCCCCATGAACGCCTCCATGTCGGTAAGGACACGCACAAGTGAGTACTGGAGAGAAACAGGAGTGGGTGCTGAAGCGGCGGTTTCATGCGGGAGAGGCTGATCCTGCGAACCTGTGGAAGGGCTCTCATGCTGCAGGGGTAGAGACTGGTTGACACTGTGTACCAGCACACCCTTGCAGGTATCAATAGCATCGGCGATCCGGTCGAACATCTCCCGTTCGGGGGGGATCATCTTTTTTATCTCTTCCCGGTCGATATAATACCCCTGCGCCTGGCTCTCAGCAAGGGCGAGGATCTTTTTTGTCCTTATGATAAAGATGTCGTGGGCGGTCTCCCGGATGCTCATGGTCTCTTCGATCAGGGAGCGGGCTTCATCAGAGAGCGGGTCTTCGATCGCGTATATTCTGGTGAGCAGGGCAAGGACAGCGGTATGGGTGCGCTCGAAGAGATCCTGCGGTATCTTGGTCAGGCGCCCGGTCTCACGCTCTGAGAGGAGTGTTTTTCTAAGGTCATCGAGTCCCACCATAAAGAAACCTCATGCAATCTCTGCAATCCCACGGCAACAGAGGAAGACTGCCACCGCTTCCGGTACTTTATTGATCCCTTTTGTAAGCTGATAAGTACTTCCGAGCATCGGCACCGTGATATTGCCCGTCAGCTCAAGTCTCACGTCCCTCGTCCCGAACACCACCGCATCGGTCAGGGGGTCAAAACCGGCAAGGTTCCGGATCTCGATGTGCTGGACCTGCATGCCGCTCCCTCCATGCAGTGACGTGGGCATACGGATCAGGCGCTTTGTATCGGTGGTGACCGGCTCATCGGCAAGTGCTGCCCGCTCCAGAAGGCGTTTTTTAAACCCGCTCTCATCTGCCGATACAATACCGGATAAGCCAGGGAATTTTTTCAGCAGCACGGGATCCGGGGAATGGACGAGCTCGGCAATGATGACCTCCCTTTTCTCGAGGATCTTGCCTGCGGTAATCTTACCAATACCGGGAATGCCGGCAAGGTGGGCGTGGGCATCGGTCTCCGGCAGCGTCCCGATCCAGCGGAGATAGTCAATGAGCGACTCACGGTACCGCACCTGCCACCCGACTGAAACGGTCTTTTTTCCTGAAAGCATTGCCGAAGGATCGATTCCAATCCCGCAGACATAATCGATAACCTCCCGGCGCTCGGCGCTTCCCCATGAGCGGAATGCGATATCCTTCACATGGATGTGGTAGCCTCGCCCGCCGGAAAATACGATATCGATAGTCTTGGGATCGATGCCGAATTCCCCGACCAGCATTGAAAGGAGTTTTTCAGTCTCCTCCTTTACCCTGCCGAGCATGATATCGTACGGCCCCCTCATGATATGGTCGGCATCGAGATCAAAGATAAGGTCAGCCCCCAGCCAGCGCTTATCCTTCATGGTCGGGGCATCCGGCTGCTCGTAGTAGGCGCTGGAATAGTAGACATGAGCGGGGATGAGATTTTTTACATACTCAAAAAGTTCGTCCCTGCCCGGAAATCCGATATGCCTTCGCATGTGAATCTCGGGAAATCCTGGTGAGAAGAGGACAAAACCCCACTCCCGCTGCTCAGTTGAGGAAGGTGCGACCAGAACAGCCTTTTTGTAATAGTCGGCAAAGCGCTGCCTGACAAATTCGAGGGTCGCGGGCTTCATACAAGCTCCTTTGCCATGTATGGTCCTGCCCGCTCATATCCCTGTCTGCGGTAATAAGGGCGCACCCCGATCCCGCTCATGATTGCAAGCCGCCGGAATCCCGCATCGCGTGCGATCTCCTCAGCGCGGGAAAGGAGTCCTTTGCCATGACTGCGGTGCTGGTACTCCTCCTCGTCAGCGGCTCTGCCCAGCGGGACGATACTCCCGTACACATGGAGCTCACGCAGCAGAGCTGCCCCTTCAAGCTCCGGTGAATAGATCGATGAGGGAAACCTCAGGCGTGCAAACCCGATGAGCGAATCTCCGGAGACGGCGGAGATGAAGTGCTCAGTTCCCCCACAGCATTCGTACGTGAGCATCTGCAGTTCCGGATCCACTCCTGATGGCAGGCGCCCGATCTCCCGGCAGCGGATGCAGCGGCAGCTTCTGCCTGTTTCGCGCAGCCGTTGTTGTGCAAGCTGCCTGAAGTTCGAGTGGCGCGACCCGGCGACGATCAGCTTGGCCGGGATGTCGCGCTGGATCCGCTGGAGCCGGGTGTACTCGGGGATCAACGATTTTGCGTACGCGACAAGGTCGATCATCCCCTCCTCGCTGTACGGGGCATACTCACCCCTCTGCCAGAGGGTCTCGATCTCGGAGCCGGGAGTGACAAGCGTCGGGTATATCTTGAGAAAGTCCGGCTGGAACCGGGGATCGGAAAAGATTGTCTCAAACATCGCCCGGTCTGATGCAGGATCGGAACCCGGCAGGTTGGGCATCATGTGGAACCCGACTTTGAGCCCTGCATCCCGCAGGAGCCGGTTTGCTTCTATAGTATCCTCTACGGTGCAGCCCCGCCGGTTCAGCTGCAGGATGCGATCATCGGTGTGCTGGACCCCGAGCTCTACCTTGGTCACGCCAAGCGAAAGCATCCTGCTAATGTGATCGCGCCGGCACCAGTCCGGCCGGGTCTCGAATGTGATCGCCACACAGCGGACGCCGGATTCTTCATTTGCAGAAGACACGGTCTCGAAATCCGGAAATACTGCCTGTTTAGCAGAGCCATCCGGATACTCATTCATCGCCTCAATGCAACGGGAGACAAATCCCTCTTGGTACTCTGGTGTGCGTGCGGTCATCGTGCCGCCCATCACGATCAGCTCTGCCTTGTCCACACGGTGACCGAGGAGCTCGAACTGGGCAAGGCGTGCCTGAACCTGCCGGTAAGGGTCGTAGTCATGCTCGCGGGCACGCAGTGCTGCAGGCTCCTCTCCTGTATAGCTCTGCGGGGATTTGAACGGGTGATCCGGGCCGCCGGGGCATGGCAGGCATTTGCCGTGCGGGCACGGTGAGGGAGAAGTCATCACCGCAATCGGAGCCACGCCCGAAAGCGTGCGGGTCGGTTTGACAAGCAGCAGCTTCCGCAACCGCTCCCGTTCGGCAGGAAGTGCAGCCGAAAGCAGCGCAGAGTTCCTGGGCACAAGGGAGAGTCCGTACTTCCGGCACACATCGATCTTGGCAGAAACAACCCGTTCATCACCGGGTTCGAGGGAGATGATGCGGGAGATGATCTCCCGGTATGCCTTCACCTCATCCATAAAAATTAATGTCCGGCTGCAACCCGAGTCGAACCAGTCTCAGAAGAATAGGTTATCACAGGCACGCGTTGCCCGTGGATATGATGTACAATCTCATCGCCCAAGACAAGGAGGGCTTCCTTGTGGGCTTTTTTATCCTTATGAATGTGGACAGGAGAGATGGTAAGGGAATTATAACGTTCTGTTGGGATTTCTTCGTTGGTGATGCCTTCATAATACTTTTTGATGTGAATCATCAGCATATGTAAATGGAGTAATTCTTCTTTTTGCACACTATCACCTTCCGCAAAAAATTACATTTCCTTATCTGCTAATATATCTTATTGGTGACCTTTATATCAGATCACGTGCGCAGCTGCGGAACCCTGATCGGGCTCGCAATTGGGGACGCTTTGGGCGCGCCCCTTGAGGGATTACCGGCACCCCGCAAGCGGGTGACCGACATGCTCCCGGGCGGCAGGCACCCAAGGACAAAGGGCGAGGTCACCGACGATACCCTGCAGGCACTGGCAGTTGCCGCATCGCTTGCCACATGCCGCAGGTTCGACCCTGATGACATGATGGCGCGTTTTGTCGCAGCGTACCGCGGGAACCCCCAGTGGTTCGGTCCTACGTCTTCCGCGGTCTTCGATCTTGTACGGGAAGGCGTCCCGGTTCAGCAGGCTGCCACTATTGCGCATGAGCGGCTGGGCGCAAGCCGGAGCAACGGGAGCGTGATGCGGGGATTTCCCGTAGGGGTGTTCTTCACGCCGGCTTCGGTTGAGGTGATGAGCATCGCCTGCTCGCGCCTCACGCACTATGACATGGTCGCCGCCCACTGTTCTGTCTGGCTTAACACGATGACCAGTGCAATGTGCCGCGGGAGCTCAAGGGATGATGCATACCGCATTGCCTCCGCCCGCTGCCGGAATGATGAGGTTTCTACTATGCTTTCGAACTATAAGAACTACCCCCCGGACCCCTCGCTTGATGCACTGCTCTGTGCCCATGCTGCCCTCTTCTGTTTTATGAACGCCGCTTCATTTGAGGACGCAGTGATCTCAGCCGTCAATCTTGGCGGGGATGCGGACACCGTTGGCGCCTGCTGCGGGGCGCTTGCCGGCGCCTGCTGGGGAATGGGCGCGATCCCCGAACGGTGGCTGCGGGACCTTGAAGGGTACTCCGGCATCCTGTCAATGGCACATGAACTTGCGCTGGTGGCAGAGATATAAAAAATCATCTGTCAGGAACCGCCAGTCCGGCCTGCATTCGTGCAAAAGCCTACAGGACCCGGGTGTGCTGTTACCCTTTTATCTTTTTGAGCACCCACGCCATGTTTGCGCCCAGCGTCTTCATCGTCGCAATCCCTTCATCATCGCCCTTTACATCGCCCGGCGCAAGCCCGATCCCTATATTCCAGTAGGATGACCCGGGGACAATCATCTGGCTGATGAAGAAGAAGTGGTTTATTGTGTCAAATGCGTGGATCGCGCCCCCCCTGCGGACTGCGACCACCGATGCGCCGACTTTGCGCCGGAACATATCGTTGTTTGCCCTTGCCACAAATCCCGCACGCTCGATCAGCGCCTTCATGCCGGCAGAGACATCAGCAAAGTACGTAGGCGATGCAAGAATGATGCCGTCTGCATCCAGCATCTTTTCGATGCATGCGTTTGCAATATCGCCTTTCACGGCACATTGCTTGTCCTTGTTCTCAAAGCATTTCCCGCACGCGATGCAGCCCTGGATCTTTTTACCTGCCATCTGGACGAGCTCGGTCCTGATGCCCTCTTTTTTGAGTTCTTTAAACACCGCATTGACAAGGATGGCAGTGTTGCCGTCCTTGCGTGCACTCCCGTTGAATGCGACAACTTTCATTTCATGCCTCGTTTTTGGTTTTTGCACTTCTACCCTATACATCTTCCCGTACCTGTGTACCCGTGAACATGAGAGGATATGGCAGGGTTGAATTTTTCCACCGCTTTCGTGGCATTTTAATAAAAAAGGGGGGATTGGGAAAGAGAGAAGACGAGAAAAGAACAGTTACGGGCTTTTCAGTTCGACAAGTTTAAGCGACCGGCCTTTGCTGCAGATGTCGGGAGCATTGCCAAGAACATCGATAACAACATATTTTTCGCCATCGACGATCCCGTCGGGGTGGCAGAGCTCGAAGCTCCGGCAGTCCGCCTTGTTACAGGAGGCTTCGAAAGTGATCTTTGAATTGGCAATCGCCATATCCGCACTGATGAGCGCAGTGATCGGGGCTTCCATCACTTCAACTGCCGTCACACCGTTCAGGTGCACGCTGCATTCATGGTGCGTGGTGCGGACGGTGACAATGCGGTACTTGTGGCCTTTCTGCAGGTTGTGGCATGCTTTTTTCACCTTGCAGTTATCGCATGCAGGAATCTCCCCCTCAAATACGAACTCGACCCCCGGTTTTGCATGCACCGTGCCAATCAGCGTGACCTTGGTCTTTGTCTCCGCCATGCCGGTTACTCCACGTACAACATCCTGACGATCTTCTCCGCAGATTCCCTGGTGAGCCCCATATCGAGAATAGTGAAGCGCTCCGGACGGATAGTCTTTGCCATCAGGAGGGCGTCGACCGCGGTCTCATCGCTGATCCCGATCTCGCGTGGTGTTGTGGGCGCCCCGATCGCTTTCAGTGATGCACGGATCCCTTTCCAGTCTCCCCCGTGAAGGTACATCGAGATGATCGTGCCAATCCCGCAGCTCTCGCCGTGGAGCGCTTTCCCCGGTGCAAGCCGGTCAAGTGCGTGGGAGAACTTATGTTCGCTCCCGCTCCCCGGGCGCGAGGAGCCTGCGATGCTCATCGCAACTCCGCTTGAGACAAGCGCCTTTACAACAAACCATGCAGACTGTTCCGTATGCGGTTTTATTATGTGAGCGTTCTTTACGAGGATCTCAGCGGTCATTTTTGAGAGCGCCATTGCGTACTCGCTCATCGGTTCTCCCTTGACCCTGTGAGCGAGTTCCCAGTCAAGGATCGCCGTATAGTTGGAAATGATGTCTGCACATCCGGCGGCGAGGAGACGGTGTGGGGCTGCGGCGATAATTCCCGTATCGGCAACGATCGCAATAGGCGGATGCGCCTCAAGGGACGCGTGCCCCTCCATGGTTGGCACAGAGGCACGGGCTGATGCAATCCCGTCATGTGATGCCGCAGTGGGTACCGAAATGAACTGGCGGTCGGTGTTGAACGAGATGATCTTCGCGGTATCGATCACCCTGCCGCCCCCGACACCGATCACAAAGTCAACGCCTAATGCCGCCGCTTCCCCCTCTTTGATGACAGACGCGTTGATCGTTTCTGCGGTGAACAAGGTAATGTCATAGTTTTCATCCAGATAGCCCCGCACACGGTCCCCGGCAAGGTCCATCGTGCTTTTTCCTGAGATGATGAGTGCGGAACCCCCGAGCATGAGATCCTTGCAGACCGAGGGGATCTGCGGGAGGACGTCGTGACCGATCACCACGTCACGGGGCAGCTGCATCCACCGTGACTTGTCGAACGGTTTCGATTTGAGTAATTTTATAGGCTCTGCGCTCATTAAGATCAGAAATGATTAGTGAGTTCATCTACAAATACTACATCGATCCCATACGGCTCGGCCAGCCGTACAATGTCGTCGATACACTCACGTACGCGATCATTCTTGTTGCCGGTGTGTATTTGCTGTATCGCTGGATGTCGCAGTCTACGTGGCTCTCGGATATCGGGTTTAAAATTGACACGACATTCATCCTTGCTACCCTCCCCTACGTCGTGCTGGGCGGGGTTCTCAGGGTTGTACAGGACACGGGGATGGTCAAAGGGGATCTCCAGTTCCTCCTTGTCACCCCGCTGATATACTTCGTCCTCTTTTTTTACACCATTGGCATGCTGTTTCTCTCGCGATACATGACGTTGCAGGGATGTACCAAAAATATTCTCTCCCTATACGCTTTTGCCGGTATACTTTCTGTAATTACCGTCTCACTCGTACTGCTTGCCTGGGGGATCAACAATTCCACGGTTGATGCCGGGATATTCTGTATTATCATGGTCATGGCACTCGCCACAACCGTTGCAGTCTGGGCATGCGTGAGGTATCTTTTTTCATGGAAATATGCCAGCGAACCGCTCTATCTCACGCTTATCTTCGGGCACATGCTGGACGCAAGCGCAACGAGTTTCGGTATCGATCTCCATCCTGCGCTGCAGTATATCGAACAACACGTTGTCGGGTCAACGCTTATCGACCTGACCGGTACTGCCTTTGTGATGTATCCCCTGAAACTGCTTGTAATCTTCCCCGCTATCTATATCATGGAGCTCTACAGGAAAGAAGCAAACCAGGCGTTCTGGTACCTGGTGATGCTCGCAATGATCGTGGTCGGACTTGCCCCT
This sequence comes from Methanoregula sp., assembly GCA_026394595.1. GTDB lineage: Archaea > Halobacteriota > Methanomicrobia > Methanomicrobiales > Methanospirillaceae > MVRE01. The sequence continues at coordinate 17,440 of JAPKXX010000102.1, read as the reverse complement.
GGCATCCGCGACATGACCCGGATGGTGCTCTATGTCTGAAGCCAGCCTGAAAAACGCGATCATCATCATCTTTCTGCTGTTCTTCTCTACGATCCTGATTGGATGGGTTGGCACAGCGCAGCACCCGGAGATTGGAGAGGAGTTCATGGCCCTCTTCGAAAAGCAGGTTGCAGGACAGGTAATGGGGGGCACTTCCCTTGAAATCAGCGGGAAGATCTTTGCCAACAACCTCGAAGCCTGCCTCCTGCTCTTTTTAGGAGGGGCATCTTTTGGCATCCTGACCATCTTCATCATGAGCCTCAACGGGATTGTGATCGGCGCCATTATGGAGCTTGTCCACGAACAGCACAGTTTCGCATTTGTCGCTGCTGCAATCCTCCCGCATGGGATCTTTGAGATCCCCGGATTTGTCATTGCAGGTGCGTTGGGAGTCATGTTCTCCCAGTCACTGGTGAACGAGTACTATGGTTCTGGCGATGCTGCGGTGGATGCGCAGCAGCTTGCGCGGCGCTTCGTCCTCCTTGTACTTCCTCTTATCAGCATTGCGGCGGTGGTCGAGGCTTTTATTACGCCTCATATCATACAATTGGTGGTTTAGGGTTGTTCATGGACGAGGACGCGGGCGCACTGCCGCCAAAACACCAGTTTTCCGAATGGTATAACAACATTTTGTGGCGTGCGGAGATCATGGATGTCCGCTACCCGGTAAAAGGGCTGTATGTCTGGTACCCGTACGGGTTTGCGATCCGCAAACATGTGTACCAGCGCCTGCGCGACCTTCTCGACAGGGACCACCAGGAAGCGCTCTTCCCGCTCCTCATCCCGGAGCAGGAGTTCATGAAGGAAGCGGAGCACATCAAGGGATTCGAGGATGAGGTCTACTGGGTGACGCACGGGGGGACAACCCCTCTGGATGTCAAACTCGCCCTGCGCCCGACGAGCGAGACTGCGATCTACCCGATGTATGCCCTCTGGGTGCGTTCGCATGCCGATCTTCCCCTGAAGATTTACCAAATCGTGAACACGTTCCGGTACGAGACAAAACAGACCCGCCCCCTGATCCGGCTCCGGGAAATCACGTCGTTTAAGGAAGCCCACACCGTCCATGCGACATGGGAAGAGGCGCAGCAGCAGGTCGAAACAGCGGTCAGGCTGTATAAGGAGTTCTACAACGGATTGTGCATCCCGGTAATGATATCAAAGCGGCCGGACTGGGACAAGTTCCCAGGCGCCGACTACACGATTGCCGTTGATACAATAATGCCGAACGGAAAGTCGCTCCAGATCGGCACCGTCCACCATCTCGGCGACCACTTCTCGAAGACGTTCGAGATCAAGTACGAGGATGCCAGCGGTGAGCAGCAGTATGCCCAGCAGACCTGCTACGGGATCTCGGAGCGGTGTATCGCGGCGCTCCTCAGCGTGCATGGGGATGACAAGGGGCTTGTCCTCCCGCCAAAAGTCGCCCCGGTCCAGCTGGTGATCGTCCCGATTACGATCGGCAAGCGGCATGAGGACGTGATTGCCTCGGCACGATCGCTGGAACAGGAACTGCGGCAAGCGGGTTTCCGCACAAAACTCGATACCCGTGAGATGCGCCCCGGTGCGAAATATTACTGGTGGGAACTGAGGGGTGTCCCGTTGCGGCTCGAGCTCGGCCCACGGGACATTGACGCGGGCAAAGTGATAGCGGTGAAGCGGACTGGCGGCAAAGTCAGCTTCGACCGTGAGGATATCAAATCGGGCGTCGCAGGCGTACTTGCCGAAATTTCAGATGCAATGCGGCAGAGAGCAGAGGAACACATGAAGGACCGGCTGTGCAGCGTGATCTCGATCGAACCGCTTACTGCTGCCCTCAATGACGGAAAGATCGCGGTCGTGCACTGGTGCGGTGGGCGCCCGTGCGGGGATGCGATCGAAGAAAAAACAAACGGTAGTATCCTCGGCACGGATGTACGATCTGCCTATGTCCCTTCGACCGAAGGTGCCTGCATCATCTGCGATAAACCGGGGAAGGCAACGCTGGTTGGAAGGGTGTACTGAGCCCTTTTCCCCTGATAATGCGACCCGGTTTTTTCAGGGTACCATACCTGGTGCATACTCTGAAAAGCCGGTTATTCCAACCACCAGCCTATTGAACCAAAAAAACTCCGGGTAACTGAGGCAATCCTCATGGGAATTTCAGTACGGGAACTGCATTTTTTCCATGTCCTGCTCATCGCAATGATAGTATTGTGTGTCCCGATCTCCGTAGTGTCTGCCGCAATACCGGATCAGCCTGTGAGCCCGGACGTACTTCCAGAACTTGGTACAGGATTAGAGAACGCCTCGTTCCCGGGCTATCTTGGAGCGCAACCGTATCACGAGCCGGACCCGGTTGTCACTCTGATAAATCTGGAAATGAACCAGACGACCTTCCCCGGCCCGCGTTCTATGGGATTTGGCCCGCGCTACATCCGGATAGCGACAACGCCGGCGACTCTGGTTATTCTCATTGCAGGGGCGTGCGGCTTACTGACAGCAGTCATCTGGTATAAGAAACGACGGCTTGACTCAGAAAATACTGAAGAAGATAAGATACTCTAGAGAAGTTCTAGAAACAGTCTCTAACCGTTCTTGGGAGTGTTTGCCGTTCCCCAAAGGGAAGGGTAAACTGGAGTAACTATCCGGAGGAATAGTTTTGATCTGTATGCCCCCACTGCCCGGGGATCCCCAATCATGATATCCCATTTATCGGTTTTTTCAGGGTATATACAAAAATCAAATATCTTAGGGTTTGATCATTGATAATTACCAAATTTTATTCGGTCTTTTTCTCCGGGCACCCGCCACACACGAATGTCACTGCGACCTGCGGGTGCCGCATGTCTCCCTCGATCACCTTCTTTCCGCCCGAAACAAACCATTTCCCGCATTTCGCGCACCGTTTCGGCCGGATCCGGTCCCACCTGTCCAGGGGAATCTCAAGGGTGAAATCCGTTTTTGTCCACTCCTCCACAGGTTTGTCCGCATTCTCTTCGTATGCAGTGATAAATCCCATGATCTGCTGCGGGGGAACACCAAGGTCCACAAATTGTTTAAAGACAAAGTAATTGAAGATGAGCCATGAGAGATCGGAGCGCTCGATAATCCCTTCAAAATCACCGAACGAATCCTCAAACTCCTCAAGCGAGCAGCCGCACAGCGGGCATTTGCCGCTCACGAGCTCGTCCAGAAAAACCTCTTCGTGGCACCCCGGGCACGTTGTGTGCGGGGCATGCATGCGTGATGTCATAAGTGCTCCTGTGATTGTATCATGGTGGATGGTTTATAAAGTATGAGATCCGCTGGTCTTACAGCGTCTGCGTCCATCCTGATAAATGCCACCAGATAAAGGATGGGTGTGCACTTATACATATCACCCGTGCATGTGGTCGTGACACTCCTGTACCGGGTGGTGCGCACACCCCGCTCACCGTGGACATTAATCAGCGGCAAACTCCTCGCGCTCCATAACAAGCGTCCCGAATACCACCTTTTCGAGCACCTGCGCAATATATTTGATCTGCATTGCCTTCTCCAGATCCTCATTGCGGTGGATGTCGGCATACAGCTGGAGGCGCATCAGGGCAAACCGGAACCGGTCGAGTGTGTCGTCATCAAGGTTCATCGCCTCGCGGTAGATCGGTTCGAGCAGATCCGGAAACGCCTGCGGGTTCTCAAGGCACGTGATGACACCCTTGTAAATGGCAAGAGGTTTCTCCCTGCCGCAAAGAACCCGCATATAGTCCATATCAGCCCTCAACCTCTTTGATCAGTGCTTCCATCACCGTATCGACGCTCGCCCAGCTGGCGCTTTCTCCTCCACGCCGAATGATGAACGGTCTTCCTTCATCGCCGGCTTTGCGCATTTCGATATCAATGGGGATGGCGCCGAGATAGGGGACATGCATCTCCTCTGCGATCTTCTTTCCCCCGCCTTTGCCGAACAGGTCGATCTCCTGTCCGCAGTGGGGACAGAGCATCCCGCTCATGTTCTCGATGACTCCCAGCACGGGGAGCCCGAGCTTCTCGACAAACTTAATGGATTTCCGGGCGTCGAGCGTTGCAACATCCTGAGGGGTCGTGACAACCACTGCCCCTTTTACATTGGGGGCAAGCTGGGCGATCGTGAGCGCCTCGTCACCGGTGCCGGGTGGAAGATCGACTACAATGTAATCGAGTGCGCCCCAGTTTACATCTTCAAGGAACTGCTGGATCGCCGCCATCTTCATCGGCCCCCGCCAGATGAGCGGGGTGCTCGTATCGGGAAGCACGAAGGCGATGGAGACGACCGAGAGTGTGCCGGTGACATGCACCGGTTCGATCTTGTTTCCCATCATGGCAAACTTTTGGTCCTCGATGCCCAGCATCTTGGGGATATTGGGGCCGTGCATGTCAAGGTCTAACAAACCGACGTGATACCCGTGGTTAGCGAGTGCAAACGCGAGGTTCACGGACACGGTCGACTTACCGACGCCGCCCTTGCCGGACAGGACAAGCACCACATGTCTGACATCGATATTTGCCTTCGGGGGAAGACCGCTGGCACCTTTTGCCTCAGAGCAGTTGCTTGCGCTCGGGCATCCGTTGCATTCATGGGCGCACTCCTCTTTTGTTGGGGTAGTACTGGTATGTTTCTTTGCCATTTCTTTGCTCCAAAAAAATCAATGCATGTAATCTCATCAATTCTGTTTCAATGACCATAAAGATGTATCAGTGCATGCATGGAAAGCTGCAGATTTTCCCTCACCTTCATGCAGCTTATGGGACATTCTCACGTCTCTTCTCTTTCTTTTTACCTGCCGTGCTTTCGGGAATACAATCGATCCCACGGGAATATGACTTGATGTCAGGTACCGGTGTTCCATCAAAACATCCAGTCTCCGCACCCGCAGGACACGCCCTTCCCGCCTGATGAGGTCAACAACACAAAAACCCGATGGTTTGGGGCGGTTGGGCGAGCGAGTCGCAAACACCCCATGCACCCGCTGCATTGGATCATGGGGAGGGATTGCCGTGAGCGCAGTCCGGTCTGCAGGGTCAAACCAGCAGAGCACGATCAAATACGGGTGGGATTCGATATCGGCGAGCCCGGCTGCAAACGCGTCATCGATACCTATGTCTGATTCCTTTTTTTAAAAACCGCCCCAGGTGCGGGGCACCCGTGTTCGTGAGATATGGGGAATGTATCACGCCAACAGGAGTTAGCACAAACGGTTTTTGCTTATTCTTCATTCCGGTACATCCTTTTGTTTTTCTCTCTCCCGCGCTATATGAGGCTGGTGTTGGAGAGCCGTCAAGAGACACTATCTTTATTACACTGTCCGTATATCATCGATATACCAGACGTGAGAGAATGATAGAGGAACTTGGAGTGAGCCTTGACTTTCTGGAATTTCCGCCTGCCCATACGTGCCACGGTGAAAATCTCTCCCCAAAAATTTCATTGAAAGGACTGAAGGGCGCATCAATTGTCATCATGGTGTTTGACACTTCTATCAGGAACTGCCTTTCGTTCACTCCATGGATTATCTGGAACATTCCTGCCCAACCGGTCATCCCTGCCGGTATCCCGCACGGCAGGATTATCATTTCACCTGTGTCTGCGATCCAGGGAACAAATGATACCGGTCAGATCGGCTATACCGGACCCTGCCCTCGCCCCGGCGAATCGCACCGATACGTGTTCCGGGTATACGGGCTTGATGAAGAAATCGATCTATACGGTGGTTCCACCAAGTACCAGCTCAACGCTGCGATGCAGGGTCACATTGTCCAGTATGGTATGACTGATGCGGTCTGCACACGATAAGGCATATCGCAAACAGGTATGGAGCGTCTGACGTCGTTTTGTAAGGTGTCCGGATGAACCTGAAGGATTGGGGATCCATGCGCTTTATTGCCCACTCACATCCCTCATGAGATAAAGAGATTCACTGAATAAGAGGGTGATGGATCGCATATAAAATAGCGTACGGTGTGATGCCCTCGCAGCAGGAACGGTGCCGAATCCGGATCATGTTTTTTCCGTACCGGTTCATGTATCCCAAGAAGGGATGTTGAAGAAGGAGGGGGGATGTCCTCCCCGTTCGTCACCCTTAATATCTTATACGCCAGATTCACCGTAACGATGCCCCGCACCCGCGACAAACGTCGTCCTCCGGACCCTGCCTTAGAATCCCTTATCAGGACATACACGGGAAAGCATGAATCGCTCTACTCGCCACTTGCCGCAACGAGCGCCGACGCTGTCCGCCGCCATAACCGCAAAGCTGAAGATATCCGGACTCCCTATTCCCGCGATGCAGACAGGATCATCCACACCCGGGCGTACACCCGGTATATCGATAAAACGCAGGTCTTCTACCTTGTCGAGAACGACCACATCACCCACCGGGTTATCCATGTCCAGCTCGTTTCCAGGATCGCCCGCACGATCGGGCGCTCCCTGCGCCTGAACGAAGACCTTATCGAGGCGATTGCCCTCGGGCACGACATCGGGCACATCCCGTACGGGCACTTCGGCGAGAGCTGCCTTTCGGATCTTTGCAAGTGGCACGGTATCGGGAAGTTCTTCCACAATGTCCAGAGCGTCCAGTTCCTTGACCGGATCGAGGACTGCGACCTCACCATGCAGGTGCTTGACGGTATCCTCTGCCACAATGGTGAAGCGGATGACGTACGGATCGCACCGGAACCGTGCGCCAGTTGGGCGGCGTTTGACAAAAAGGTTCAGGACAACGCTGATGGAAGGCGCAACCGTCCACCAATGACACTTGAGGGGTGCGTGGTCAAATTCGCCGACACCATTGCCTATATCGGCAGGGACCTGCAGGACGCATGGGATATCGGGCTGCTGGACACAACGACCCCAATCCCCATCGACTGCCGTGAGGTGCTGGGCACTACCAATGGAGAGATTATCAATACCCTGATCTATGACCTTATGGAAAACAGCGATTCTGTGGATGAGGGCTATATCTCATACAGCAGGGATGTTGAAGGTGCACTCATCAGGCTGCGGGAATTTTCCCGCAAGCAGATCTATGACAACCCAAAGCTCACCTCTGAACGCACAAAGATCCAGAAAATGTACTGGACGTTATTTACCGCATATATCGAAGACATTGAAAATCAGCGTACATCCTCGGTGATCTTTACTGACTTTATCAGGGCTCACTGGATCAGTCATACCTACCGCGATGCCGCAACGAATGCAGAGCTTGTCCGTGATTATATTGCCGGTATGACAGACCGGTATTTCGCAAAACGGTTTGAGGAGATCGTCATCCCGCGAAGGGTCGAGGGGAAGTTCGCGTGACGATCCCGCCTTTCGGATTTCTGCCCGATTGATCGGTGAAAAATCAGTTTAACGCCAACTGCCAACAAACATACCACAGATAACCTGCAGGAAACACATGGAGCAATGGTCGTCGAGAGCGGGATTTCTCCTGCTGGTCATCATGGTCTTTTGCCGCTGGAACGGGGATGCGTTCCCCTGGAAACGATAGCTCAGGAAAGAGGTAACCTGCAGGTCGTCAGTCGTACTTCCCCTTTAACCCCGCCCAGCCGGTAAACCCGCAGTAGATGCAGCCGACACCCCCGCAGTGCGGACAGGTGCGTCGTGGGGTGGCAACGAGCACGCACCCGGTTTTATCACAATAGCAGCACCCAATGCCGCCGCAATGTGCGCAGGGTGCCTTTTCATAGTGTTTTTTGGTCCATTTCCCCATCCCCGACCGCCTCGTTCTCAGTTCTCCCTACATCAATACTCATCACCTTGAATCCCTTAGTGAGCGGGGTCTTGTTGGGTATTTCAGAAAGGGGAGATTGATTATAATTCCGCGACTTTGCCAACGTAATACCATGCGATTTTCGATGCATCTCCGATATCGACCCTGGTGTCACCATTGAAGTCTGCGGCAGGATCCCATGGAGTCGGGTTGACCTCTATTTTTTCCCAAAACCATAATATTTTCGTAAAATTTTCCTGACCTTTTCAGACTCTAAATACTTCTCATCAAGCGTGTCGAGAATTTTTTCGATTATATGCACCTGTTCTGAGACGAGAGCCATTTCTTTTTCATCAAGCGTTGTGGTATCCAGCAAAATGGCCTGTAAGGGATTTCTGATCTGGTCATTGAGAATCGCAAATTGTTCTATGTTGTGTTCAATCTGCTGGAATGCTTCCCTCTTCAGTAGTTCGACCTGTGTTTTACTGGCTCTGGAACTTTCAGCAAAATACGAGATCACAATACCAAGAGAGACAAAGATGAAAAACCATGCGGTGTGAACTGCGATTATCCTGGCAGAAAATGTTCCGAACACGTACACCAGCACGATGTAAATCCAGCCAAGGGTGATCGTGACCATTGCCCCCCTGTGGGGAAAGGCATATGCCACCAAGAGCACCGGGACAAGGAAGAAATAGGGGAATATGTCATTGATGCCATGGGACAGGCTGAACACGGCAGTCAGTATCACTACAAGTGAGGATGCGATGATGAGATATATCCAGATGATATGTTCGTGGATGAACTTATGGAGCATTTCACCCTGTCTCATGGTTTGACACTCTGTCATCACTTGTATATATATATTAATCTTACCGGGTGGGTGCTGTTGCGTTAACGGGACTTAATAAAAATGATATCGTCAGAACACTTCAATATCGAGTATTTAAACGTCCCGCAGATGCAACAGAACCCGCCGGTGAAAGCCCGTCTCGGTTGCGCAATTTTAAACCCATTTGTTCTTGGGATTTCTGTGGGTATCTCTTTCTCCAATAGATGCACTGAATCCCAGTACTGCATGTAGTTTGCGTAGACGTATTCCGGTAGGGGATATTTGTAGTGGTATAACAACGAGAACGGGGATCTTGACCGCGTCGTTCACGGTATAGAGCCATCATAAAACGTGCACAGACGTTGTTTAATGGGGAAAAGTACACTTCGACGGGTATTCCACTCAAAAGATACTTTGTTTTCAACGCACAGTCACGTGCCGACCTAGTATTGAGATTCGGTGATCAAGGAGAACGGGGACTTAACGTCTCTTCTCCATCCAATAAACAAGTGCCATACACACTATTGCGGTAACTCCAACAAACACTACGGGCATGTATTGTGATTGTGCGAAGACCTCCAACACACCTTCGAGTAATAGACCCAATCCGATCCCGCTGCAAAAAGTAATCGCCATGTTCCGGGGATAAAATAGGATTTCCTTTACGGTTGCAATGGGGCACGGCTCGTATGGCATGATACTAACTCAGCTTCCAGATATTAAATCCGGGCTTCTTTTCACCTGCCGCATTACTTTCCCATGAGCGCAGAGATACGCCAACAGAAACGCATGGTGGGGAGATACGGATGGATTTTTTTAATCTCCTATGCTTTGTAACACCGTAAATCTGTTCCGAGGTAGTATCCAGGACTGCATCCTCGGCATTGCCCATTTATACAAACACTGTTTCCAGTACAGTAGGTATTGCCACCGCAAGATTGGTGGCATAGATTATCGTTCCCAAGAATATAGCCATCAGAACAAGGATGTTTTAATTTGTCTAATGCATCTTTCAATTCTAATGGGTTATTAAATTTCCATCCATTGTAATATCGAGGGTTATTAACAGAGCAGATCTGTTGATTATTACATGCGATAAATCCTCCTGTGGTCTCTAATGCAAGCCATTCATTGGGAGATGTCTCAGCCATTACCCAGACATGATTTGCTTCTTGAATTGTGGTAATGTCTTTGTCAACGTTGCCTACATAAATAACCGCATTAATTCCTTGAGTTTTTACCATATTCCATACATCAGTTGCCATATCGCCACATACAAACATGTCAGATAAACTGTAGGTGTGCGTTTTATGATAGTCTTCTACAAGTTGCTTTAGAATTCGAATATTTGTGTCAGCTGGACTTTCTATCGTGAAATCTACAATTGAAGTTTGACCGGATGGAATTGTGGCGGTTATTTGATAATTACCACTTGGGAATCCATTACTTGATATTGTGTTACCGTAAGTGAAATCTTCGTCTATCCTAACATCATATTCCTTAGTTGAAAAAAGAGTATTTTGATCAATATTTTTAATAGATAAATGCACATTCGGATTTTGTTCTGGATGTGGTCTTACTGCAATACCCGAAAGTTGGATCTCTTCATTTTGGGCATAGATACAATCACTTGACCAGCCCTTCAAATCTAACCCCTTTTCTGTAGCATCCGCAGTTGAAAGTTTGGATTTACATACAAGAATTACGTTCGGAATTAGATTATCTGATAAATCTGCATTGATGTTTTCCGTTTGACCTAAACTAAGAGTGATGGTTTTTTTCCAAGGCGGGTATTTTTCATGACGAAATTCAATTTGATGGATTCCTGGAATCACAAAAGGGATTACGCACGGAGTTGTTCCTTTAAATTCAGAATCCAAATATACTTCAGATCCAGAGGGGCTAGATTGAATGGAAAGGTTACTTCGAGAGAAGATATATCCGATACCAATTGTTGCTAGAATCAACGCAAATATGAAAATAACAAGATACTTTTTTTTCAATCCTTTCTTTTTCGATTCTTTTGGTTCAAGTTGAATTTGGTTTTTTTTTTCCATCTCGTTCCCAAATTGTTTTGCATCCTTCTCCATCATCCCACATCTTGGGGCCATCCAAAAATCATCAATCCGGCAGCATCAGCCCGCAGACCGGGCAATACTGCCAGCCGATTGCCATCATTGCCATCAATCATGGGTATACATGGGGATTCAAGTTGCAAGGCTCGCCAGGTCTCGAAGACCCGTGAAAGTTCATTGTCCGAAATGTATGGCAAGTGTGAGGTTGGAGGCACGGAATGCGGTGTAGGATGAGAAGATCGAGAACAATCTAGGACGTGGAGAACGGGGTTCTTGGTATCTTACCATTAGATATTAGACTCGACCCAGCCCTGCACTCCGCCGTTCTCGATGAATCGCGTTTGTCCAAAATTATTGAAACTAATTAAGATGGCGATTTTCAGGCTGAATAGTTACATAAAAATGAGGATTTACCATGAAAAACCACGGATATTCATCATGGTTACCTGAGTCCGTGACTCAGGTGCGTTTCAACAGAGCTGAATTTAGTATTTCCGTTTCCACCAGCCGAAGTATGCCACCATTGCGAGGATGGCAACCGCGAAAATGATCATCACCGGGTTTTGCTGCAGGATCCTCAGCAGCCACGCAAACATCCCAACATCCGTAACAATCGCGGGTTTCTTGAGAGGCTGGATCGTTGCATTCGGTTGTTCCTGCTGTTTTTCAGCAGTCGCTTTGGCGGTCAGCATGCCGAAAATCGACGAAACCGTTCGGGGAATCGCCACGGAAGACCATGTTACCTCTCTGATCAAGACCAGAATAGACCGTGCTAAAGAGCTTGGGGATACCGGTCTCGTCACTGAATCGGACGATCCGCACTGCGTCTTTTCCGCCGTACTGGTCCACCCACGATACCGGTATGGTGAAGGTCACGTTCGCTGCACCTGTTCTGGGAAAGTTGATCCGACCCACGTCCATGGTATAGGCAACTTTCTCCAGCGAAAGATTACTCTGAGAAAAAGCCGTCTGGAACTGATCAGCAATATATGCACTCACATTCGTGCTGATGGTGTTTCTGATGGTTCCCGGTAATGAGACCGAGGAGAATTGCCCTGTTGATGTCCACCTTCACATTCCTGATGTTGATGGTGAGCATGATCGTCTGGGGGTTCGCCCCATAGTAACGGAAGAGGTTGTCAGTCAGGAACTTCACATAATTCTCCAAAGCAATTTCTCATATATTCTCTGACCAGTACAGTTTCTCGTGGACAAGGGCCATCGCCTTCACCCGGTTCTGGCTCTCACGGATCGTATTCAGCACATGTTCATCTTTTATGTAGCGTGACTGGAGGTTGAGAAGACTTGCCACGATCTGGAGATTATTTTTGACCCGGTGATGGACCTCGCGGAGGAGCACCTCTTTTTCTTTGAGCGATGTATTCAGCTGTTCCGTGTGTTCCGCAATTCCTTTTTCCAGTTCCTCGTTAAACTGCATCAGGCGTTTCTCAAATGCTTTGCGTTCGGTGATGTCCCTGTTCACACCACGATAACCCGTGAGCCTGCACTGCTCATCCAGGATAGGAATGCCGCTGGTCTCCAGGATGACCCGATTGCCATTCCTGTACAGATTTGTATTCACAAAGTTTTTACATTTTTATTGACAACGTACCTATTGCATTGCCGGGAGCGGGGGGGATGACAGCTGCCATTATTAAAAAATGGGAAATACCTGACGTTACATCCCCTCTTTCCGGCAGCCATATCCCAACATTACCCAACCCGATCCTGATACGTTCTGATCAGTACGATATTACCCCCATTTACCTTGATCAGAATGATCAGCATTTGGCTGGCGGCAATCTCAGCACAACCGTGATCTTTCCTGATAACAAGCCGGTCCCCGGACACAGATATGGTGCGGGAAGCGCCCTGAAAAAACGGGCCGGTTTCCATGCCACCAGACCACCGGCAGTGCGGCGGGTGGTGTTGTTTGCACTCATTTTCCTCCTGGCACTCTCCGTCCTGCTGCCACCAGCCTCCGCCGCACTGGCGCCGACTGTCACCGGCATAACAAACCGGACCGGTTACCGTGGCTGGGTCGTGGTTGAAAACATTACGGGAACAAACTTCGTGAGCGGTGCAACGGCACGGTTCAACGGGACCGGCTTCGTGGATATCTTCTCCACCTCCTGCACGTGTGTATCCGCTACGAGACTGTACTGTACCTTCGACCTGCTCGGGAAGGATGAGAGCCCGACAAACGGGTATAACATCGTGGTGACCAACCCTGATATGAAAGAAGGGATGCGGGCAACCTATTTCACGCTAAGCAGCCCGGCACCGACAATTCCACCCAACCCGGCATTCTTCTCGCCAAATACCACGGCCCAGGGCACAACAGGTCTCACTATCACCGCCCCGGGAACTGAGTTACAGCCCGGCATGTCGGTTGTGTTGAACCGTAGCCCGACGACAATTACTGCCTACAACGTCAACGTGGTCTCCCCCACGCAGGTCATATTCACCATAGATATTCCCGCAGGAGCAACTACCGGATTGTACACCGCCCGGTATACCAATACCGATGGGAAGACCGTGACACGAAACAACCGGTTCACCGTCACCAACGCAGCTCCGACCGTCACCGGCATCACGCCGAGTTCCGGTCAGAACACGACAACGATCAGCATCACGAACCTTGCGGGAACCGGGTTCTACGGGACACCGACCGTCAACCTGACGAAGACCGGTGAATCCAACATCACGGCGACCATTGTGTCGGTGGACTCAGCCACGAAGATCACGTGTACGTTTGATCTGACCGGCAAGACGGTCGGAGCCTGGAACGTCACGGTCATCAACCTGGACAACCAGGAGGGGTCGCTCCTCGGCGGGTTTGCAGTAACGAACATCACGCCGGCCCCTACCTTCGCATCAGCCACGACCAACGCAGCCGGTACCGTCATCACCATCACCTTTAACAAGGCGATGGCTAACCCTTCCGGCAAAGAAGCTCAGTTCACGTACAAGATCGGTGCTGCAGGAGGCAAGACGTTCAGTGCGGCCGCTCTCAATTCTGACCCCACCAAGATCGACCTGACAACGTCCGGCACAGCCATCGCGTACGGTAATACTGTTACGGTCAGCTACACGAAAGGCACCGTAACCGCCGCAGACACCGGCGTGCTTGAAAGCTTCACCGACCAGGCAGTCACCAACGCTATGCCGGCCCCGGCTCCTCCACCAGACAACGGTGGTAGCGACGGCTCCAGCCCGGCATCCGCCCCGGCATCCGCCCCGGCATCGCTTGCGATGCTTGCCCCGGCAGAGGAAGCATCCAGTACCAGCGAAGTAAATGTTGGCGGTAATTCTGCCGTCACGCAGGTTGCGGTTACCGGCACCGGGATCTCCGATCTCATCGTAACCGGTACCGTGGTCTCCGGGCCGGGGCAGGACAATGCGCCACCGGTCGGTAACGTGTACGAGTATATGGATATCACACCGGCGCGATACACCACCATTGACAATGCGGTCATCTCGTTCACGGTGCCGGTCTCGTGGCTGGAAGAGCACCACCTCACTCCGCAGGATATCATCATGAACCATCAAGCGGGAAAAACATGGAATGCACTGCCCACAACGCTGGTGAAAATAGAGAACGGACAAGCGTATTACACGGCAGTGAGCCCCGTCTTCTCGCGGTTTGCGATCACCGGAGAGATCGATCCAGCCGGAGCGGTGCAGGAGCAGACTCCAAATAACCAGACCCTCAGCGATATGGTCCAGGCTACTACAGCACCCGTGGTATCTACCGTGGCACACACGCCCATAGCCACACAGACAACGGCAGCACCTCCGGCACAACCGGCGATCCAACCCTCATTCGGGTTCCCGGTTATGATTATCGGAGTCGTCGGAATCATCATTCTTATCGGAGTTGCCCTGCTTATACGACGCTGGTGGATTCGGAGACAAAACCCGGCATTGTTCCGAAAATATGGATAAAATTTTGGTGAGGGGAATAGCCTTAAAAAACATACAGTCAACACTGTATTATTTAAAAAAAAGAGTACGCCCCACTTACAGTCTCGGGCGTATTTTTTTGAAACAGAAAACGGCACCGGCGACTCCGAGTGCCGCAAGGGGTAAAAGGGGCGAAGGAGGCGATGTGGGTGTTGGTGTGGGTGAAGGGAGCATCGTGGTTGGTCTGGGAGTCGGGCGGGTCGTATACGTGACCGGTACTGTGGTTTGCAGAGAGGTGACCACAGTAGGTGTGGCTGTTACGGTTGATTCCGTATAGAGCTTGACGTTATCAATATACCCCGAAGCATATCTGCCCATCATGCCATAATCACCAACCGAACCCAAAAAGATCCGGTTCATTCCGGCGAGATCCTCCCATGTATTAACGTAATAACTCCAGATTTGCCTGCCCGTATTCTTCTCGCTCACAGCCATGGAGACCTGCTTTTGTGCCTGGTCGTATTTCAGGGCAACATGATAGGTCTTGTTATCCTCAAACCTGACCGTCGGGCCACAATCCGGTTTTCCATCCTTGTATCCCCCATAGCATGGCATATCCCCCTCACCCTGCCCGGATGCCACTGATACAAGTTTGCTACCCGGAGTAATGACGCGGAGGTACATCAGTTTTCCGTTCTTTCCATTGGTGAATTCAGACAACACAATGGTGTTTTTGCTCCGGTCCATCTCCTTGCTCCCAAACCCCAACCGGAACGTGGCTGCCTCATCGGTCTTTTCAGGCAGGAGATCATATTCGAGGGTAAACGGACCGCGGTCGTAATCCACCGTTACGTACGCGTAATTGCCCGTGCTTGGTTCGATGCTATAGTGGTACATGGCTTTGTTTGGGTCCCAGTAGTCGCTTGAGGGATTATTTGTCTGCCAGCCGGGATTTGTGGTAAATGAATTCTGGTAGATAATATTCTGCTCACCTGTGACCTGTGCCTGCAGGGGTTGTACCAGAAGGAGGGCGCAGGTAATACATACCAGCCCAAGGATCCTGAATTGTATCTTCATCAGTTCTGACTCCTAAACCTGAGATTTTTACCGTTCTACCTCCTCGTCTCATCCGGAGACTCCGTGCCGGCAGGAAGGAATGACCTCATTGCTCCTCCCCCACCTGTACTATAGAAGCACGAACGGCGGTGTTTGCTTTACTATGTAATCAACCTGCTTTCATAATAATACCTGAGGTGGACCTATTGTATCGGGATACTTTTATCTTCAAACTCACGTAATATGTTAGTCAGAATTCAGACGCGATAGTAGTCTAGCGGCAGGACAGGAGCTTCCCAAGCTTCTAACCCGGGTTCGATCCCCGGCTATCGCATTCCATGGAGACAGAACCAGAACGCTGTGCCATACGGATCATTGCTGAAAACCGCCGTGGCGTCCTTCGTGATATTGCGACAGTGGTTGCCGCTCATGAAGCAAATATCGTCATGATCAGCCAGGAAACGTTCGATTCCGGTCCTTTTGCCGGAATGGCGGAGCTCTATTTTGAATACGAACCATCCCCCGCTGATGACTATAGCCAGATGATCGCCGACTTAAACAGTATCCCCTCGGTTCACGAGTTAAAAACCTACCAGCCATTTGGGAACATCTTCGGCTCGCGGGTGATTATCATCGGGGGTGGTGCACAGGTGGCTCAGGTGGCGCTCGGTGCGGTGAACGAGGCGGACCGGCACAACATCAGAGGTGAGCGGATCTCGGTGGATACGATCCCGCTGGTCGGAGAGCGGACACTCGCCCTCGCTGTTGATGCGGTTGCCCGGCTGCCGCGGGCGTCGATCCTTGTGCTGGCCGGGTCCCTCATGGGCGGTGAGATCTCACGGGCGGTGGACCGGGTGAGGGAGGCAGGGATCCCCGTGATCGCGCTCAGGATGGCGGGCAGCGTTCCCGATCATGCCGACCTTGTCGTGACCGACCCGATCCAGGCGGGAGTTTTTGCGGTCATGCATGTGAGCAGCAAAGCGGTTTTTGATATCCACCGTGTCCGCGGGCGAGAGTTCTGAATGGATAGTATCGACAATGCCGTTTCGGTGTTGATGCATGACGGAATTGTTATTTATCCCACGGAAACGGTGTATGGTCTTGGAGCTGATGCATTTTCTGAGAATGCAATCCTGAAAGTGTACGAGGCAAAGAAGCGACCCCTCGGTCAACCGATCTCGATCGCGGTGAGCAGTTTTGAGATGCTTGCTGCGGTCGCGTTCATCGATTCCTCCCTGCAGGAGTTTATCCAGACGTTCCTTCCCGGTCCGGTCACGGTAGTGCTCAGGGCAAAACACTCCCTACCCGAGATGCTTACCGGTGGTACTGGCATGATTGGCGTGCGGATCCCCGCCCACGAAGTTGCACTGCGCTTAATCGAGGGTTTTGATGCACCGATTACCGCAACGAGTGCAAACCTCCATGGCGCAAAAGACCCTGCAACACCTGACGAGTGTACTGTGCCCCGGAACCTGTTGATCGATGGCGGGCGGCTCCCCGGTACACCGAGTACGGTCGTCGACCTTGTAAACCGGAAGGTCCTGCGCCGGGGCGTCCAGGCTGACCGGATCGAACAGTTCCTTCTCTCTCTTTAGGGGAGGATGCATGGAACCGATACGACTGAGGGATTTTATCGTCGATGCGGATGGCTGGATCTATGCCGTATCTTCATATGACAACAAAGAAAACGTCGGGTGCGTACTCCGTTATGTACCGGACAGCAACGGCGAACGGGTGAATACTGCGGGTGTCCGGTATAAAAAATTCGATTTTGAGGATGCCTTTGCGTTTATCGCACAACAAAAACCGCAGTATCA
>JAPKXX010000073.1 GCA_026394595.1 Methanoregula sp. | reverse complement strand
AAGCGCTACGAATTCAAAAAGACGCTCGAGAAGCTTGAGTTGCAGCAGGGGGATGGGACAGAGCTGATCACGCTCTACATCCCGCCTGACAAGCAGATCTATGATGTGACCGGGCAGTTAAAAGACGAGTTCGGGCAGTGCGCCAACATCAAGAGCAAGCAGACGCGGACCAACGTGCAGAGCGCAATATCATCCATTCTCTCCCGGCTCAAGTACTACAGGAAGCCCCCGGAACATGGCATGGCGGTGTTCTGCGGAACCGTCCAGCTCTATGGTGACAGGACTGACCTCCAGTGCACGATTATCGAACCGCCGGAGCCGCTCAACCTCTATATGTATAGGTGCAGCTCAAAATTCGAGCTTGAACCTCTCAAACAGATGCTGGAGGAGAAGGTCGTGTACGGGCTCCTCGTGCTCGACCGGAGAGAGGCCTACTGGGGGTTTTTACGGGGGAACAGGATTGAACCAATGGGCGGTGCGACATCAACAGTTCCCGGCAAGCAGCGCAAAGGGGGGCAATCGGCTGCCCGGTTCGGGCGTCTCCGTGAGATTGCCATCAACGAGTTCTATACAAAAATCGGGGAGCGGTCAAGCGCCATATTCCTCGCAGAGAAAGATTTTTTTGAGCGGTTCAAAGGCGTGCTGATTGGGGGACCGAGCCCCACAAAGGAGGAGTTTGGGGCAGGTAGTTTCCTGCACCACGAGATCCAGAAACGGGTCATCGGGTTGTTCGATGTTGCCTACACCAATGAAGACGGCCTCTCTGAACTTGTCGACGCAGCAAAAGACGCGCTCAAGGGCATGACCGTCATCAAGGAAAAGGGCTTCATGGACAAATTCCTCAAAGAGCTCGTAAAAGACGGGGGGCTTGCTGCATACGGTGAAGAGAGTATCCGTAAAAACCTTGAGGTCGGTGCAGTTGATACGCTGCTCCTCTCAGGCAACCTCCGCAAGTCCCGGCTCAGGATCAAATGCCAGAGCTGCGGGTATACCGATGAGCGTACGGTCAGCATGGAACCGGGGAAGACCGTTAAGGATGTCCCGCTCGGCACGTGCCCGAAATGCACAGCCCCGCTTACGCTCGAAGAAGAGGTCGACATCGTTGATGAACTGACAAAACTTGCCGACCAGAGCAGCGCAAAGGTGGAGATCATCTCTGATGACTTCGAAGAGGGGTCGATCCTCTTCTCCGCATTCGGCGGGATTGCCGCAATCCTCCGCTACAGGACGGGATTATGATGGAAGACGATACCAGTGATTTTAAAAAACGATACGATGCGATTTCCCAGCTGCTGCAGGAATCATCCGGAAGCAAAGAGGTCGTGCTCATTGAAGGAGGGGAGCATGCGGATCTCTCCTCCACTCAGGCGTTTATTGTGGCAAAAGAAAAGAAAATCCCGCCTGCAAAATGGGCAAACGATTTTGTGACCAAGTATTCCCAAAAAATTACCGATGTTGCAGCGGCTACGGTAAAGGCATCAGGACCGTACCTGAATTTTTATTTTGATGATTCCTATCTTGCCAATGTCTTAAAAGAAGCGACAAAACCCGGCTATGGTTCGCTGGCAAAGAAACCAATCCGGGTCGTACTCGAGCACACGAGCGCAAACCCGAACGGGCCACTTCACGTCGGGCATATCAGGAACTCCATCATCGGCGACACGCTGGCACGGGCGTTTCGGAAGGCAGGCTACAGGCTCGAAATACAATACTACGTCAACGACATGGGGCGCCAGATCGCGATCGTTGTCTGGGGGTTCGATAACCTTGACAGTGCCCGGCATGAGGGGGAGAAAGAGGACGCTCACATCGCCCGTGTCTATATTGCAGCAAACCGGGAGATTGAAAAGGACACCGGTATCACCCGGCAAGTCGACAAACTGATGCAGCTCGTTGAGGAAGGAGATCCGGTGACAGTCAAGAAGTTCCGCAAAGAAGTCTCCCGTTGCCTGGACGGGTTTGCGGTCACGTTACAAGGCCTTAGCGTCGCCCATGACCGCTTCGTCTGGGAGAGCGACTTTATCCGGAACGGGGATACGAAACGGATCATCGGCAGGATCAAAAAACTCCCGCAGGCAAAGGAAGACGGGACCCTCGCGCTTGACCTCACGGAATGCGGGTTTGAAAAAGAGTACGTGATCCGGCGAAGCGACGGGACATCGGTATACGGCGCCCGCGATCTTGCGTACCATGCATGGAAAGGTGCCAATTTCGACCGGATAATCGATGTGCTGGGAGCCGACCACAAACTGATCGGGGCACAGCTCCAGTGCACGTTAAAACTTCTTGGTGAGAAAGCACCGGATATCGTCCACTTCGAATTTGTATCACTCCCTGAAGGGTCGATGAGCACCCGTGCAGGCAAGTTTGTTTCCGCTGATGACCTGATTGCCGAGGTAACGCGGTGTGCGTACGATGAAGTGACGGTACGGAGACCGGAACTTGATGAGACTGCACGAAAGGCGATCGCAAAATCGGTCGCTCTCGCAGCCATCCGGTACGATATCGTGAAGGTGTCGCCGGAAAAAAGTACGGTATTTGACTGGAATGAAGCGCTCAATTTCGAGCGCCAGAGCGGACCGTACATCCAGTACGCCCACGCCCGTGCCTGCAGCATCTTAGAGAAAGCCGGAGACTTCACCAAGTGTTACGAACTGGAGACCGAACAGGAGATTGCTGTCGCAAAACAGGTTGCACGGTTCCCCATCGTCATCGGCAGGGTGATTGCCGAACTTCGCCCTCACCTGCTCGCCACCTACGCCCGCGAACTCGCTGATGCCTTCAACTCATTCTACCACTTTGAACCGGTATTGAGAAGCGCAGGGACGGTCAGGGACCGGCGGCTCACGCTCGTACAGGCAGTCCAGAACACCTTACAAGAGTCCCTTGAGACGCTTGGGATCGATGCCATCAGCACCATGTGATGCCCTGAAACGGCAGGGCTACCAGTTTTTTTTGCCAGCTTCTTCTGCAGCACTCAAGCCCTGCATGTGGTGCAAGCGGGCGCTTGCCGGCGGCGATATGTGCTACAAGCACCAGTTCTACGGGATCGCGAGCCACCGCTGCGTCCAGATGACCCCCACCCTGCGCTGCAACCAGCGCTGCCTCTTCTGCTGGCGCTCATTCGAACACGAAGTTGCTGATGAGGAGGAGTGCTCCCCGGAGACTATTCTTGCCGGCATCCACCGGCTCCAGAAGAAAGCGCTCGCCGGGTACAACGCGGTGCTTGACAACACAGTGACCGGGGAGAAGTGGCAGGAGGCGCTTGACCCGAAGCATGTGGCGATCTCGCTCTCAGGCGAACCCACGCTCTACCGCCCGCTCCCTGAACTCATCGACCTTTTCAACCGCACCGGATACACGACATTCCTTGTAAGCAATGGCACAAACCCCGGGATGCTCGCACGCTGCCACCCGTACCAGATGTACGTCTCGCTCGATGCTCCAGACAGGGAGACCTACATGAAAACCTGTCGTCCGGCTGGAGATTACTGGGAGCGGATCAGGGAGAGCCTTGCACTGCTCGGTACGCGGCGGTCAGCAGTGAGGATAACACTTGTTGGCGGTTTGAATGATATCACCCCGGAAAAATACGCGGGGTTGCTGCAGGACTCCGGGGCATCGTTTGTTGAAGTGAAGGGATACATGTATCTGGGATACAGTAGAAACCGATTAAAAAGAGAGAATATGCCGGAGCATGAACGGGTGCGCAGGTTTGCGGAAGAGATCGCCACAGCATGCGATTACAGAATAAAAGATGAGAACCGGTTGAGCAGGGTGGTCTGTCTGGAGCGTGTTGTATGAGGTTTGTCCCCGAGGACTGGAAGAGAAAAGCGCATGAGAATTTCGAAAACGCATGGCACGAGGGGCCTTCGGTGCTGACCCTACCAGGACAGGAAGGGCGTTATCCCCGGCTCACCTGTAAGCGGGCACATGCACATCCGGTCTTTGCGACCATCAACCGGCTCCGCGAGATCTACCTTGCGCTGGGTTTTGATGAGGCGGAGAACCCGGTGATCGTTGAGGAAAAGGACATCTACCGGCAGTTCGGGCCCGAGGCGATGGCGGTGCTCGACCGGGTCTTCTATCTCGGGGGATTACCACGCCCGAATGTGGGGATCGCCAGAAAGCAGCTGGATGAGATAAACGAGATCCTGCAGAGCCATAGCAGCCCGCTTGTCCACAGTGATAGAGCGGTCAATGATCCTGCACTCCATCAAAAACCCCACCAGCCGATGACAAAGGAGATAGAGGAACACCTGCGGGAGACGCTTCACGCTTATAAGAAGTCTGAGATCGATGGAGACGAGCTCACCATTGAGCTCGCGAAGGTTCTCGGGGTGGACGATGCACTTGTGGTCCATATCCTTGATGCAGTCTTCCCGGAGTTCAAAGCGCTCGCGCCTGAATCTTCCCGCAGCACCCTGCGCAGCCATATGACGAGCGGGTGGTTCCTGACGCTCGGATCCATCTGGAATCGCACCTCCCTGCCCCTTAAGCTCTTCTCGGTCGACCGCTGTTTCCGGCGCGAACAGACGGAGGGGCCGACCCGGCTCATGACCTACCACTCCGCGTCATGTGTTGTTGCCGGCGAGGATGTCACCAATGAAGAGGGCAAGGCAGTAAGCGAGGCGCTCCTGTCCGCCTTCGGGTATAATGATTTCCGGTTCCAGCCCGATGAGAAGCGCTCGAAATACTACATGCCGGACACCCAGACTGAGGTGTATGCCCGTCACCCTGTGCATGGGTGGGTGGAGGTGGCGACATTCGGCATGTATTCCCCTTCTGCGCTTGCAGAGTATGGCATCGGGATACCGGTCATGAACCTCGGACTCGGGGTCGAGCGCCTCGCCATGATCGCATACAACGCCACCGATGTCCGGCAGCTCGTGTTCCCGCAGTTCTTCCCGCGCCCGGTTACCGACAGGGAGATCGCGAGCGCTGTCCATCTCCGCGAAGAACCGGTCTCACCGGAAGGAAAACTGCTTGCCGCTGCCATTGCAAGGGTTGCCGCGGAACATGCAACAGCACAGGGGCCGTGCTCATTTGACGTATGGGAAGGTTCAATTGGCGGCAGAAACGTGAAGGTTGTCGTTGAAGAGACTGAATCCAATGCAAAACTCTGTGGCCCGGCATGTGCCAATGAGATCTTTGTCCATGATGGATCAATCCTCGGCGTGCCGGATACCGAGAAATGGAAGCAGGTGCGTAGTGAAGGTATTTCTACCGGTATCACGTACCTTGACGCCGTTGCATCACTTGCTGCTGCACGGATTGAAGAGTCATCGCGGTGCGGCATGCCCGCAACTGTGCAGGTCAAGATGGCAAAGCTCCTCAGCGACATCAACTTAAAAATTGAAGAATATGCGATGCGCTCGGTCACCGATGCCAAAAAGAAAGTGGACGTGCGGGGACCGGTGTTCCTGTCCGTTCGTTCAATAGTGCAGGAATAAGATCCCAACGCTCTTTTTTTTATGTATTCTTATGAGAAGATTGTTAGAAATAGATAACCTTAATATCCATGGATGTTAGAAATAAATAACAAAAGAGAGTGACTGAAACGAAACAGAGGAATCTCTTCCGTATCATAGCCGGGACACTGATGCTCATCAGCGGTCTTGTTTCGATTGTCCTGACTTCTGGCGAGGGGATGTAGACTGAAATTCATGATGCTGAGGGGTGAACCGCAGTGCAGACAAGAATAAAGGAATACCGAACAAGGTTCTCCATGACGCAGGACGATCTTGCAAAAAAGGTAGGGGTGCGGCGGGAGACGATTGTCTTTCTGGAACAAGGGAAGTATAACCCTTCGCTCAGGCTCGCCCACGATGTCGCAACAGCCTTGCATGCACGGATCGATGACCTGTTCATATTCGATGACAGTGAACCGGAACCGGAAAACAGGATCGTTCTTGTGGATTGATTGCCGGGCTCTTACGTGGGGATTGGTTCAGGTGAAGTCAGGCATTTGGAAGACCCATTTTTTTTAAAAGTCTTACAACAAAGTGCATTAAGGATCAGCACCGTCGCCTTTTTATCGAGAGGTTGGTTGTCGTTGCCGCATTTGGGGGAGTAGATGCAGGACGGGCACCCGTCTTCGCACTGGCAGTCCCTGACAAGTTCGTGCGATGTGGCGAACAGTTCAGGAAGTAGTTCAAATGCCTTCTCTGCAAGCCCGATCCCCCCTTCACAGGCATCGTAGATAAAGATGGTTGGTTCTCCACTCTCACCATATGCCGGTGAAGATAGCCCGCCAATGTCCCAGCGATCGCATATCACATGCAGGGGCATGAGTGCGATGATTGCATGTTCTGCACCGTGCAGCCCCCCCGCAAGGTCAAGCCCGGCATCACAAACGGTCTGTTCGGTGCCAGGGGGAGGTATTAACCAGAACGCCTTTGTTCGGAACGTGAGGGGGGGAAGGGAGAGCGGCTCCACGCCAATGATCGTATCGTTTTGTTTGATCTTGTAACCGGTATATTGCTCGGTCACTTCCACGTCACCAAAAGCGCACCCTGAACCGCAGATTGTCCGGGTATCCAGTGTTCCGGTTATCGTAAGGCGCACGTCTTTTAACGCTTGTGTGTAATAGTCGACATCGGTTCTGGAAACCCGGATCGTGTGCGTTTCCAGATCCATCTCCTTAACAAGGTAGCTCTCTCCTTGGTGGAGCATGATTGCCCCGGTATGCGCCTCGCGGAATGCATGGGCGAGGTCCATCGTTTCCAGCAGCCTGCCATTGCACATAACCCGGAACGTTTCATTGCAGATTCCGTCAAGCCTGACGGCATCTGCTGCCCTCCCCCGCCCGGTATACACCCACCCGGAAGAGGTTTTCCTGATGAGGTCATGGGATGCGAGCTCGACGAGAATACCAGGGAAGGCATCACCGAAAAAGTCCTGATCCCGGTCTTCCTGGATCGGGAGCTCAGCTGCGGCACAGAGCATATGCCCGGAGATGATGTACGGGTTTGACGTATCAACGATCGCATGCTCGTGCGAACGGTTAAAAAACTGGTCGGGGTGGTGCATAAAGTACTGGTCAAGGGGATTTGCATGTGCAACAAGGATGGCAAGCGATTCCCCCCCTTTCCTGCCCGCCCGTCCCGCCTGCTGCCGGGCTGACATCATGGTGCCGGGGTAACCGGAGATGATGGCGGCATCCAGTGACCCGATATCAATCCCCAGTTCGAGTGCATTGGTCGAAACAACCCCTTTCATGGACCCTTCCTTGAGCTGCCTCTCGATTGCCCTGCGTTCTTCGGGGAGATATCCGGCCCGGTACGCCGCGATTGATTCGGCGAGCCGTGAGGAGGTGCGCCGTGCATCCTCACGCGCCCAGACAGTAATCAGCTCTGCCATCTTCCGTGAGCCGGTAAAACAAAGCGTCTGGAGGTCACTTTTAATGCATGAGAGAAGCAGGTCTTTTGTCTCCTGGTGGGTGGATCGCTCACCAATCCCGTCATGGAACGGGTTATAGAGGACGAAGTGCTTCCTGCCATGAGGGGAGCCGTCTCCATCCACGAGTCCGAACGGGCGGCCTGTCAGCCGCGTGGCAAACTCAAGGGGATTTGCAAGCGTTGCAGTGGAGAGGATGAACTGGGGATCTGCCCCGTAATGGTGGCAGAGGCGCAGCATCCTGCGGACCAACATGGAGATATGAGACCCAAAAACCCCGCGGTACCTGTGCGCCTCATCAATCACCACAAACCGGAGGTTTGCGAAAAATTCGCTCCATTTGGAATGCCAGGAGAGCAGATGGTGGACCTCGTACGGGTTAGAGATAACCACCCGTGCATTCTTTCGGATTGCCGGCCGTTTTGACTGTGGTGTATCGCCATCATAGATTGCGGGTTTTGCGCTGATGCCGGTGAACTGCGCCATCTGTTGAAGGGTGGCAAGCTGATCATTGGACAGGGCTTTTGTGGGATACAGGTAGAGTGCCCGCGTTTGGGGATCTGCATCCAGCCGGGTAAAGACCGGGATGTTAAACGCGAGCGTTTTGCCGCTTGCCGTAGGTGAAGTGATGATCACATTCTTCCCGGTTCTTATAAGGTTGATCGCATCGCACTGGTGGGAATACAGGGAAATCCCTGTCTGGACCAGGTATCCTGCAACAGATTCGGGTAGTGGCAGGTCGAGCGTACCATACTGCGCCTGTTCAGGCCCGGTCGTTTCAACATGCATCACCCGGTTCCGGTATAAGGGATTTTTCTGGAGAAGCCCGATAACATCAGCAACAGCCATAGGACTCCTCAAGCAGGTGGAAAAAGAGCCGTGAGAGTGAGACTACGTCCTGCTTATTGTGCTCGATGATCGGGACGAGCGGCCCGCAGTTGTTCGTGTGCAGGTATGTTTCGTAGAACTCCGGCACCATCTGCCCGGGGATGTCCTCCTCCCGGTGGATGCCACATACCTCCTGCTCAAGCACGCAGAGGCGCATGGAGGGGAAATGGTCCCGCCACCTCCTGCGGGAGAAATGGAGCACGTCAAAGTGCGGGATGCAGGTACCGTTCCCCATACCGTAATACGCAAGCCTGTCCCGGATATAGGGAAGATCAAAGGATTTTCCATTAAAGGTCACAAGCGCGGCATGATCACCGGACAGATGCTCGCAGGTTGCGATCAGCGCTGCCTGCTCCTCCCGGATATCACGAAGCAGGTACTGGTGGACAACGAGATCTCCACAATCCACCCTTCCAACCCCGAAAAGGATTATGGGGCGGGAAAACAGCCCGAGCGTCTCGATATCGAGGAATACAAAATCCTCCGGTTCATGGAAACCGGCAGTGCCCAGCACGAGCGGGTGGGACTTTGCGTGCCTGCTGCCGATCAGGTCCATAATATCTGCCTGGTTCCCCCCTGATAAGCGTTGGAGTACCTGACGTGCATGGGCCCTGAACCTCGGATGCGTTCCGAGATCAGAAAGTGTTTGATATCCTCGTGCCTTTAACCGCGCCTGTGTTGTTTTCCCGATACCCCGGACAAGTGTAAGATCCCCAAGGATTTCTGACCTGAACCGATCGATATCAAGAGATGTGTCTATGATACCGTGGTGGCTTTTTAACGAGAAACAGACACCCCCCTCATTGGTATGTTCCACACCGGAAAATACCGTGTTGAAGGATACACCATCATACTGTTCTATCAGCTGTTTGAGGTAGTGCTCTGCATGTTCATGTTCGGAAGAGAAGACATAGCTGTCCGAAAAACTCGTGTTAAAAACATTGCCGTCGCGGATAACCTCATATTCCCGCAGCGTTTCCATCCGTTGCTGCCAGAGGGTACCGATCCGGGCAGGGACATGCATGGCAGCCATCGTCAGAATAACATCCGGAACCTGTGGTTTAAACCCCCGCTGCGTGGCGTGAAAGTGAAGCAATACTAATGCTATCGCCACGCACACAAGAATAACAGCGGATACCAACAGATGTAAAAGGAATTGGATCCCTCTGAATGGTCAGCATCATGGATGTCAAAGGCTTTCTTATTGATCTTGACGGCGTTCTCTATATTGGGGAGAATGCAGTTGACGGAGCTCAAGGAGCAATTGAACTGCTCAGGGAAAAAAAATACCGGTTCCGGTTCGTGTCAAACACGACGCGAAAGTGCAGGAAAACAATCTCTGACCGGCTGGCGCAACTTGGGTTTGATATACCGGAGTCCTCAATTTTCACTCCACCCCTCGCCGCCATCGCCCGCATGAATGCGGCAGGAAAGCACCGCTGTTTGCTCATTACGACAGGCGATGTCCATAAGGATTTTGAACAATCGTGCGACCGAAGCTCTGGGAGCTCGATCGATTACGTCGTGATCGGTGATGCCGGGGACAAAATAACATACGAAAAAATGAATGAAGCATTCCGGGCATTGAATAATGGAGCAGAGATCATCGCACTTGAGAAGGACCGGTACTGGATGGCTCCCGATGGGCTGATGCTCTCGGCAGGGCCGTTTGTCGCAGCGCTGGAATTTGCGACCGGAAAGACCGCCACGGTCATGGGAAAACCGTCCAAGGCGTTTTTTGAGATGGCGCTCAGGGATATGGAAATTCGCCCTGACCAAGCAGCAATGATCGGCGATGATATCATCACCGACATTGCAGGCGCCCGCAAGATCGGCATGAAAGCAATCCTTGTCAGGACAGGAAAATTCAAAGAGGAAGCGCTGAGAAGCGCGGTGATCAAACCGACCTATGTGATCGATTCGATTGCGAGTCTGCGGGATATACTATGATCGTAGGGCTCTCCCGTTCCGTAAGGTTTCATATATGGCGCAATGCTGGACTTGCGGTGCTGCTGATCCTGTGGGCAATGGTGTCTGCCGGTTGTATTGAGACACTTTTACACCAGGAGAAGGTGGTCGCCCCCCATATCACCCCCATCAATAATGCACCGGCACCCCCTCCCCCGGTCTATAATTTCCCGTTTGGGCGTTCATCCATCACCCTCACAATGCCAGTCAATGGATCTGTGTATGCCGGTGCAAAAGCAGCCGACAAAGACGTGACCGTGTACGGGAATGTATCTGAAAAAGCCTGGGTCGCCCAGACTTACCTGTCCATGATGAATGACCCTGACCAGGAAGAGTTTTATAACGACCTGCTCGCCAGACTCCGTGAGATCAGGGTGAGGGGTAATCTGACCGATGACGAATATGTCGAACTGATGACGGTTTTTGTCCAGTCGATACACTACGAAACAATCGGAGAAAATTCAGTCAAGTTCCCCATCGAAACATTTACGGACAAATCCGGGGACTGTGATGACAAAAGCCTGTTGCTCGCCGGTCTTCTTGCACGCGAGGGGTATCGGACCGCTCTGTTATCATTCCCAGAAGAGTCCCACATGGCAGTCGGGATCGCATGCCCGGGCACTGAATACAGGAATACGGGCTATGCCTATACTGAAACTACCAATTTCTCCTTTATCGGTGTCCCGCCGGATGGCCTTGCCGGCGGGGTTGTACTCCACTCTGATCCGATCGTGATCCCTGTTGCCAATAGTACAAAAATCTACGGCAGATGCGACCAGACCCGGTATCTGCACGATGTATACATTTCCACTGGTAAGCGGTTCACCGATCTGACCAGCCAGGCGGATTCGATGAAAAACGAGCTGGAGACGCTCAAGGGTAGTGGCAATATCAACAAGTACAACCTGCGTGTTCCAATCTATAATGCCCTCATCGCGAGATTAAAACAGAATGCCGAGGTCCATAATTATATCGTTAATCACCAGTATGACCGGAAAGGAACGTATGAGTGGGTGAAAATTCACTCAATAGGTCTGTAAAAATACCTTCTCCTTTGTTAATCAGGAGTGGTCAGACCATCGGCTTCAAGGAATGCCGGCAGGGGATACTCCGGGGAAATGTCGTTCGCACCCGCGGATGCTATCACGCGCCGGAGCGCCATGTCGCAATACTGCTGTGATATATCGATCCCGATGAACCGGCGCCGGTGTTTCCATGCAACAAGCGTCGTTGTCCCAACGCCGTTGAACGGGTCGAGCACGATATCGTTTTTATAGGAAAGAAGTTTGATCAGCCGTCGTGGAAGTTCCTGGGGAAACATCGCGGGATGATCATAGTCCTTCATCCGTATCTCCGGCGGGAAGACCCATTTCCCGATCACCCATTCCTTAAACTCCTCGGCAGAGATGTCGATATCTTCCCTCCTGCCTGCCTTCCTGTGCGTCTCCTTGTCAAACACCTCGACGAATTCCCATGTATATTTGATATAGGGCATTGAGGGGGACTTCCAGCTCCCCCATGCCGTGTATTTTGCATTGTAGTTGTTCTTCTCCCAGACAAATTCCGCCTTCCACAACAGCCCAAGGTTCCGGAGCTGTGAAGAGATAATGTGGTGCGTGGGGATGTAATCGGAGAAGAGCGGCTGGATGTTGACTGCCAGCCTGCCGCCGGGTTTCAGCACGCGCTCGCACTCCTGCCATACCGACAGGAGTTTTGCGAAATACTCATTCCATTCATGCGTGTCATCAGATGAATCCTGCGCATAGGCATGCCCGAAATTGTACGGTGGCGAGGTGATAATGAGATCAATGCTTTGGCCAGGAATTCTGGCGAGGACCTGCTGTGCATCCCCGCAGATGATCCGGTTGACAAATGTTCCGATCTCCGCCGGTTCGTGGGGATGCACCTCCTTTTTTGCATCCTTTGAACCCCCTCTCCGCTTTGCCTTCCCTTTTTTATCCTGCACCTTCTCCGGCCGCACTCCGCACCCGTCCTGTGTATACTATTGCACCGGACCAGTTAAATGGTGGCGATACCCCGCTTGTGTCCGAATAGCACGGTGAAAAGCGTTTAATGCAGCAATCGACAAACACTCTACGATTGTTCTATGCTGCATATTGAAGACCTGCATGTTAAAATCGGCGAAAAGGAGGTGCTGCACGATATCAATCTCCATATCAACGAGGGGGAAACTCACGTGCTGATGGGTCCTAACGGGTCGGGGAAGACGACACTCCTCATGACCATAATGGGCTTTACCAACTACATGATAACGGAAGGAAAGATCGTCTACAAAGGCGAGGATGTGACAAGGATGCACGCCCACGAGCGGGCAAAGCGGGGGATCGGCATGCTCTTCCAGCGCCCGCCCACGATCTCCGGGCTCAAGCTCGGCAAGCTCCTCACCGCGATCTCCCGGACAAAAAACGAAAATATCACGGAGCTTGCCAGATCGGTTCACATGGATAAATTTTTAGAGCGTGACATCAACAAGGGTTTCTCGGGGGGCGAGATCAAGCGCAGCGAGGTGCTCCAGCTGATGATCCAGAAGCCTGACTTTATCATGCTCGACGAGCCGGAGAGTGGTGTTGACCTTGAAAATATCTCGCTCATTGGAACAGCGATCGGTTCGCTCCTTGAAAAGGACAGGCACATCATCAAGCGCCAGAAGAGCGGGCTTGTGATCACCCATACCGGTTACATCCTCGATTACCTCGAAACCGACCGGGGTCATGTGATGTGTGACGGGCAGATCAAGTGCCACGGCAACCCGCGTGAGATTTTGCAGGATATCAAGCAGCGGGGATACAAGGAGTGTCTCGAATGCCGTCACACGTAAATGAGCCTGAACTCTCAAAGGTCGACCAGGAGCGGCTTGCCCAATCCGGTATTGACCTTACGATGAAGAACCGGTGCGGGAGCTACCTCCAGATGGACCAGGACATCGTCCACGCCGAGTGCGCACAGGAAGGGATCGAAGTCCTCTCATACAAAAAGGCATTTGAAAAATACGACTGGTTAAACGACTATGCCTGGAAAGTCGTCTCACCGGAAAAAGATGATGTCACAAAATACGTTGCAGCCCAGAAAGATCCCAAAGGCTACGTGATCATCGCACACGAGGGCTCGAGCAACATCCTCCCTATCCAAGCGTGTCTTTACCTCGGGCGTGGACAGATACAGCATGTCCATAACATCATCATTGCCGAGGAGGGTGCCGAGCTCCACATCATCTCCGGTTGTACAAGCGGTGCGCATGTCGGTAAAGGCGGGGCCCATTACGGCATCTCCGAATTTTATGTGAAAAAGGACGCGAAGATCAGCTTCACGATGATCCACAACTGGACCGAAGATATTGAGGTCTATCCGAGGAGCGCTTCGGTTATCGGGGAGAACGGGGTATTCCTCTCCAACTATGTCTGTATGCAGCCGGTAAAAAAGGTCCAGATGTATCCGACAGCAACACTGAAAGGGGATAACTCGGTGGCGCGCTTCTCGACCATCGTGATCGCTTCAAAGGAATCCTTTATGGACCTCGGTTCCCGCGCCATACTTGAAGGAAAGGGTGCTAGTGCCGAACTGATCACCCGCGCAATTACCAAAGGGGGGACTATCATCTCCCGCGGGCATATCAACGGAAAGACAGCCGGGACACGGGGGCACCTTGAATGCAAAGGGCTTATCCTTCAGGACGGGCGGATTTATGCAATCCCGGAGATCGAGGGGTCTGTTGTCGGCACTGAACTTTCCCATGAAGCAGCGGTGGGCAAGCTCGCCAGGGACGAGATCGAGTACCTGATGTCCCGCGGGCTTGACGAGGACGAGGCAACCGCGACGATCATCCGCGGTTTCCTTGATGTCAAGATCACAGGGCTTCCCGAGTCATTGCAGAAGCAGATTGACGCCATTATTGATGTTGCGGAAAAATCCGGATTCTGAGCATACGAAAAATGCCCAAGTACCCACGAGCCGATGAACGCTTCAGGATGGTGGAGCGCCAGATCGAAGCCCGCGGCGTCCGGAACAGCCGCGTACTTGCAGCAATGCGGGACATCCCCCGCCACCTCTTCATACCTCCCCCCTATGACAGGGGAGCCTATGACGACTGCCCGCTCCCCATCGGCAACGGGCAGACAATCTCCCAGCCTTATATCGTGGCGCTGATGACAGAACTGCTCCGGCCAAATCCTGGTGACAATGTGCTGGAGATCGGAGCCGGGTGCGGGTACCAGGCAGCCGTGCTTGCGGCACTTGTCAAAAAGGTGACTACTATCGAACGGATTCCGGCAGTTGCCGACCTTGCCCGGCACAACCTTGCCGCACTCGATATATTCAATGCTGAAGTGGTAGTCGGTGACGGGACATGCGGATATCCCCAAAATGCCCCCTACGATGGCATCATTATTACCGCAGCGACACCCGAAGTCCCACGACCACTGGCAGGACAAATGGCAGAAGGAGGGAGGCTTGTTGCTCCGGTCGGGGGGCGCGAAGTCCAGGAACTGGTCGTTGTGGAAAAACAGGGGGGCAGGGTCACCGAATCATTCCATGGCGGGGTCCGTTTTGTCCCGCTCATCGGTGAGCATGGCTGGGAGAACTGAGGCTGCATGAGATTTATTGACGTCACACGCCCGCTCTCCAGTACTATGCTGGTCTATCCCGGAGATCTGCGCCCCACATTCAGTCAGCAGGAACAGGGACAATACCTGATCAGCGACTTCCACATGAGCACCCATACCGGTACCCATATTGATGCCCCCTCCCATTACCTCAGATCCGGCACTACGATCGATACTATTCCGCTTGCATATCTCATCGGGAAATGCAGGGTGCTCGATGTATGCAGTGCAGGAAGCGCGATCACAGCAGATCACCTCAGGGGCAGAGTCGGGGGTGTGGAACGACTCCTTCTCAAAACATCGTTTTCCGGATCTGACCGGTTCACCGAATATTACCCGTGCCTGACTGCTGATGCAGCGCAGTTCATCATTAAAACCGGGATACACTGCATCGGAATCGATTCGCCATCTATCGAATCCTACCATTGTGATGGGGCTGTGCACCGGGAACTGCTCGGAAACGACTGCATCGTCATCGAGCTGCTCGACCTTTCTTTCGTGAGAGAAGGGGAGTATGACATGGTTGCGCTTCCGCTGCGTCTTAAAGGTCTGGATGGATCTCCTGCGCGTGTCGTGCTCTGGAACCAGGAGGAGTGAACAATGGATATTGTGATGGATGCTGTGAGTAAACTTAAAAAAGTTCTTCACTTCAGCGGGTGTGAGGAGGGGCCGGTGGTGCTGCAGGTCAATCCTGATATAGTACCGTGCCGGTTTGAGAAAGGCGCATGCATGGAGGCATGTTTTGGAGGGAGGACGGCGGAGTTCATGACATTTGACCCGATCCACGCCACAACAAAACTGGAGTTCATGTTCGGAGTACCTCTCGACACTCCTGTAACAAGGGGGGCTGCCTGCGCCATCCTGAATGTCGCGACCGCGTTTCTCTGCATGTCACGCAATCTCCGTGCATGCCCCCCGGCCTGTCATGACCCGTGCCGCCAGGACCTGGCAAAAAGACTCGGGGGGGGAAGGGTATTCTGTGCTGGTGCAATTCCGCCAGTTGAACTGGGGTCGGGGCGGTATGTGGCAGAGGATCCGGAATCAGCCGATATCATCGTCATCAACGGTGAGGGCAGTATCGAACCGGGCACCGGAGACCTTATCCAGAAATACGGGGACAGTAAAAAAATCCTGCTGCTCGGACCTTCCACGGCAGGTATCGCAAACCTGGAAAAGATCGAACGCTTCTGCCCGTACGGTACCTGAACAGGGGATGGCAGGGATAAGCCTTTCTTGAATCTCTCCAAATATACTGTATATGCTTTTTGGGTCCTCTGGAATCCGGCAGCGCTTCGGTCAGGAACTTCTCAATATCGCATTAAAAACCGGATCTGCGCTGGCAGCACGGTCATCTGATATCCTGGTCGGAATGGACACAAGGACGACGAGCCCGCTCCTTTCTCATCTGGTTATTTCAGGCATCTTGGGATCAGGCAGTGTTGCGTACTCCTGTGGTGTTGCACCAACCCCGTCTGTTGCATATGCCGGCCGGATGATGAAGGCTGCGTGCATGATCACTGCCTCCCACAACCCGGAGGAGTATAACGGCCTCAAACTGTTCAACCCGGACGGATCATCATTTACAAAGCGCCAGCAGGAGGATATTGAGGAATTGCTCAAAAGCGATCACTGGACTGACTGGAAGAACCAGGGATCCCTTATATCCTTTGATGCCGTATCGCCCCATAAAAAGGCAATTTTGGAACAGGTGGACATTTCCCGCGAGATATCGGTAGTCCTTGATTGCGGGAATGGTGCAGGGTGTGCGCTGACCCCGGATCTCCTCCCGTCGCTCGGCATCAGACCCGTCTGCCTCAACTGCAACCCATCGGGGCATTTTTCCCGCCCTTCGGAACCTCTGGAGAAAAACCTTCCATATATTGGGGATATGGTGCGTGAGACCGGGTCGCGGTGTGCGGTTGTCCATGACGGGGATGCCGACCGGATGATGGCATGGGACAGCCGGGGACGGTATATCCCGGGTGACCACCTGCTCATGCTTTTTGCAAAATACCTTGGTGCACGGCGCGTTGTCACGACCAGCGATGCGTCGATGATCATTGAGGATGTGGCAGAGGTCAGACGCACCCCGGTCGGGGATGCGTTTGTCTCAGAAGAACTCCTCTCGTGGGGGGATTTTGGCGGGGAACCATCCGGTGCATGGATCTTCCCAAGTATATCCTATTGTCCGGATGGTCCCTATGCTGCAGCCCTGTTCTGTGAAATCGCATCGGAATGGGACGTGGCAGAAGAGATCGATGCGATGCCGTCCTATCCCATCATAAGGGAATCATTTGCTTCCGAAACTGCCCGCCAAACCATGATCGCCCTTGGGGCAGACAGCCCCACGGTGGGGATCCGGATCGCTGATGAGGACGGGTGGTGCCTGATCCGTGCAAGCGGGACAGAACCCAAGATACGGATTACTGCTGAAGGCAGGACGAATAAAGCAGCCAAGGCGATGCTAAAGCGCGGGCGTACTCTCTTAAAACAGGGAAAAACTGCTTAAATGTTGCGGGCAGAGCTGTAGCTATGGAATGTGTCGTGCTCGCAGCTGGCGAGGGGATGCGGATGCGTCCGCTCACGGCAAAGCGTCCGAAAGTGATGCTGCCGCTCGCAAACCGCCCGATGATGGAGCACCTTGTAATCGCAGCCCGGGACGCCGGGATCAGGGATTTCGTGTTTGTTGTGGGATACGGGGAACGCGAGATCCGCAGGCATTTTGGCGATGGTTCCACGCTTGGCATCCGGATCAGGTATGCCCCCCAGCGCCAGCAGAAGGGAACGGCGGATGCACTCAATGCTGCAAACGACTTTGTCGACAGCAGGTTCCTCCTTTTGAATGGCGACATGATCCTGCAGAGTCCCGATATCAGGGACCTGTGCAACAAGTTAGCCCCCTGCATGGGCACCAGCACAACAGATCACCCGGAGGACTACGGGGTTGTCATCGTGGAGGCGGGGCGCGTGACGGCTCTTGAGGAAAAATCCCCTCACCCGAAAAGTACGGTCATCAATGCCGGTGCCTACGTCTTCGACCAGGACATTTTCAGCAGGGTAGAAGCGATCGAGCCGTCCCCGCGTGGTGAACTCGAACTCACCGACGCACTTGGTGAGTATATCCGTGATAAAAAACTCACGTCACATCCCCTTTCCACCTGGATGGACGTGGGGCACCCATGGGACATGCTGGACGCAAACGCACTTCTGCTCGCATCGATCGAGGCGGCAAACGACGGGGTGGTTGAACAGGATGTCCATTCTTCCGGGCCGGTGATCATCGGCAAAGACACCGTTGTT
Organism: Methanoregula sp.; assembly: GCA_026394595.1. Classification (GTDB taxonomy): domain Archaea; phylum Halobacteriota; class Methanomicrobia; order Methanomicrobiales; family Methanospirillaceae; genus MVRE01. The sequence goes on along the minus strand of JAPKXX010000073.1, from coordinate 623 downwards.
ATGTCCGGGACCTATATTGAAGGGCCCTGCGTGATCGGCAGCAACTGCCGGATCGGGCCGCATGCCTATATCCGTGGTGCAACAGCCGTCGGTGACGGCTGCCATATCGGGCACTGCACGGAACTGAAAAATTCAATCATAATGCCCGGCACAAAAATTCCCCATTTCAACTATATCGGTGACAGTATCATCGGCAGCGGGTGCAATTTCGGTGCAGGGACCAAGATCGCCAACCTGCGCCACGACCACGCGACCATCAGGGTGGGCGGCAGGGACAGCAGGAGAAAAAAATTCGGCGCCATTATCGGGGACAGCGTGCAGTTCGGGATCAACTGCTCTGTCAACGTGGGCGCGGTCATCGGGACCGGTGCAAAATTTGCCCCCAACAGTTATGTTGAGGGGAACATCGGTGAGAATTCTTACATCCGTTAGGTGAAAGATGCAGGCAGTTATTCTTGCAGCAGGCGAGGGCAGGCGGGTCAGGCCGCTCACCCATAGCAGGCCGAAGGCATTGATTCCGGTGGCAAACCGCCCGATCATCAGGTACGTGATCGATGCACTCATACAAAACGGGATACGGGATATTATCGTCGTTGTCGGGTACCGCAAGGAACAGGTGACGC
>JAPKXX010000072.1 GCA_026394595.1 Methanoregula sp. | reverse complement strand
GGCGGTGGTCGCATGAAGCGGGTTGTCGCTACCGGGACGTTTGACATCCTCCACCCTGGTCACCTTTACTATCTCGAGCAATCAAAGAAACTCGGCGACGAGCTCTTCGTGATCGTGGCACGCGACTCCAATGTCAGGCACAAACCGCTGCCGATCATCCCCGAGGAGCAGCGCCGGCGCATGGTCGCTGCGCTCCGGTGCGTTGATCATGCAGTCCTCGGAGACATGACCGACATGTTCCGACCCATCGAAAAGATCCGCCCCGCGATCATCACCATCGGGTTCAACCAGCATTTTGATGAGGAAAAACTCCGGCAGCAGCTCGCGTCGCGCGGGCTCTCTGCCGAGATTGTCCGCATCGGTAAATATGGCGATGACGAGCTCTGCAGCTCCCGCCTCGTTGTGCGGCGGATTGTCGAAAAACGTGGCGGGCATGGCGGGTCAGGCGGCCAGCCGGAATAGACCAGGCATTTTTTTAGGTACTCCCTAATCCCATCGCAATAACCGGTAGTCGGAGGTGTGGATGGTTTGGATCCGGGTATGTAACCGGAAGGCACGGGCATCAATGCAGGTGCGGGAAACCTTTATGGATTCTCCCCCGCATCCTCATCATACAGGTGTGTGTCATGGTGCCAACCATTAAAACCGAAATTTCCAAGCTCAAGAGCCTTGCATGGGAGAAGGGGGCGGTGGCAAAGCAGATCACTGCGACAGATATCGTGGTCTCGCAGTGGGTCCGGTTCAAATGCCGATACGGGTGCAAGGGATATGCAAAGCACCTTGGCTGTCCACCATATGCCCCGTCCCCGGATGAAACCCGCCGGATGGTGAAGGAATATCATACGGGAATTTTAGTCAGGTTCGATGGTATCCCCGGGCATGCGAAGTTTACCGGAGACGATCTGCCCGAGGACTTCCACCATTTCTACAAGGACCTGATCCTCTGGGTGAACACGACGATCCACATGCTCGAAAAGACTGCATTCTACGACGGGTTTTACAAGGCGTTTGCATTCGGCGGTTACCCGTGCATCTACTGTGAGGAGTGCGTTGCAGAAGCCTGCGAAGGCATAGTAGACGAAAGCATCCGTAGGAAATGCCGGCACATGGACATGGTGCGCCCGAGCATGGAGGCGGCAGGCATGGACGTATTCGCTACCGCAAAGAATGCAGGGTGGGATCTTCAGACAATCCCCTGCAAGAACAGGGAATATGGCAAGATCATGCACAGTGATATCGTGTCAGTCGCGCTGGTGCTGATCGACTGATCATGAGAAAGGCACACACAATAATCATACGTTCTTTTTTCATCCTGCCTTCAGTCAGCGCCCCGTGTGCGGGTGGTGCGGCGCTCTGCGCCCCGGCATCGCCATCCACTTGCGCAGGCCGGTGCAGTACTTCCCGGTGAATGCACCGACGAGTGAAGTGACAATGACCATGGCGGCAATTATCGTTGCGATAATCGGCGAACCGTAGAGCGCCGCGAGTGCAATTGAGAATTCACCCCTCCCGATCGTATTGCCCCAGATCTCTATGCCTGCGAGTGCTGACTCGTGGATGAAGATGCCGGTCAGAAGACCGGAGATAAACTTGCTCACAACGGCAAGCAGGCTGATCGAGAGGATCATCACCACATTTACCCCGCCTGCAAGGTTGATGGTAATACCGAAGAAGACAAAGAAGACGACCAAGAATACGTCCTTGAACGGCCTCGCGTGCTGTTCGAATGCATCCGGGTCGGTGGTGGCAAGTGCGGCCCCGAGCGCGATCACCATCATGGTCTCCGGCACACCGAGATACATAGAGACCGATGCCGTGGTGAGCACCGCACCGAAGGTAAAGAGGATAGGAAGCTCATCAGAGCGATCGAGCAGGCTGATTAAAAATTCTTTACCATAGTGGGCGATGGCGTAGAGGATCGCGAGAACACCGGCAATCTTTAAAAGGAAGATCAGCGGGTTCTGGCCACCGGCGGAAATGACAGCAAGGAAGATGATCAAAACAAGGTCCTCAAAGACCATCAGCCAGATCACCGTCTCCGCCTCGCGCATCATCAGCTTCCGGTTCTCAATCAGCGATGTGATGGCCATCGCCGTACTCGAAATATAGAACGCCGACGCGATAACCAGCGACTCGATAATGGAAAACCCGAACATGTACGCCGCGACAAACCCGATGAGCATATTCACATTGAGATCGATGACCCCGCTTGTCAGCACAGCAGAACGGTTCGATGCGATCCGTTCGAGCTTGAGCTCAAGCCCCATGAAGAAGAGTAAAAAGATCAGCCCCATCTGGGAGAAGAACCGGCTGATCTCATCTGAAGTGACCAGTGCAAAACCGCTTTTTCCCAGCAGCACACCGCCGATGATGTAGAACGGGATCGGGGGGATGGAGAGATACTTCGTGATGATAGCCAGCACAAGGCAGACAAACAGCGCGAGGACGATGCCTTCCATTAATCCACCATGACTTCACGCTCGAACCTCTTGAGCTGGTCGGTTTCACCGATGACGACCACCGCATCGCCGGTTTCAAAGACAAACGATGGCGGGGGGTTGATAATGTTTGTATCCTTCCGGCTGACCGCGATAACGGTCACACCGGTCTTTGTGCGGATCTGGAGATCCTCGATTGTTTTACCGGCAATGGCTTTCTGGATCAGGTAGGTATGGATAGTGATCCGAAGGTCTGCGAGTGCGGAAAACGCGATCTCGACACTCTCGGATTCGGCCTCGATGATCGCCCCGGTAAGAATGTTGCCGAGCCGTCGCGCCTCCATCGGAGTCATCTCTGCAGCACTGGGCGTACGGCAGCCCTGCTGGAGGGTATACATCTGGATTGTGCCGGTCTTTGTGAAGAAGATGGCAACAGTGTCGCCTTTGTCGGTCTCAAACTCGTACTTTGTCCCGACACCGGGGAGGTTCACCGATCGCAGAGTCATACAGAACACTAGTGAATCGACGTGAAAGATATTTGAGGGTTATGAAACGGGGTGGTGTAAATCGATGAAATTAAAGAAAATAGTTGTGCCAGCGTCCCATTGAGCATGGAACGGACACCATATGGGTAGAGAGGTCGGGAGGGACACATATGACAAGCCCATACCGGATTGTCAGGGGGTTTTCCCTCCTTACCAGTACGTGACCGTGATCAGATGATAAACCCACGACCGTGCGGAGTGAAAGTAATCAAATGGGCATGATCATCATTCATTCAATTACGGGCACCATTGGCTACATGATGATACCTTTTTCACTCGCAGCAACGATAATTCTGACAAAGGCGTAATCCCATTTCGTGCTCGCAACCAATTGCGTGAAGGGGACACTATGACCGAAATCCCAAAAGAAGAATATGTGCTGAAAGGCACAACAGCGTGCGCAGGATGCAGTGCATCGCTTTCCTTGCGGTACGTGCTCAAAGTAGCGGGCCCGGACACGGTTCTTGTAATCCCGGCAAGCTGCTCAAGTGTCATTCAGGGCACCTACCCCAATACTGCGCTGCATATCCCGGTATATAATATTGCTTTTGCGGCAGCGGCTGCGTGTGCATCGGGAATGAGTAATGCGTTTCGTGAGCTTGGAAAAAAAACGAATGTAATCGTCTACGCAGGTGACGGGGGCACCCTGGACATCGGAATCCAGTCAATGTCCGGTGCATTTGAACGGGGCACCGATTTTCTGTACATATGCTACGACAACGAGGAGTACGGCAACACCGGCATGCAGCGATCCGGGGCAACACCGCTTGGTGCCCGCACGACCACGACACCTGCCGGAAAGACTGAGGAGAAGAAGGATATTGACGCAATCATTGCCGCACATAATCCCCCGTATATGGCAACCGCCTGCAGCGCTTTCCCGCAGGACATTTTTAAAAAAGTAAAAAAAGCACTCTCAATCCGTGGACCGACGTTTATCCATATACTTGCACCCTGCCCTTCCGGCTGGCACTATCCTCCGGGAAAAACAATCGAAATCGGCAGGCTTGCCGTGAAAACCGGGATGTGGCTGCTCTATGAGCGTGAGTATGGACAGGTTTCCATCAGCAGCCCGTCAAAAGCGGCAATGAAAAACCCTGCCCCGCTTGAAGAGTTCCTTGCCCCCCAGAGAAGGTTTGCGGGCATCGATCCAAAGACGGTCGAGATTCTCAAACAGCGGATTGCACAGAACATTAAGCGGCTTACAAAGGAGGAGAGCGGCGTATGCTGATGGTTGCAACCGGAAACAGGGCTGTTGCGGAAGCAGTCAGGCAGGCAAAGCCGGCAGTAATTGCTGCGTACCCGATAACCCCGCAGACCGGTATCGTCGAACAGATTGCGGAATATGTAACCCATGGAGATCTTTTGAGCCGGTATATCCCTGTGGAGAGTGAGCATTCCGCGATGGCTGCCTGTATCGGGGCAAGCGCCACAGGGGTACGGACATTCACAGCAACAAGCTCGCATGGCCTGCTCTACATGCACGAGATGACCAACTGGGCAGCCGGAGCACGCCTGCCTATCGTGATGGCAAACGTGAACCGTGCAATCGGCCCGGGCTGGAACATCTGGGCAGAGCATACCGATGCAATACAGGAGCGCGATACCGGATGGCTGCAGGTATATATCAGCACGGTGCAGGAGGCGTATGACGCTACGCTGATGGCATTCCGGATTGCCGAACATAACGATGTGCTGCTGCCTGTGATGGTGAACCTCGACGGCTTTTTACTCAGTCATGACATGCAGCCGCTGGAGACGGTTGAACCTGGCGACTTCATACCCCCGCTGCACCTCCCGCATGCGATCGATCCAACAAATCCCGTCGCGTACGGTCCGCTCACCGGGCCCGATCAGTACTTCAGATTCCGCTGGGACATTGAGCGATCTATGCGGGACTCTGTGAGCGTGATCAGGCAGACGCAGGCAGAGTTCGCACGCAGGTTTGGCAGGACATACGGGTTTACCGATGACTACCGGTGTGACGATGCGGACGTGGTCGTTGTTGCGATGGGGACGCTGGGAAAGGAGGCGGAGGTCGCGGTTGATACCCTCAGAAATGAGGGGGTCAAAGCAGGATCCATGCGCCTGCGCTGGTTCCGCCCGTTCCCGAAGCTGGATCTCGCAGGCAGGGAGGTCGTGGTCATCGACCGCAGCTATTCGTTCGGCTTTGGGGGAACCCTTGCGACATCAATCCGGGCAAGCTGCGGCATTGAGCCCTACAGCGTGATTGCCGGCCTGGGAGGGCAGGAAGTTACCTATGATGATATCGCGGGCTTCGTGCGAAACCGCCGGATTGGCGGGGAGTTCTGGTTCGGGGTGACACCCGGTGTTTGAGCTGCGCATTCACTCCCGTGGCGGGGAGGGGGGGGTGACCGCTGCCCGTCTCTTGGCAATTGCCGCAATCCATGACGGAAAGTATGCGAGTGCGTGCCCGTTTTATGGGGCAGAACGGCGCGGTGCACCGGTTGTCTCATTTGTCCGGATCGATGACAGGCCAATCAAGGTATACAGCCAGATCCGCAGGCCCGATCTCGTTGTGGTTCTGGACGCGACCCTTCTTGGAGTTGTCGATGTTTTGAGCGGGTTAAAAACCGGCGGTACGATTCTTATTAACAGTGCCCACAGGAAGGAATATCCGGGATTTTTTACCTACAACATTGATCTGACCGGGATCGCACTCAGGGAGGATCTTGTCATCGCGGGCAGCCCGATCCTGGACACTCCGTTGCTGGGTGCGATCGCAAGAATCGGGATCATATCGCAGGACTCTGCAAAAAAAGCAATTACTGAGCTATTTACTGATGAACGCAATGTAAAAGCCGCTGATGCTGCATACCGGGAGATTACCGTATGAGCGGCCGCAAACGCCTTGCGATGAGCCAACCGACCGAGGGGGCGGCGGGCAGGACCGGTTCGTGGCGGCTGTTCCGTCCGGTCATTGATGCGGAGAAGTGCAACCAGTGCGGACTCTGCCAGTTGTATTGTCCCGATGCCGCGATCGATCAGGATCTCAAAATCGACCTCAACTACTGCAAGGGCTGTGGCATCTGCGCAAACGAGTGCCCCAAAAAGGCGATTGAGATGGTGAGGGAGGAACAGTAAACCGCCTCTCTAACCTCACCAATTACGTTTTTTTGTTTGTTTTCCAGAGCACCGCAGGATTCCGGTTACTGCACCTTCAGTTCATCCTTTGCGATAAACTCAAGATCAAACTTGTAGAAGTGAGTGAAATTGCAGTTCCGGCACCGTACCGTGAAATGCCTGCAACCGATCGCAATATCATGAGGATTGGTCATGTGGCAGTTCCGGCACTCTGCTACGCTTTCCAGTTCCCATGTATCGTAACAGCCTATCTGCGTGAACATACCGGGTTTGCTCACATCCTCAATCCGGGGGACAAAGACCCGGGTCGCACCACAGTTGTCGCACGCTACCTGCGCCTTATAGGGGACAGCCTTGATGATCTGATCCGCGACCTGTTTGCAGTGGTAACAATCGGTGCGGTAGGTCAGAAAGATGAACCGGTCGCTCATGTGAAATACCTGCACGTTGGTGTTTATGAAGCTGTTGCCATGTCAACAGGGGTACCATCACACACGATCCATTTAAAAAATATTCGGGAGATACGTCCGATTGTCGTAGATAGAAAGAAACCTAAAACGGTTCTGAGTTCTGATCAATGTGTATCAGGGGAATGGTGCCGGAATATGTGACACCGGCAGGAATCCCGGTTAATACACCTGAAGGATGAAATTGTGGCAAAGTGTCCGAAGTGCGGGAAGGAGATCGAAAAGGGAGGGCACCGGCACTGTAGTGCGTGCAGCCTCAAACACGATGTGATCCGGCACGGTGACGGGGGGCTTTACTGGGAGCCCCAAATCCCGCTTGTCGCCAATTCGGTGCTCTGGAGAGACCTGGTCTTTGCTCTCGGGATTCCCGTACTCATCATCGCGGTCATTGTGGTACTCTTTTCCAATGCTCAGGATCGCGTGGAAGTGGTATTCCTTTTCGGTGTGCTGTTTGGAATCTTTTTGCTCATCGCACTCGTCGTTATGGTCACCCTCTCGCGGTCACTGGGCGGGGGTCTTGCCGCGAAGTTCTATGTCAACAATGCCTGGGTGGGTTATGACACGGGACATCTGGCAAAAAAGCTCAACCGCGGAACCCTTATCCTGTCCCTGATGTCCGGCTCGATCAATGCGGCAGGAACAACCCTGATTGCGATATCCCAAGAGAAGAACTTCATCTCATGGCAGGATGTGCACAGTGTGAAGATCTACACTCATCCCCGGGTTATACATATCCGCAGCAAGGAGCTGATCAACCCAATCGCCCTGTATTGTACCCCGGAAAATTTTGGGAAGGTCACCGAAATGATCAGCAACAAGATACCACTGGCAGCAATCCGGTAACTCCCGGATCTTGACAATTGAGCAGGTTTAGTGTTTTGTGCAATTATTCCCGACAATTGAGATGTGCAGGGAGAAGACCGCTGAAGGGGGAGCCATCAACGTAGTAATCACAGAATTTTGTTTCCAGATGACAGTCAATATGCAGAATATTTCCGGGTGGTTAAAAAAGAATAAAAAATATGGATGGGATTTTTAATAGTCGCCCATGCCGCCGGGGGGCATTCCGCCCATGCCGCCGGGGGGCATTCCGCCCTCGGGTCCTGCGGGTGCCTTGGAGGATGCGATCACATCGTCAATGCGCAGGATCATGACTGCCGCTTCTGCGGCAGATGAGATTGCCTGCGTCTTGACGCGGAGCGGTTCGACTACCCCTGCCTTCAGCATGTCAGCCGCCTTGCCGGCAAATACATCCAGACCGAACGTCTTCTTGCCCTTCTCGTGGGCTGCCCGGATCTCGACAAGCATATCGATGGGGTCGAGTCCTGCATTCTCTGCAAGAGTGCGCGGGATAATCTCAAGTGCGGCTGCAAATGCCTCAATGGCGAGCTGTGCCCTGCCCCCAACGGTTGCGCCATACTCACGGAGACGGAGCGAGAGCTCGGTCTCGGGTGCACCGCCACCGGCAACGACTTTGTGATCCTCAAAGACGACCCCGACAACACGGAGTGCATCGTGGATAGCGCGTTCGAGCTCGTCAACAACGTGCTCGGTGCCACCGCGGACGATGACGGATACCGCCTTGGGGTTCTTGCACTTCTCGACAAATGTCATCTCTTCGCCGGAGACCTTGCGCTCTTCGACGACGCCTGCATAACCCAGCTCATCCTTTGTGATCGAATCGATAGATGAGACGAGGCTGCCACCGGTTGCCCGGGCAAGCTTCTCCATGTCGCTCTTTTTCACACGGCGAACGGCAAAGAGACCTGCCTTGGCAAGGTAGTGCTGGGCGATGTCATCGATGCCCTTCTGGCAGAAGAGGACGGTTGCACCGCTTGCGATAATTTTTTCGACAATGTTCTTTACCATGCGCTCCTCTTCATCGAGGAATGCCTGTAACTGGTCGGGGCTGGTGATGTTGATCTCCGCATCGACCTCGGTCTTCTTGAACTCGACGGCGGCGTTGAGCAGAAGGATCTTCGCGTTCGTGACCTTCTTTGGCATTGACGGGTGTACGCGCTCTTTGTCAACAAGTACGCCCTCTACGATCACGGAGTCATCGACAGATCCACCGGACTTCTTCTCGACCTTGATATTGTCAATGTCGACAGTACCATCTTCATCGGCAACCATGGTGACTGCCTTGACAACAAGCTCACAGAGTGCATCCTTTGATGCCTCGGCTCCCTTGCCGGTCATCGCAGTCTCTGCGATCTTTTTGAGCATCGCCGTGTCGGTCGCTTTCACATCGATGGCGATATCTTTCAATAACTGCTGTGCCTTCTCAGCCGCCTGACGGTAACCGGCGGCGATGATCGTCGGGTGGACGTCCTGTTCGAGAAGATCCTCTGCCTTCTTTAACAGTTCGCCTGCAATAACAACGGCGGTTGTGGTGCCGTCGCCGACTTCATCGTCCTGAGTCTTTGCGACCTCGACCATCATCTTTGCTGCCGGGTGCTCGATGTCCATCTCTTTTAAAATCGTGACGCCGTCATTTGTTATTACGACGTCACCGATGGTATCGACGAGCATCTTGTCCATGCCTTTCGGACCTAGGGTCGTGCGCACGGCACTTGCTACCGCCTTTGCGGCGGTAATGTTCATACCCTGTGCATCGCGTCCACGCGTGCGTGAACTGCCCTCTTTGAGAATAAGGATAGATTGGCCTCCAAGCTGTTGTGACATAGTCTCACCACTTTTAGCACTAAAATTGGTTTGTGGTTCTATATAAACATTATGAGTCGCCGATCAGATCGATCAGCTCGGAACCGTCGCGGAGATAGTGGAGCCGATCCTCACCAATTACGAGCGTTCTCCCAATCTTCTTCTGTTTATGGTAATCGGTAATGATGCACATCGCGTGCTTCTTTGCGATCTGGGAGAGATTGCCGATGAGGGCGGCACGCTTGACAACCTTCTGCGCTGTCCCGTACCCGGTGAAGATCGTATGCTCATCAAAGGTGACCAGAGCCTGGAACGGTGCACCCCGCAGCATCTGCAGCTTCATACCGAGTTCCTCGAGAAAACCGATCAGAGGGGGACATTCCTGCGGCTCTTTGGCTTCTGCCGTGACCTTCTCTTTTTTGGGCTCGTGAGTGAGGAGATCGATGGACTCGACAACACCGGCGTCAAAGACCTCTTCAATCCTGATGGCGACATTGAGCGTCGTGCCCATACCGCTCTCATACTTGCTGATCGTCCTGCGCGAAACCCCGAGCAGGTGCCCGAGATCCCCCAGCGACATGCCACGCCTCTCGCGCATCTCATGGAGCGCGGCGGAATTGATATTCACGTACAGCCCGCCCGGCGACGCGTAGACTAACGGGGGGATCTTTTCGACAAAAAAGTCATACAGCGTTGCATAGCTGACCGCATAGATACCGTACCTGATGTACACCGCCCCGCGTTCCAGCTCCGCATCACGTGCGCGTTCACCAATTATCAGGGGAATGCCTCTGAGATGGCGGGAGATGATCTCCAGATCGAATGCAACATCCTCGCTCACGCTGTCTATGTGGGAGACGACCTTGATGACAAGCATCGTCCCGTTCTTTCGGGCAATGAGGTCAAAGCTCCGCGGGCGGAGGGAGAAGCGTTCGGAGACCTCAAACCCCGCAGTAATCATGACACTGGTCACCAGCTGGAGCGAACGGTCCTGGGTCATTGCAGTTACAAATGGATATACCATGCCCATATATTAATATAGACATGCTAATCGGTGTTGATGACACGGATTCTCCTCGTAGTATGTGCACCACGTATCTCGGGGCGGTGCTTGCCCGGCGCCTCATCAGGGCAGGTATGCGTGTGTGCGAAGCACGCATTGTCCGGCTGAACCCAAATGTCACCTACAAAACGCGGGGCAACGCGGCGATCGCGCTCTCTGTTGATGGTGACAACAACTATGCGTTTGAAATTGCCTGCCAGACGGTTGAGGAGCTTGCGGATTTTGCGTGCGGGAATACCAACCCCGGTGTCGTAGTTGTGGAAAAACCTCAGGACCCCGCGTTTTACTGGCGTGCGGTTCGGGGCTTCTGTGAGATCAGTGATGCGATAGAGATTCTTGAATCTGCGGGAGCACTGTACCGAGGATATAAAAACCAGCGCGGACTGATCGGAGCAACTGCTGCGGTAGCAAGCGAGTTTCCGGATGCGACGTTTGAGATCCTCACGTATCGGCAACCAGATCGCTGGGGGATGCCCCGGGAGGTAAAAAGAGAGAGCCTCTTTGCTTCACAGGATGCAACATTCCCTCATACGTGGGATACTGTGGACAAGGAGAATGATGTGGTTGTCTGCGTGCCGCACACACCGGATCCGGTGCTGTTCGGCATACGGGGCGAGGGCCCATCATGGGTGATGATTGCCCGGTCGATTATTCAATCGGAAAAGCCTGTAATTGAACAGATCTGGATCACCAACCAGGGCACAGATGCCCATCTCCTGGACGGGGATACTGGCAAACTTCTTGAAGGACAATCATACCAGGTACGGGGCATTGTAGCGACGACCCCCATTACCGGGAAAGGCGGGCATGTCTCTTTTGTGATCCGCCACCACGACAGAGAAGTGCGGTGCATGGCGTACGAGCCGACCAAGAATTTCCGACAGGTCGTCAGGCAACTGCTGCCCGGGGATGAGGTGGTTGTCATCGGGAGTTATAAAAAAGAGAGCATCAACCTCGAAAAGATCAATATCGTCACGATCGCGAGTGCAATCGCTTCCCGCCCACCTGTCTGCACTGCCTGCAACAAACGGATGACAAGCGATGGCAAAGGTAAAGGGTACAAATGTAAAAAGTGCGGGGTGCATGGAACTGAGCCGGAGGTACGGAAAATCTCCCGGACGCTCTTGACCGGATGGTATGAGGTACCATCAACAGCACGAAGGCATCTGGCAAAACCATTATGCCGGGGGGTGCCGGACATAAAACAAGGTTATCACCTCGCACCTCCAACTTCCTTGCAGTAGTGAGGTAGTGGGATGGGAAAGGAATGCGGTGAACCGGTCACCCAGATCCATTGCAGACCGAAGATGACGGTCTGTGAGCTTGTTGATGCGATGGGGAAAGCCGGGGCTTATAATGGCGGTGCACTCTATCGTGCAGTTGGGATCTATGAATCGATGCTGCGTGACAAAAAAGCCACAAAATTTTTCGGCCTTGCCGGTGCAATGGTTCCCGGCGGCATGGGAGGCATCGTTACCGACCTGATTGCGGGGGGACATATCGATGTCCTCGTCTCGACAGGTGCCAACCTCACCCATGACATAATCGAGGCGATCGGGTGCCATCACTACCATGGCAGTGCATTCTGCTCCGATGTTGAACTCCGGCACGATGAGATCAACCGCATCTACGATGTCTATCTCCCCAATGATGCGTTCGAATACTTTGAAGGGTTCATGCAAAAGGTCTTTTCCGAGCTCAAACCCGAAAGCCGCATCTCCATATCTGCCCTCCTCAACCACATTGGCAGGCGCACAAAGAGCGGTATCCTTCATACTGCTGCTAAAAAGGAGATCCCCGTCTATTGCCCCGCTGTTCAGGACTCGATGGTCGGGCTCCAGTACTGGCTCTTCTCCCAGACACATGATGTGACAGTCGATGCATTCGCGGATATGCCGGTGCTCATGGACCGGTGTTTCACCGCACAAAAAGCCGGCGCGTTGCTGATAGGCGGCGGGGTGCCTAAAAACTTCATTCTCCAGAGCATGCTCATGACCCCCAACGGATTTGATTATGCAGTTCAGCTCACAGGGGACCGCCCGGATCTGGGTGGACTCTCGGGCGCAACGCTGGACGAAGCACGATCGTGGGGAAAGATCACAGAAGAAGCGCAGGCGGTGACAGTATACGGGGATGCAACAATAACACTCCCCGTCCTCGTCGCTGCGGTTATGGAGCGGATCCACCATGGCTGAGCTGATCCTAGCGCTGGATGTAATGGAAAAGGAGCGTGCAGTCTCGATCGCCCGTACGTGCGCACCGAACCTTAACGCGATCAAAATCGGGTATCCGCTCGTTCTTTCAGCAGGAATCGGGATCGCACGGGATCTTGCCCCAATCGGGCTGCCCCTCATCGCAGATTTCAAGGTCGCCGATATCCCAAACACGAACCGTCTGATCGCAGAGACGGTTTTTTCATCGGGATTTACCGCGATTATCTGCCACGCGTTCACGGGCAGGGATGCAGTACAGGCATGCGTCGACAGCGCCCACCATCACGGGGGAGAATGCTATGTTGTTGCCGAGATGAGCCACCCTGGCGCCACCGAGTTCTTCCATGGTGGTGTGGCGGAACGGCTTGCACAGGTCGCAATCGCGTGCGGAGCGGACGGTATTATCGCACCCGCCACACGCCCGGAGCGTGCGAAAAAGCTGCGTTCAGTCATCGGTTCAAAGAAGATCTACGCGCCGGGTGTCGGGCCTCAGGGCGGGGACATCAGGGCAGTTGCAGGTATCGTGGACGGTATCATCATCGGCAGGGCAATCTATGAGGCAGATGATCCTGCGGCAATGTCAAAGGATTTTGCGCGTATCTGTACGATGTGAACATAACCAAGGACATAGTATTTTTTCAAAGTCGGGATATGAATAAACCCCGGTTTTCAAGAGCCGGGAGTTGCCCCGTGAAAAAAATATATGAAAAATTCATCAGAAATTTTTAAAATATCCATCCGCACAAGTATGTCTCGATAAGGCAGGGGACGGGCTTTCGGTTATATAAACAACCTTCATTTTGCGACCTGATCCGCGTGCACGCTTCAGTCCGTACCGCGAACGCGATATTAGATTCATTGCACGGTCTAAAAGTTTATTAAGAACTCCTGCAATGTAGTAGTATGGATTGGAGCGCAGAGCAAATGAATTTGACAAAAAAATATAAAAAAATCGAAGATATTCCTGAAAAAGACCGTAAATACAAGTGCCATACCTGTCATCTCATTGTTGACGCAAATCCCTGCCCGAACTGTGGTGAGACCCATCTTGAGATTATGTGCCCGCTCGACCACTGCCACTGCTCCCACGAGATGATCTCCGGGATTGGTTATTGCCCGCTCTGCAAACATCCTGTCTGCCCCGAATGCGGTTCCCACGATGTTGTCCAGATCAGCAGGGTCACCGGTTACCTGCAGGACGTCTCCGGCTGGAATGCAGGAAAACAACAGGAACTCAAAGACCGGGTCCGCTATTCTGTTGCATGAGATATTTTGTCGATAACAATACTCTTTTTATCCGCGGGTCGTTTCGCGCCGCAAGCACGGGGATTGGTGGTGGCATCGGCACGGTTTTAACAATTATCAATCACACGGTCCCTTCGGAGTGGAACCATGACGATCCGATAAAGGAGTTGGAACTCGTTGCCGCAAAAGCAGGTATAGGGCGGAATTATTTCGGGTTACTTACCGCGGTGCCGATGCAGAACCTCTGTGTGCTGCAATATGACTTCGTGACCGTCTTCATTACGGCCGGATTGACGCCCGGCAAAGAGACCAACGCAGACACGATCAACATCGTTGCATGCAGCAGCCAGGGTATGAGCGATGCAGCGCTGCTCGAGACTATCATGATCGCGACCGAGGCAAAGGCGGAGGCTCTGCGGACTGCGGGCAAAGGAATCAGCGGCACTCCTACGGATGCAGTTATCACCGCATGCGAGGGGGAGCACGGGCATGAGTATGCCGGAACACTTACCGCAATCGGAAAACGGGTGTATTCTGCTGTTTTGTATGGCATCGGCGAGACACTCGCACGGGACGATGGGACACTCCAGCGCGACAGCCCGGGTTATTATATTTTCAGCCGGTTCAAAGGTGACCACTGGGTGGAGTGGACCCCAGAGAATTGCCGGTTCTATCCATGTCACTTCGCAGGGCAGACGTGTGATTTCTGCTACTGCCCATTATACCCGTGCAGGGACGAATCGCTTGGGCAGTGGGCAGAGAGCTCAAACGGGGGCAAGGTCTGGAACTGCAGCCAATGCACGCTTCTCCATGAATCTCGCATCGCCGATTACCTGAAGCGGTACCCCGAAGCATCCAAAGGCGAACTCGTGCGTCTGCGGGATACCAAAAGGGAAGCTACCTGATTATTATCCATTTACTACTGGACGATCTTAAAAGAACGTTGAGAACAGGAATTTCTCTTGCTCTTTATTCTCGGTCACACCTGTAGTCGGAACAAAAAGAGGAATGTCAATTATTCTTTTATGCCGAGCGCCTTGACAAGCTCCGGAAGGGGAATCCCATGTGCTTCTGCAGCTTCGCGGATAGTCTCACCGCGGGCAATTGCACACCCGACACAGCCCATACCGAACTTGAACAGTGCTTCTGCTGCATCCGGGTTTGCCTTGAGAAGATCATAGATTGTACTGTCTGCTGTTAGTTCCATGCTCCATTATTCACCATGGAGTAACATAAACCTCACCATACCGCCATATTGCGACGGAACTTTTACTTTCGCCACGCACACTCCGTAACATTAAGACATGATAAGGATCGATGGATAACCGGAGATGTAGTAGTATGGATTTTTCCCAGACAGCAGAAAGAATCTCCTTGAAATTCAGCCAGAAAGGACAGAGCGTCGACACGAAAAAGATCGAGGCGAAATTGCGCCGGCTCATTGAAGAGTTCGGTGTCCAGCCCGCAGAAGCGGAACGAAGTGTGACCAATGAACTCGCAAAAGAGTTCAACCTCCCTGGCATCGGGACTGGCGGAGGGGGAGCGGGAAAACCCGGTGAGAGAGAGAACCGGTCAATCGCCGATGTTACCCCGGGCGAATGGGTGACCATCGAAGGCAAAGTGGTTGCAATCCTCTCACCGGTATCACCCTCCATTGCACAGAGTGGCATCATCGCGGATACCACCGGCGCGATCCGGTTCGTTGTATGGGCGAAGGCAAATGCCCCGGAGATGAGACAGGACGCATGGTACCGGATCGAGTCTGCCGTTATCGATGAGTTCAAAGGCGTTGCAAACCTGAAAATCCATTCGGGTACCTCAGTCAAACCAATTGTTGAAGATCGTGCCCTGATCCCGTCCATACTGAAGGTTGGCGAGTTAAAGCCCGGTATCGGCAGTGTCCGTGTGAAGGTAGTTCAGGAATGGGAGACGACCCACGAACGGATGCTCCAGTCAGGTATTGTGGGTGACGAATCCGGAACCGTAAAATTTGTCATCTGGAAGGAACCAGGCAAGGAGAGACTGAAGGTCGGAGCGGTCTATACCATTTTCTACGCACTGGTGGATGAATTCAACGCGAGGCTCTCGCTTAACCTCAGCACCGCGACATACATGCAGGACGAGGGCGACATCACCGTGAGCGGGGGGGATTCCAACGTGCGGGGTGCGGTTGTGCATATCGCGCCGGGTTCCGGTCTCATAAAGCGGTGTCCTGTGGAAGGATGCAATCGTGCGCTCTCACGTCAGAATTACTGTCCTGTTCACGAGATCCAGCCCGGGTTTGTGTATGACCTGCGCATCAAGGGGTGGCTGGACGATGGGGAAAAGACGTACAATATCCTTTTGCAGCGTGAGGTCGTTGAGTCACTCACAGGCATCAATCTCAATGCAGCAAAGGAACTTGCAGAGAATAACCCGCTTGGCATGGATGAAGTCTTCCTGCGCATGCGTGACACAATTCTGGGGAGGTATATCATCTGCCGTGGCAGGGAGATCGACAACCGGCTGCTCGTCAGGACATGTGAGCGGGTGAAAATGGATACCGGTGAACATACTGCACTCCTCAACCGTGCGGGCGGTGCCCCATGAGCAACGGTGGAACTCCGGCCCAAGGCAGGAAAGAAGGCGGGTTCGAGCGCGAACCTGCCCGGAGAGTATTTGCCGGTGAATTGCGCGAGTGCCGGCACCAGTTCCGGGAGGGTGATGATGAGAAGAGCCCAACCTTTGTCCTGCTGCCGACGGGCGAGCGAAGCAACCGTGTCTTTCTGGTCGGCACGCTTACCGAGAAGCAGCGGAAGGGGGAGCAGAACATCTTCTATCGCGGACGGGTGGTGGACCCGACCGGCACATTCTTTGTAATGGCAGGCAGTTACCAGCCGGAGGCGATGCAGCAGCTTGCAAAGATCGAAACACCCGCGTTTGTCGGGGTCGTGGGGAAACCTAACCTCTACCAGACACCAGATGGCGCGTACCTCGTATCAGTCAGAGTCGAATCAGTCACTATTGTCGACCGTGAGACACGTGACCTCTGGATGCTGGATACGGCACGCGCAACCCTCGACCGGATTGACGCCATGGCTCAAGGTTTGACCCCCGATGCAGCCCGTGTCAAAGAGCATTACCCGGCTCTTGATCCTGCCATGTTCCGCAAAATGGTGTACGAAGCGCTGGCGCAGATAAAAATATAATTTTGCCCTACCGGTTTTATTTCTTTTTTCAATTGTCGCAAGCCTTATAGTCCCCCGTGCATATCACTCTCCGATGCCTATGGATCAGAAACGGGTGAGTGAAATCGTAAAGAATCTCGACACTAAAGTGCTCAAGGATGCGGCTAAGAAACTGGGTTTAAAACTGGGACGCTGCCCGACCAAGATGAGAATCGCAAAGATGCTTCCTGAAGAAACCCTGAAACAGCTGGCAAAAAAATAAGAGAGTGGCTATGAGGAACGGAGGGCTTCCCAGCGTTCCAGCACTTCGTTTCCCTCAATAAAGACAAGCCCGTGCTTTTTCGCGTAGCGTTGTGCATCTTCCTTTGAAAGAGCAAGACCATTTTTGTCATCCAGCATTTCGCAGACAGTGATCGCAGGGGTTATGCCTGCCATCTCGGCAAGGGCGACCGAGAGTTCGGTCTGACCGCGACGCTGATCAAGAAGAGCATCGGCTGCCCTGAGAAGAGCACAGTGGCCTGGTGTGCGGAAGACCTCGTGGAAATTTGATCCGCCCCCGTTGAGCGACTTTTTCACATGGTCGGCGATTGCGGTTATCGTCAGGGCACGGTCACGATCGGTGATTCCCGTAAAAGTGCCGCGATGGTTAACCCAGATAGAGAATGACGAGTGGTTTTTCCGGTCGTACGGGATATCCCCCTCGCGCTCAGCAGCAACCATCGCACGCAGGACGTCACTGGCAAAAGGAAGGCCGAGACGTTGTGCAGCAACCGGGTGAACCGCGGTGCAGATAAGCCCACCGCCATCCCTGCGCATCTGGACGATATGCCGGGGGGTGACGGCGTCAGACCGTATCGTAAAGTCCGTCTCCCTCTCGCGGTCATCGAAATCATAGAGCAGGATGAATTTGCCTTCCCGTAATGCGACCAGTGCTTCATCGATCACGAACCCACCTCTACTGTTACAGTATCGCTGTCCTCAACTCCCAGCTGTCTCCTCAGTGCAACCGGTGCAATAACCTCAATAATATCGTCGGGATAGTGCGTCCTGCCCGGGATCACGATAGCACAGGGAACGCTACCGATCCTGCAGGGAAGGCAGCGTGCATCGCCGAATGTCCGGCTGTCAGCAGAGAAACCCTTAATCCGGATCCAGTTGAGCACATCGATTTTTTTCCGGATCGGAAGGCTTGAAGGAGACAGGCGGATGTTTAAGGTTCCGGGGTACGGCTCGAAACCAAGAAGGGAGCCAAACTGTTGCCGGTAGCCGGCAAGGCTCATGTAATACTTCCCTTCCCCGAGCCCGCTGATGACACTTCCAGTCAGGGCATACACCCCGTTCCCCTCGGAAAAAATCCTGCAGTAATCCATATACTCCCGGTGCAGCTCCTCCTCACCCTGTTTTGTGAGATGGATATGCTGCCCTTCCGGGCTCATCGTCCGGCTGATCAAACCCTGGGATTCGAGCGCCTTGAGCCTGCGCGATGCTGTCTGGGGACTGGTATGGAGGGTATCCGCTATTGTCTGGGATGACACAAAAACCTGCCCTCTGCACCCCCCCATAAGTGCTATTGCCTTTAAGTATGAGAGATCATCTGCTTCCAGCATGCTTATCAAAATTGGGATGCTTATTATTTATGAGTTGCCACTGGCACATGTTCGTTTTGTGTCGAATTAATGTTCGTTAATTATTTAACAGACGGCATCGTTGGTATAGAGCATGAAATCCGGTATGCGAAGTCATCTTGCCGAAAAGATGGCGGGCGAGATCACGCTGGCGGACTCGCCGGGGCTGGCGCTGAAAAAATGGAGAGTGAGCTTTGAGATCGCTCCCGGAGTCCTGTCGGAACGTCTCGGGGTTTCCCCCTCTGTTATCAGTGATTATGAGGGCGGGAGGAGGAAAAGCCCCGGCACCGCCATTGTCGGCAAGATTGTCGATGCAATTCTTGTGATTGATGAGGAAACCGGCGGCCGGCACATCCAGCAGTTTTCCTCCATGCTGTATACCGGCATGGACGACGATGTAATCTACGACATTCACGAGTACGCGTCACCGGTGCCGCTCCAGCGCTTTGCCGATGCAATCGGGTGCTCGCTGCTGTGCGGATCGGCAGATCAGACAATCAACGGATACACGGCAATCAACAGCATAAATGCAATCCTCCAGCTCTCGTCAAATGAGTTCAACCGGATCTACGGGTGGAGCACAGAGCGGTCGCTGATATTCACCAATGTCTCAACGGGCAAGTCCCCAATGGTGGCGATCCGGGTCACTCCCTTCAAACCACGGTGCGTTGTGCTCCAGGGTATTGATGCGGCAGATGTCCACCCGATTGTACCGAAAATGGCGGAGCGTGACCGGATCACGGTCATGTGTACTGGTATGGAGATCGAGAAAATCGTGAATACACTGAGGGAACAGGAATGGTAGGCATCATCACGTACGGGGTGTATATACCGAGATACCGTATTAAGGTCGAGGAGATCGCACGGGTCTGGGGTGCAAATGCTGCAGAAATCTCCAGTGGGCTCGGCGTGTTTGAAAAGTCGGTCCCGGATCTGGATGAGGACACAGCAACAATTGCCGTTGAAGCTGCCCGGCATGCACTTGCCCGCCGGAAAGTCGATCCGGAAGAGATAGGCGCGATCTACGTGGGGAGCGAATCGCACCCCTACGCGGTGAAACCGACCGCGTGTACCGTTGGCGAAGCGATCGGTGCAACACCGAACATGACTGCCGCTGACTATGAGTTTGCATGTAAAGCAGGAACCGCCGCCATCCAGACCTGTATGGGGCTGGTCAGCAGCCGAATGATCACCTACGGTCTGGCAATCGGCTCAGATATCGCACAGGGTGCACCGAGCGATGCACTGGAATATACTGCCGCTGCCGGAGGTGCCGCATTCCTCATCGGAAGGGACGACCCGATTGCCCTCATCCACCACACCTGCTCGTTCACCACCGACACACCGGATTTCTGGAGACGGGAAGGGCAGGATTATCCCCGCCACGGCGGGCGGTTCACTGGTGACCCCGGCTATTTTAAGCATGTCGAGGGGGCAAGCAGGCTGATGTTTGAGCAGATGAAAAAGACCGCAAAGGACTATGACTACGCGGTCTTCCACCAGCCGAACGCAAAATTCCCGCATAAGGTAGCTAAGACACTCGAATTTTCCACCGAGCAGATCAAGCCAGGGCTTGTCGTACCGCACCTTGGCAACACCTACTCGGGAGCTTCCCCGATTGGGCTTGCCGCCACATTGGACATCGCAAAGCCCGGCGACCGGATCTTTGTCTGTTCGTTCGGATCCGGCGCTGGGAGCGATGCGTTCGATATCGAGGTGACCGATGCAATCCTTGGCAAGGCATTCAGGCGTGAAGCAGCACCATCCGTTGAACAACTGCTGAAAAATCCCATATACCTTGACTATGCACAGTATGCCAGACACAAGGGAAAGATCGTGATGCAGTCATGAGAGACGTTGCCATTATCGGAGTCGGTTGCACCACATTTGGTGAGAAGTGGGGCAGTTCCTTCCAGGACCTATTCGTTGAGGCTGGAGCGCTCGCACTGGAAGATGCGCAGCTGTCGGGTGAAAAGATTGATGCAATGTATGTAGGTAACATGAGCGCAGGCAGGTTCATTGAGCAGGAGCATATCGGCGCACTCATCGCTGACTACGCCGGGCTTGCCACGCGTCACATTCCGTCAACACGGGTGGAAGCGGCGTGTGCTTCCGGAGGACTTGCATTCCGGCAGGCAATTATTGCCGTAGCGAGCGGGATGGAGGATATCGTTGTCGCTGCGGGTGTCGAGAAGATGACCGATGTGGAACCCGGCGCCAGCACCGATACCCTTACCGGGGCTGCGGACAGGGAATGGGAAGGTTTTATGGGGGCGACGTTTCCCGGGCTCTATGCAATGATTGCGACCGATTACATGCACCGGTACCCGCTCACCCGCGAGCAACTTGCACTGGTGGCAGTGAAAAACCACTACAACGGGGCGCGCAACCCCATCGCCCAGTTCCAGCAGGAGATTACGGTCGATACTGTGCTGAAGTCCACGATGGTTGCAGAACCGCTGCGCCTCTTTGACTGCTCACCGATTACCGACGGGGCAGCAGCGGTGATTGTTGCACCGCTCGAACGCGCCCGCGAGTTCACGGATACTCCCATCAAAGTGCTTGCAAGCGCTCAGGCAAGCGATACGATTACCCTGCATGACCGGCGTGACATCTCAACGCTGGACGCCACAATCGCGGCACGGGAACGTGCGTTTAAGATAGCAAGGGTCACCCATAAGGACATCGACCTTGTAGAGGTACATGACTGCTTCACTATAGCCGAGATCTGCGCGATCGAGGACCTCGGGTTCTGCAAAAAAGGCGGGGCGGGGAAGTTCACCGCTGACGGCGAAACGGCCCTTGGCGGGAAGATCCCGGTCAACACGAGCGGCGGGCTCAAAGCCTGTGGGCATCCCGTAGGCGCGACCGGCATCAAGCAGGTCTTCGAGGTCGTCCAGCAGCTCCGCGGCGAGGCAGGCAAGCGGCAGATTGACGGCGCAACAATCGGGATGACCCACAATGTCGGCGGCACCGGGGGAACCGTTGCAGTCCATATCATGGGGGTTCTTTAAATGTCGGTTGCACGCTTCTGGCGAAAGATCCCCCAGCGGTACAACCTGTTGGGAACGAGGTGTGAGACCTGCGGAAAGCACTTCTTCCCGCCACGGTCGTTCTGCCCGGAATGCCGCAGGACTGGCAGGATTGTCGATTATAAATTTAAAGGTACAGGCACGATCGTCACGTACACCGTCATTCATGCGGCTAGCGAGCAGTTCGAACATCTGACCCCGTACGTCCTTGCTATTGTCCAGCTCGATGAGGGGCCGCGGATGACTGCCCAGATTGTCAGTAAGGCTGATGAAATAAAAATAGGCATGCGGGTGAAACGGGCATTCCGGCGGATCGCAGCGGACGGGGAGAGCGGTGTCATCCACTACGGGACAAAATTTATCCCCCTGGAATAACAGCACTCACTCTTTTTTTATAATATCATAGACTGCATGCCACTGGGAAGGAGAATATGAGCGGACATAGCGTTCACTCACCACCTCTCCACCAAGGTGGCTGATGCCCTGCCGGTGTTCGCCTTCCTGCGAAACGAGTGCATAGAAGTGGATAATCCCGTTGCTACGAACAAGATCGAATGCAAGTGGCAGGAACTCAGCACCACTGACCGGCAGGTTCATGATGATCCGGTCGAACTGCCACGGGATAACTTCGGGAAGGTTCCGGACATCAGCAAGTACCGGAAGCACGGTGCGGGCGTGATTCTGCTCGATATTTTCAAGCATCAGCGAGATTGCCTCCGGGTTGATATCGGCTGCCACGACAAGCTCCGCACAGTCTGCGACAGCAATGGCATACGGGCCGACACCAGCAAACATATCGAGAACGACTTCCCCATGTCCGACAAGGGATGCGATTCGCTGGCGTTCTGTTGAGAGGCGTGTGGAGAAGTATGCAGCCGACAGGTCAATTGTATACCTGTGCCCGTACTCAATGCAATCCGTCCGCGTTGTGGGAGTGCCGGCAAGCACTACGAAGGTGCGGGTGCGGTATTCCCCTTCGACTTCGCTTGTTGCATACAGCACGGTATGCAAAGAGGGGCGCGAAGCAAGGATTTTTTCAGCTCCGGCCACATCATGATCCTGCATAACGGCAATACCCCCGATGAGCTCGTGCCTTGGAAGTGCAAGCCGCTCTGGAAGGGGGTCGAATAAACAGCGCCCCGCCGCCTCCCGCCAGTTAAGAACAGGAAGTATGAACGCCCCGCCTTCGCGTCGTGGTCTGAGGGTCCGATCGAGCACTGCCTCACGAATAAGCGCCTGCCGCGTCTCCTCGCCTTTTCTGACAGGCACTCGCAGGCACCACTGTTCAATCTGCTCCAGATCACCAACCATCATGTAGCTATACGTGCTACCATTATTATGGCTGATGATGCCGGGCACCGTCCAACAGGAAAGGATGGTGGTGTGGTACAGAACAAGCAATCTGAAACGGCGATCCAGACACGACTCAAAGATGGGTCATTAAAACTCTACGAACTCGAAAAAGAAGTCCCAGCTGTTGATGCGATCCGGATACGCCGCGAGTTCATTGAGTGCGAGACCGGAGCAAAACTCTACAATCTTGGCATCTTTTCCATTGATGTCGAGCGTGTTGTAAAAAGGAACTGCGAGAACATGATCGGCACAGTACAGGTTCCGGTGGGTATCGCAGGTCCGCTGCAAGTGAACGGAGAATTCGCCGCCGGCAGTTACTACCTCCCGCTTGCTACAACTGAGGGGGCGCTTGTCGCATCCGTGAACCGTGGCTGCAGCGCGATCACCAGAGCTGGAGGTGCAGAGGTGCGCATCCTCCACGACGGTATGACCCGTGCACCCGTCTTTGCTGCGCGGAGTATTGTACATGCAAAACAGATGGTGGACTGGGTGACGGGACATATTGCTGAACTCCGTACCGCAGCAGAGAGCACCACATCGCATGGAAAGCTTATTGACATTTCGCCATTTGTCGCCGGTACAAGCGTCTTTTTCCGCATGAACTTCGATACCAAGGACGCGATGGGAATGAACATGGTAACCATCGCGAGCGCAAAAGCTGCAGAGCTGATCGCGCAGGAGACAGGTGCCCGCCTTGTAGCTCTATCAGGCAACATGTGCACTGATAAAAAACCTGCGGCCATCAACGGGATTATGGGCAGGGGCAGGAGTGTGGTTGCAGGAGTTGCGCTCTCGCATGACCTGATATCACAGGTCTTCAAGACTGATGCCACCACACTTTTTGAAGTGAACTACCGCAAGAATCTTGTCGGATCTGCACGCGCAGGCGCTATGGGGTTCAACGCCCATGCGGCAAACGTGGTTGCGGCAATATTTATTGCATGCGGACAGGATGCAGCTCATTCCATCGATGGCAGCACATGCCTTACAACCGTCGACCCGTCCCCAACCGGAGCCTATGCCTCGGTCACCCTGCCATCGCTCCCTGTTGGGACCGTTGGAGGGGGCACAGGCATTGAAACGCAGCAGGAGTGTCTTAATCTCCTCGGTGTCGCAGGCGGCGGCACACCGCCCGGCACCAATGCAAAGAGACTCGCCGAGATCATTGCCGCTGGCGTACTTGCAGGAGAACTATCACTTTTAGGTGCACTCGCGGCGCAGCACCTGGCGCGGGCACACCAGCAACTCGGGCGCGGTTAGAAACGGAACCACTTCATCATCACAGCCGCGTCATCACCGTTTGAGTAATAGTGTGGAATCCGAAATACCTGGCGATAGCCAAGCCGGCGGTAGAACTGCTGTGCAGGTATGTTGGAAAACCGCACCTCGAGCTGGACACCACCAGCCAGCTCCAGCGCGAACTGGTGCTCGATGCGGTTGACCAGCAGCCGTCCGATCCCCCGGTGCTGGTAGGGTGCCGTCACACCAAGATTGCAGATGTGCCCGTATATGTTCTCTCCGGTATCTTCGAGTCCCCCGATAACAAAACCCACTACTCTCCCGTCATAGATCGCAACAAAATACGTGCTCGGGAAACAGATGAGCGCTTCAAAAAATACTGCCTGCTCCCATGGATCAATGAAGAGTTCCTGCTCGATGGCGGCGATCGATGGGATATCAAGGGGTATCGCCCTCCGGATCTGAGCCGGCTGGTATGATGCAATGTCACGGGAACGGATCATGGGGCTTTGCGTCCTGAATTATAAATGGCAGCTCTTGATGGTGCGGATGAACAGATATGGTTTGCGCCAACCGAAATCCTGCACCCCCAATTATCCAGATACAAGAGATGAGACTATTATGTGTTCACACCCAAATATGAGACCACAGAAAGTATCATGCCGGGTGTGATTGTTTTTTCATGGTGAGGGTTTATCCTTTTGCCGCGATCCGTCCTGACCGGAATACTGCCTCCGCAATCGCGGCGGTGCCGTATGATGTCGTTACGGTGGATGAAGCCCGGGCGATCATCTCAGAGAACCCCAAGAGTTTTCTCAGGGTCAGCCGCTCTGATGCAGAGCTTGTGGGCATCCCGCCTCACGATGACCGGGTATACCAGCGGGCACGAGACAATTTCCACAAGTTGATTGAGAATGGAAGCATGGTGCGGGACGCTCTACCCGCAATGTATCTTTACAGTGTCGTGCAGAACGGTGAGATCTTCCTTGGGCTCTGCTGTTGCGTTGATGTTGACGATTACCGCACAAACTGTATCCGCAGGCACGAGCAGACCCGGTATGACAAGGAGGAGGATCGGACTCGCCATATTGAGGTCACCCGTACTCATAATGGCCCGGTTGTTCTCCTGTACCGTGACAACGGGGAAATCTTACCTATTATTGAATCACTTGTTCCAAAGGGGGCGATCCCTGACTCAGAGGTGCACACACCCGGTGGAGCGGTCCACCGGATATACCGGATTTCTGACGTTTCGGTTCTGAAACACATCGAAGCGTTGTTTGCGTGCGTTCCTTTTCTCTATATAGCCGATGGGCACCATCGTGCAAAATCTGCAGTCAACGTGGCAGAACGGAACGGCGAAGCGCAAAAAAATGATGAGATAACCCGGTTCATGGGAGTCCTCTTTCCCCATGACCGGGTCAGGATTCATGGCTATAGTCGGTTGCTCACCGATCTTGGAGCCTATTCTAAGGATATATTTCTCGAGCATCTGAAGAAATACTTCAATATTCGGCGCTATGGGAATCTGGACAGCAGTGGGTTTAACGTAACTCCCAAGATAAAAAATCCTCATCTGTACCATATCGTGCACATGTATCTGGGAGGGACATGGTATGAATGTGTCCGGCGTATCGACCCGCACGCACCACCCCTTGATTCACTCGATGTCGCAACCCTCCAGAAGTATGTGCTGGGGGGTATGCTCGGCATCACCGACCCACGCGGGGACTCCCGGCTCCGTTACCTCGGTGGCGCACGCCCGATCCGGGATCTCGAACAGAAGGTGGACTGTGGAGAGTATGCGCTGGCATTTGCGATGCAGCCAGTGGGGGTAGATACCATACTCGCCATCGCAGATGCAAACGGGGTAATGCCGCCAAAATCCACGTGGTTTGAACCCAAACTCCTCAGCGGGCTTATCATACATACCTTTGAGTAAGCCACGATCAACATCTTTTATCCCCAGCGCTTCTGATCTGTACTGGTATGATTTCTATTGCACTTCCCAAAGGGAGCCTCGAGTCCCAGACCCTGCAGCTCTTCAGGGAGGCGGACCTTGAAATAAAGAGAACCGATCGGGATTATAACCCCCGCATCGATGATCCGCGGGTCGGCAAGGTGAAGATTCTGCGCCCTCAGGAAATCCCGACGTACGTGGACAAGGGATATTTTGATATTGGCATTTCGGGTCTGGACTGGGTAAAAGAAACCGGATCTGATGTCGTGGAAGTGGCTAAACTCTCATACAGCAAGTCCGGAGAGGGCAATGTCCGCATCATCGTTGCGGTACACCAGGATGAGAAGATCGAGACTGTTGACCAAATCCGTCCGAACAGCAGGGTGACCACCGAATACCCGGCACTCACCCAGGCATATTTTGCATCAAAAGGGATCCCGGTGCAGCTCTTCCATTCATTTGGTGCATCAGAGGCGAAGGTGCCAGATCTCATGGATGTAGTGGTCGATCTTACCGAAACGGGCACCACACTACGCAGAAACGGCTTGAAGATAATCGGGCAGATCATGGAATCGTACACGGTCATCATCGCTCATAAGAAAAGCTGGGCAGACCCACAGAAACGCAGGGAAATTGAGGAGATCAGGACCCTGCTGTTCGGTGTTATCGAGGCCCGGCACAAAGTGCTGCTCACCATGAACGTGCCATCCCAATCGATGGAGCGGGTTGTTGCCGCACTGCCAGCGATGAAAAAGCCAACCGTGAGCAGGCTTCATGGCATTGACTTCTACAGTATCCAGACGGTTGTCCCTAAAAGTGCCGTGAACCAGCTTATACCGAAGCTCAAGGCGTGCGGTGCGGAGGATCTTCTTGAGATCCCAATCACAAAGATCGTACCATAACGTCAATAAAACCCCTTTTTTCCAGGTTCTTCCAGATACCAGAGTTTATTATTTCCATGACGGTTCCCCTTCCTGTTGTTGGCAGTCATCAAATTTACGAAATCAAGTGAAAAAAATGACTGATTTTTTGAGAGCCACCTGACTGATAGTATATAACCAAAGAATACCTTCATCGGGTATACGTTGTATCCGACGTAGTATCTAAACCTCATCCCCCCAAGACTGAACGGGAATTTCTCCTGAATTGTCAGAGGCGTTATGTTTGTACGGGTTAATTTTAAATCAGATGGGGGTCGCATGGAACCAATTCAGGTAATTCAGATAGACGTTATCAGAGTTGCCATATTGAAATGAAAAACTCTATTGCATAAAATCTTGTAGCAATCTGATTGGAAAAGGGATTTTTTTAGGTTTAATGGTAATATTACCAATATTTATATCTCATTTCCCACCTATTCCCTGTAAGGAAGATCATGCGCAGGCCTGACATCATCCTATTCCTTCTGTCCCTTGTCATTATCTGGATTGTTGTTGTCTCCTATTTGGCGGCAACAGGGCCCTCCACGACACTTCAATCGGGTCAGCAAAATGCAAAGAAGATCGATATCGGGCTCCTCCCCCTGCCAGAAGCCGGTCAATTCCGATCTATCGCATTCGAGGAGGCAGTGGAACAGCTCCCTTCGTTCCTTCTGGAAAATCGGGGGGTCTCCTCGAACATAACCATCCACTATATGAGGGCAAATAATCTGGATTATGACGGGAAGGCGTCAAAATGGCTGCTGGGGATCAGGTATGATAATGAGAGTGCCCTGATGTACTATGATGCATCGGGCTGGCAATCGGTTCCCTGGAAGGGGGAGTTACCAGAGCGGGAGATCATCGTGGGTTCATTTATCCCGCCGGGCGAACTTATCAGGAAAAATACCGGTATTATTGCCGGTTCAAACCCCACGCAAAAGGATCTCATCAAGCGGATGGAGCTCGGCAATGGGATTTATACAGTGACGGTCTATCAGCAGGATAAACAACAGACCTTAGTATTTGATGCGGGTTCAGGGGCGTTGATTCCGTCGTATGCTTGATGATGGGGGAAACCTCTCCATTGATTTTCTCGCGGGCATGACCATCTTCATGATCGCGATAATCTGGGTGGCGACCATGATCCCCGGGCTCCTGATCAACACGCAGGGCAGAACCATCGATTATGATGCGGTTGCATATAGAACCGGGGTCATCCTTGTAGAAGATCCCGGCATGCCTGCAAATCCACCTTGGGAGATAAAAGATGACCTTCAAAAAGACGAGATTGAACGCTTTGGACTCACGATCGTAAAAGACACCCCAAATATCCTGAAATTAAGCAAAGTAGAGCGGTTCTTCTGCAGTACCTCGTTTTCCTATCCGGATGATTATCAGCAACGGGTTATCTTTGGTGATCGCCCGTATCGGTTCAATATTTCATTAGTCACATTCGATGGAATGATGAACAATTCTGTCGGTGATATTAAACCAGATGGATATGGATATATCCGGCGTCTTGTAAAGATAAAATATCCGAGTAACGCGACCGTCAATGCGCCAAATTTTAGAAATTCCGGAGTCTCTAATAATGTTACAACTCATGTTTTTTCCTTCCATCTCAACTGCACCAATTTGATTGGGGACGAACCAAATATCGCATATCAGATTAATCCCCTGCGGGACCAGATTATGGTGAACATTACTAATCTGAGCAAGGCACACAATATCAATCTCATCCCTTCGGTCTACCCTTCCCCACCTATAATTACCCTAAGTTCCATCGATATTTATCGGCAGAACCCTGCACAAACCTTTGGTCAGGTACGTACCTTTGATAACGCCTATATCGACGGGGGGACTACCCCAACATTGCTACCTGCCTTTATCACTGATAATGTATCAGTCATATTTCCAGCAGGGTTCTTCTATGGCATAGCGACCGACAACACGCATTTATATATTAATTACACATTCAATCTGGACCGGACGGACACTTTCTTCAACAACAGCTTCACCACCCCATACCCTTATAATTATAACCCGAACCTGGTGACACAACCCAAGTTAAAAGAGGGTGTTTTGGAGGTGGCTATATGGTAAATTCAGAGGGGCAGCTTTTCACCATTGAAGGACTTGCCGCCGGCTTGATCATGCTCCTGACCGCATTTATTGTTGTCAGCACCACGTCGATATACACGCCGGGAGACACCCATATCAGTGACATGCAACTGGAGCAACTGGGCAGTGATGCATTGCGCATGATGAACACCCCCAACACGTCGGCGGATTCAGCTGAGAGTGCCCTCCAGAGCATCATAAAAAATAATGATACAGACCGGTTCAGGGAAACATTTCTCTGGTTCTGCAACAACAAAACTGGTGGAGCATACGATATACTCCAGTTCAGCACCGATGTTTACTACCGTAACACCCCGACAACTTCGGTAAACCGGTTTCACTTCACAGAATCCCGCAAACCCACGGGCGGGGAGCATGCAGTGCGAGTGACAGAATGGGTGCAAGTGGACAATACAGCAGGGGGGAGCATGCCCGCAGAGGTAGATAACCGGGTTCAGGCGGTGCTTGTTGAGGTGCTCTTATGGCGCGATTGAATGACGATGCGCAATGGATCGTGCTCATGGGATTTATTGTGAGCTTCTCCCTCTTCTTTTTGGGAATTGTCATCAACCAGTCAACTGTCGTCGGTCAGACAACGGCAGAAGGGGTTCTGGAATTTCCCAAGAATGATATCCTAGATATTCGAAGCGAGGTGCTCCAGTCATCCAAAATTACAGTTGCTGCTGACTTTGATGATGTCAAAAAGGATATTTCCTCGATTGCGTTGTCCAGAAAGAATGCAATTGTCTCATTCAGGGTAACGCAGGCACCACCGGGATCGACCTATACAAAGATCATTGATATCCACTACAACAATGGGGTGACGGCGTACAATGAAACAACAAATTATTAATCGAAAGGCTGATGCAGGGGTTGCGAACCTAATCGAATACGTTATGATCAGCGGCATCCTCATGTTTCTCATGGTCGTGATGATGCTGTTGGTGAACACCAATATCATGGAAGGGCCGGCTGATCAGGTGAGTTCTTCTGCTTTTACCGATATTGGCAATGGTATAAGTGCCCGCATCGTCGATGTGTATGTCACTGCCCCGTATAATGGTACAATTTCCACTTTTATTGATCTCCCTGATGATGTGGCAGGCAAGGACTATTTTGTCGAGATTGGGCAGGGTATAAAACCCACCGACCAGGACGTAACGGTCTCCCGCGACTATATTTACAGTAAAGTATCGCTCGCCGGAATTGGGGCAACGCGTGGCGTTATGGGGAACACAACAGGTCGGGGCATGAACAAGATTAGCTATGATTCCGGGGGTTTCTGATGAGGTTATGTAACAATCTGGAAAGAGATGAGCGAGGTGTATCTGAAGCCATTGGCTTTATGTTAATATTCACTCTGGTTATTGTAGGAATCGGGCTTGTCACGCTCTACGGATATCCAATTCTCCTTCAGACCCAAACGAATGCTGATGAGCGGATCATGGAAAAGAATATGATCGTTCTGCAGAACGACATAAAGAGCCTGACCTACAAGAGTGTACCATACAAGGAAACCTCACTCAAAGTCGGTGGGGGATTTCTCACCGTTTATAACACAACCTTCAACCCCACACCTTCGTTCACAATAGCAGATCTCAGTGGCCCTATCACTACCTTCAATCCGGGACAACTTCAGTATGAATCGGTAAGTGCCCAGCAGATTATTACAATTGAAAACGGGGCAGTGATCACACGGCCGATGTACGAAACCGGTTCGGTGATGCTTGCCGAACCCCGATGGTTCAGCGACACCGATCCAATCACCTCAAAAACAACTTCGGTTATCTACCTGATAGGTATTAATTCAACAGAAATGATGTCACAGGCGGGTGTTGGGACCGTTCGCATGCAGCTTTCAGAAACCAACTATACGGAGATCTCGACACCTGCGAACCAAGTTACCGTCACATATGTGCCCGATCCGGCTAATAATTTCTCGGTGGCTTGGCATAATTATATCACAAATTCGTTAAAATGGATCGAGAATCCCCCCGGTACCTATAAGCTGCCTACCACGGACACGCTTGTGATTAAGCGTTATGATATCATGATCAAAGGCCTGTAATAGCAAAAAAATTCTTCACTTTTCAGTAATTTTTTAAAAGAGAGTAAGTTCAGAGATAATTATTTCTCCGAAACCACTCCACCTGTGGCCCGGTATACCTATAGATGATATCGCATTTTTCATCCTGAAAGTTCCAGGGTATTACAATCAGGATGTCCCCTTAACGAATCCAGACCTTTTTCTTAATCTTGCCCTTGATCCTTCCCGTGCGGGTGACGCCATCGAAACACCGGACCCGGATGTGGTTTGCACCCATCATCAATTCAGCACAACCAAACATCTCCCGGTTTCGTTTCTGGGGGAGTTTTACCCATATGATTTCACCGGTTGATTCCGATCGTTCTTCACCATTGAGGGTTTTTTTTCTGTCAGTAGAACCGCTCCTTTCTATTAACACACGATATACGCACTATCTGCTCAATTTTTTGGTTTTTTTTATCCTGATACTAGCATAAACAATCCTGATATAATGCCCGACAAACAAAAAAATATCCAAAAAATAATGCGAGGGGAGGGATTTGAACCCGCGAACCACTTCTGGAACGGATCTTGAGTCCGTCTCTGTTGACCAGGCTTAGATACCCTCGCTCAGACACTAATTTGGTGTAGGATAGTAAAAGGCTTTGAGTTTTGAAATAATTATCCTGAATTGCCTGATTATGCCTTCAATGCATTCCTGATAGATAGGCACCCCGAACCTGAAGTGCGAGAATTTCGTGGTGGAAATTGTATAATATCTAAAGGGAAAAACCGTCCCAAACCGCAATTCCTGGTGAGTGGTGTAAATTTTACATAAAATCAGCAAGCCCGAGCTGCTGGTGCTTTTCCGTCCCGAACGTGGAAGTAATCGCAAGATCGAGCATTTCGACACGCTGGCGGGTATATTCCGAAACACGGTATTTTTTGCACAGCTCTTTGGACATCTCGAGATACTTTTTCACGGATCCTTCATGGACGGTAGGAACAATGTTGCCATTACAGATCCCCCTGCCCCGGAATTTCGTGCACTTACCTGCAAGGGGCATCCTTCGATATATCGTATTGCACTTCGTACAACGGAATTTCTGCTTTGAGAACGCGGAGAGATTCCCGGTGAGATCACGGATGAAATGGGTGGTCAGCACACGCTCCGCAACATCATCGGCATCCACCGCTCGGATCCGCTCAGCAAGAGACAACTCTGCCTCAAGCTTTTCAAGCATCGTCTTAAGCTGTGTATAGGTTGATTCAATTGGTCCCGCTGAAATATCCGACGTGTTATGAGTGAAGAGAAAACCCTCGAGTTGTGCCGGGGTACCAAGCCTTCGCTCAACGCGGTCGATAAGGGATTCAACCTCTTTTGGTTTTGCAAACCGCAGTGTCGCCAGGTACATCTCGAGAGGGTACCCGGAACATACATCAACATTCAGGCTCTCCTTATCGATCTCTGCCGGATCGATCCGG
The DNA here is from genome assembly GCA_026394595.1 of Methanoregula sp. GTDB lineage: Archaea > Halobacteriota > Methanomicrobia > Methanomicrobiales > Methanospirillaceae > MVRE01. The sequence continues at coordinate 4,814 of JAPKXX010000072.1, read as the reverse complement.
CTCGTCAGCACTAGAGGAGCGTCCATGGAACCGCCGCGGGATTCTGGTAAAAACGAACGGGAGAAGTTAAGAAGCCCGTCAAGAAGAAGCATGATGCAATCCTCATCCCCATCGCACTGTCCGGTAAAGATCCCGTTTGCAACCAGCGTATGGTCTTCAGCCACAGTAAGGCAATAGACCCGTTCATCCAGTGCGGGGATTGTTTCTGCTGCTGTAATCCGATCGCTAATCAGGTTTCCACCGGTTTCAAAGACGGGCACTGCATCACCCACCCTCAGTTCGACTGCCCTGATCTTGCGCAGGTAATCTGTGTCCCAGAGCAGCATTGCATGGTCTGGAGTAACTACGAGTTCCTTTCCCCTTGCCGTGGTGAACCTTATGAGTACTTTGGGTGACCGGTGGATCGAAACCGATGTGATCTGCCGTATATGCAGGATGCCGTGGGAATCCACCGTTCTGGTGTACCATGATTGGGTTGGATCTGAATAATACGTCCCAAGTCGGTCGATACCGGGTGTGCTAACGTCAAAGTTTTCCAGCACAAAACGGCGGATAGGAGTTACCTTCCAGCGCCTGCTATCATATACCTCGATCTCGGTATCCCCAAAGAAGCAGTTTCGGCGTTTCGCAGCATGGAAAAATGGATGAGCATAGCCAACGTTTGCCCTCGTAAAACCAATGATACGACCGAGGACCCCGGCACTGGTATGCGGAGCGAGTCCGATGACAAGGTGTCCGAGGAGGTGGTTTCGGGTTGTGATATGATAAAAGGGGGAGAGCCCGTAAAATTTGACGAGCAGGTTATCGATGAACTGCGCTACTTTCACCATATAATCAGCACAGGATTCTGAGACCAGGATATCCTGCGGGCGCAGCTCGAGAATCTGGGAAACGTCCAGAAGATCACTGCCATGGATATCCTTCTCGTATCCCAGACTGCGTAGCGTTGCTATATCAACGCCCACTTCTTCAGGACAGATATGTGTAAGCGGGAGGTCGATCATGTCGAACCGTGTAGTGCCATCTTTAAATACAAAGATCTCCTGCTGAGCCCGAAGAATCCCTTTATCGAGCGCTTCCACGGTCTTTTCCCTAGATATGACCCCTTTGACACCTTTTACGAGGGGAATGCTGTCAGGTTTCAGCCCCAGCCGCTCCATCGCCCGGAAATATTCGTCCTTTACGTTCAGGGTGACTCTCTGCAGGCAAGTGGTGGGTACATTGCACCCGGGACAGCGTATATGGTCGGTCTCCCTTTTGCATTTCGGACAGGTGAAAACCGGGACCGTGTGGGTAATGCACTTGTCGCACCGGTTTTTGAAGGTCACTTCTCCACAGGAAGGGCACCTGCGCCTGCCTATATCAATCTCGATGATCCCCCCTTCCTTTTGAATATCAATCCCAACAAAGTCTGCATCGGATTCCGGCGTATGAATAGAGGCTTCCTGAAATGAGCGCCGTGATCCCCCGGATTCCCCGAGCGGAAACAGGATATGAGGCGGGGGATTCATCTTTCTTGGTTTAGACTTGCCAGGTCGCCCCATGCGCCCCCCGATCCGTGTCCCTGCCCTCGACCGCATCATAAACCCGCTCAGGTGCATCACAAGGGTAAGAGGGTCCGCAGGGACTTGGGAGTCCCAGACTGTCTTTTTTTTCAGATATTCATCGAGTCCGAGGCATGCTATGAAGACACGGTATACCATGATCCGGATCAATCCGTCACGGAGAATGTGGGGAAGGAGGAGCTCCTCCAGCAGGTTTTTAAGTGTGGAATTATCTGAGATTACCAGCTGCCCATCCTCAATCCTTCCCTTTTCCGAGGTCATTTCAGCAAGCCATCTGATCTGGTCGCAGGTGAGATCGTCCCACAAATATGTATAATCGGGATGCAAAAACGCGCCGTTCTGCGAAAACGCGATTGCTTCGATTTCGTCATTCGGTCGCCTCTTCCCGCCTTCAAGAAGCCACCATTCGTCACAATACGCAGGAGGGACAAGCACATGGTTGTTCTCCAGAAATTCACCAAATGAGATGAGAATCTCACCGACGTCAAGGATCCGTTCGATCTCGGGAGCAATCTGTACTGCCGATGTTTCATCATCAATGCGCAGAACGTCCCCATTCTTCAAACGGACCGTCGGTCCCTGGATCGAATCAACCGGGACCACACCGCACGCTTTGCCGGGCCGTTCGATCTTCATCTGTGTCCCGACGGCAAGGAAATCGCCGAGGATATGCATAGTAGCCGGGTTTAGTCCCGCAGCGGCATAACCGGTGTTGCGGGACCGACCATAGCGCAGCCGGAATCCACCTTTACGCATCGGGTGGGAGAAGACAGGCCTTCCCCCGATGAGATCCCGGAGGTACTTGTCCCTTGGTTTGATACCCCCGTTCTCTTCGTCGGAATTTCCTCTCGTTGAGCCACCAATCAGCTGGTCAAGCCATTCCCAGCCATCCATCTTCATTTTGTCGACGTTTTTCTGCAGCTTCGCGGCTTTTCCGGCAATCCCCTCCGCAAGCACGAGCGCCATGCCGCCCCGCACCGAATTGGTCTCAATACGTTCGAGGTTCCGGTAGCCTGCAACCTCTTCCTGCTCAGTTGCTTCACCATCGATACAGACAGGACAATTCGTTACAATAAGCCGTATTTCCTGCTCGCTGGGCAGGTACTGGAGATTCATGATGCTGTTGTACTGCCGGATCTCCTCGATGTAGCGTTCGACCTCCACCTGCCGGGGAATATACCGGTTGATGCCCAGTGCCCGCCGTACGTAATCCCCAACAAGTACTGAGAGTGCCTGCGCCGTTCCACCGGCACTCCGGATCGGCCCGGCATAATATATCTTCAGATATTCGCTCCCGTCATCGTTCTTTCCGATCCCGATTTTTGCAATACCTTCTGTCGGCGCTGCAACAACCCCCTCGGTTAAAAGCGCCATTGCGGTGCGTATTGCATGATCGAGGATCTGTTCCCGGTCTTTCTCTCCAAACCGCCGCTGCACGAAATCGTCGCCAATACGGAGAGCCACCTCGTCACGGGACATCTGCTGCTCCAGCTCGCGTATACGCTCTGCCACCCCCCTGATGCCAAGAAGCGCCTCAACACGGTCAGCTAGGTCGCTTGCAACAGGGATCTCTACATCAAGAGAAGGGTCGAGACCGCGGGAACGCGCTGCCCGTGCGATAGTGATAGCTGTGTCAAGCGCAGTCCGGAGTGTTGTTTCGTACTCCTTCATTGTCGCTGAGAGCTGCAGCATACCGGAAACATAGGCACGGGGAGATTTATCTGTTCGGTTCTCGTTTCAACTGAAGACAGGGGGCTGCCGGACAAAGAGGGGTGGTGAGGGGTTATTCGGTTTTTTCCTGCTGCACTTTCTGGATCACCGCATTGAGCCCTTCCTCTCCCATCTGCCAGAGCGTAAGTGCCGCACAGGATTTGATCATCTCATCGTTGCTTTCAAGACACCGTGTCAGGGGACCGATTGCCGGCGTTCCAATCCTGCAAAGGGCAAGCGAGAGAAAGCCTCGCAGTTCACGGTCATCAACCGCCATCGCTTCGATAATTGGTTCAATCGCAGGAGCTCCAATCCCGCCCAGCGCTGCGGCAGCATATTTCCTGAAATCCCGGTTGCGATCCTTATTCATCGCAGCAAGAAGGGGGGTTACAGCCGGCTCACCAATCCGTGCAAGCGCGGTTGCAGCATACCATCTCATGTCAGAATCCGTTGCCTCCTGCATCGCTTTGACGAGGGGGGCAACCGCACGCGTGCCGCACGCGGCCAGGTTCATTACCGCATCGTGCCGTATATCAATCGAAGGGTCGCGGAATGTGGAAATCAGCGTGGTTATAATCTCATTTGTTGTCATACCGGTTTTTTCTCCCCTTCACATTTTTTTAAAATACTGGTATCGTCTCCTCCTCTTTCAGGATCAGTACCGTTCCACAACCTTTTTGCCAGCCGGTTAACAAACGGTGCCAAAATCGTATCGAGTGTCGCAGCGATGGCCTGACGCTCCTCTTCATCTGCCTTTTCCAGCATCTGAACCAGCGGTTCGATGGCATCGTTGGCATGCAGCTCTCCCAGTGCATTCATCACTTCGATACGCATACCCCCCTCTGAATGTTTCAGGAACCAGATCAGGGGCGCAATTGCCGGTTTCCCTATTGCAGCAAGCGAAGTTGCTGCCTCGGCGCGAACGTTTTCGTATTTATCCGCAAGGGCCTGGATCAGCGGTTCGACTGCCTGGGGATCCTTTATCCTGCCAAGTGCGATTGCCGCCCCCCACCTCAGGTTGCCATCACCCTCCCGGAGTGTCCAGATAAGGGGATGCACCGCAGGCGCTCCGATCATCCCGAGTGCATGCGCCACCCGGCTCTTCACGAAACGGTCCGTGTCCGACAGCTGCCTGATAAGTGGTCCAATCGCACGCGGATCCTTGATTTCACCAAGGGCGATCACGGCCTTCCACCTCACGTCACTATCCGGGTGCTCGAGCACGCTGATCAGCGGTTCAACAGATGGGGCGCCGATCTTTACCAGTGATTCTGCTGATTTCCACCGGACACCGCTCATCTCCTCGTGCTTCATGAGAGTGATCAGGGGCTCCACAGCACCGGCATCACCGATCTCCCCGAGCGCCTCCACAGCGTGATACTGAATATCGGGATCGCTGTGGTTCAACAGCCGGATAAGCCCCCTGACATCGCGTGCTGTTTTCATTTTTATAATACCATTGCGGGAGGAAAATACATTCCTGAGATTATTGAAAAATGATATTCCGGACAGAAGAAAGATAAGAAGAGCGGTTCGGCT